>JANNPN010000472.1:0-4365 GCA_031400185.1 Polyangiaceae bacterium
GCTACGCCGCACAAGTGAGTGAGGAAGCAACGACGCAGATCGGCCTTTTTCAGCAACCTGCGTTCTAGGAGCGGCCGCAGCGGCCATTGCCGCAGTCCGGCCGGCCGCAGCCGCCTTCGGGGAGCACGAAGCCGTACCCGAGCTCCTCGATCGTGTGGAGGTCGCCGAAGCTGATCGCCGAGGCGGCGGCGACCGTCGAGCATTCGAGGCAGCGCGTGACCTCGCGATCGTGCTCGTCGAGGTCGAGCCAGCCGAGCACGTCCGCGTCGCACACCGCACAGTGCACGATCGGGAACTCGGTCGGACCGGCAGCGGACGCCATGCGATGTCTCTACACCCCGGCACGCGGCGGCGGCAACGCAATCGAATTGAATCGCCGTCGGCCTTCGAGTACGTAGCGCACGTCGCTCGATGAGACGCGTTTTCGCCCTTGCCGTCGCCGCGTCATGGGTGCTGCTGATGGCAGCGCTCGTGCGGAAGCAGAACGCGCCCGCGCCGGCGTCGCAGACGCCGCCGCCGCTCACCGACCTCGCCGCGCGCGACGAATGGTTCGGCATCTACAAGGACGGGCGGAAGATCGGCCACGCCCACCGCGTCGTCGCGCGCGACGACGGCGGTTACACGTTCACGGAAGACTCGATCGTGACGCTCGCGATGCTCGGCACGCATCAGAAGCTCGAGAGCACGCTGCGCGCGGAGACCGACGACGCGTTCGTGCTCCGCTCGTTCGCCTACACACTGGTCACGCCCGCCACGACGTTCATCGCGAGCGGAACGAGCGACGGCCGCACACTCCGCGCGCGCTACGGCCCCAAAGGCGGCGAGGCCGACCTCGTCCTGCCCCTCACCGAGCCGATCGCGCTCCCGAGCACGCTTCGTCCCCGCGTGCTCGCAGACCATCCCGAGCCGGGCACCCGCTACAGCGTGCCGGTCTTCAGCCCGCTGACGGCGCGGAGCGAGCCGCTCGTCGTACAGATCGAGGCGCGCGAGCGCCTGCAGACGAAGACCGGCGTCGTCGACACGCTGCGGATCGCCGAGGAGCACCAGAGCGTGAAGACGCGGGCGTGGATCGACGCGGATGGCAACGTCGTCCGCGAGGAAGCGCTCCTCGGCTTCACGCTGGAGCGTGAGCCGCGCGACGTCGCGCTCGCGGGTGCCGTCGACGCCGCCCCGCTCGACCTCGTCGCCGCGACGGGCATCCCGCTCGACGGCACGATCCGCGACCCGCGGGCGGCACGGCGCCTGACGCTCCGGGTCCGCGGCAAAGCGGCGCCGGCGATCCCCAGCGACCCGCCCCGGCAGCAGCGCGACGGCGACCTCCTCGCGATCGCACGGGAGGCGTGGCCCGTGGACGCGGGCCGGCTCGGCGACGTCCCGGCCGACCTCGACACCGCGACCCGGACCGCGAGCCCGTTCATCGAGTCCGACGACGCGGCGATCCGGCAGGCGGCCCGCGACGCGGTGGACGGCGCCACCGACGCCCGCACGGCCGCCGAACGCCTCGTCGGCTGGGTCCACGACGAGCTCGACCAGGCCCCGAGCATCACCGTCCCGAGCGCGCGCGAGGTGCTCGCGAGCCGGCGCGGCGACTGTAACGAGCACGCCGTGCTGCTCGCCGCGCTGGCCCGGGCGGCGGGAATCCCGGCCCGCATCATCGCCGGAGCGGTGTACGCGAACGACGGTTTCTACTATCACGCGTGGAACGAGCTGTGGCTCGGCGCCTGGGTGAGCGCGGACGCGATCTTCGATCAACTCCCCGCCGACGCCACGCACGTGAAGTTGATCGAAGGCGGACTCGAGCAGCAGATGGCGCTCATGGGCATCATCGGCCAGCTCGCGTTCGCGGTGGTGGAGGAGACGTCCGAATGATCCAGTGCATTGCGCTCCAGAAGAAGTACGGCGACCTCGTCGCCGTCCACGACCTCGACCTCGAGATCGCTCCGGGCGAGGTGTTCGGGTTCCTCGGTCCGAACGGCGCGGGCAAGACGACGACCATCCGCATGATGGTCGGCCTGCTCGAGCCGAGCGCGGGCCAGGTGCTGCTCGGCGGCCACGACCTCGCGGCCGCACCGGAGGCGGCGAAAGCGCTCCTCGGCTACGTCCCCGACCAGCCCTTCCTCTACGACAAGCTGACCGCGACCGAGTTCCTGCGCTTCATCGGCGGCCTCTACCGGCTCGACCGCGATGACATGGCCGACCGGACCGTCGACCTGCTCGAGGAGTTCGGCCTCGCCGACCGGGGGCAGGAGCTGGTCGAAACGTTCTCGCACGGCATGAAGCAACGCTTGGCCCTCGCCGCCGCGCTGATGCACCGCCCGCGCATCCTGATCCTCGACGAGCCGATGGTCGGCATGGACCCGCAAGGCGCGTTGGCACTCCGCCAGCTGCTCGGCGGCCTCGCCGCGAGCGGCGTCACGATCTTCCTCTCGACGCACAGCCTCCCGGTCGCGGAGGAGCTCTGCGACCGGATCGGCATCCTCGACCACGGAAAGCTCGTCGCGGAGGGCACGCTCGCCGAGCTCCGCGTCCGGGCGAGCGAGCTCCCCGATCTCGCGAGCAGCGAAGGCTCCCTCGAGTCGGTCTTTTTGTCGCTCACGGGGACCGAGGATCGGGGAGCGTGAGCGCCACGGCGCGCGAGCTCGGCGACACCGGCGCGGTGCCCGCCCCCGCACCTCTCTCGACGCTGCTCGCCCCGCGCGTGATGGCGACACGGAACGCGCTGCGCCGCCGGCCGACCCGCGCGTGGGCGCTCATGCTGCTGACGGCGCTCTTCTGGGTCGGGAGCTTCTTCCTCTTCGCGCACACGCTCCGGTTCTTCCAGACGATCACCGCGCTCGGACCGGTGCTGACGCAGCGACTGCTCGTCATGCTGTTCGTGAGCTTCTTCGCGATCCTTCTCATCAGTAACGTCGTGACGGCGCTCACGACCTACTACCTCTCCGCCGACGTGCGCTTCTTGATGGTGGCGCCGGTGCCGTTTCGCCGTCTGCACCAGGCGCGCTTCGTCGAGACGCTGGTCGCGTCGTCGTGGATGGTGCTGCTCTTCGGCTTCCCGGTGTTCCTCGCGTACGGCGTCGTCTTCCATGCCGGGCCGCTCTATTACCTGGCGACGCTCGCGACGCTGATCCCCTTCCTCGTGATCCCCGCGGCGCTCGGCGTGATGCTGACCACCATCCTCGTGCTCGTGTTCCCGGCACGCCGCATGCGCGACGTGCTCGTCGTCGCCAGCGTGGCGCTGATCGCGGGCGGGTACCTGGCGCTCCGCCTCGTCCGCCCCGAGCGCCTCGCGAGCCCGTCCGAGCTCGCCGGCTTCGCCGCGTTCCTCGCGGCATTCGAGGCGCCGGCGTCTCCGTACCTCCCGACGACGTGGGCCGCGAACGTGCTGCTCGCCTTCCTCGGTCCCGAGCCGCACGAGCCGCTCTTCCACCTGGCGCTCCTCGCGAGCACGGCGGGGGTCCTCGCCCTCGCCTGCGGCGCGTTCGTCGAGCGGAAGTTCCTGACGGCGTGGTCGCGTGCACAGGAGGGCCGTGAGTCCCCGCGCCGCGAGCGCGTGCTCGGCCGCTGGCTCGGCACGCTCTCGCAGCCGCTCCCGCACACGACCGCGCTCCTCTTCGTGAAGGACGCGACGATCTTCTTCCGCGACCCGAGCCAGTGGTCGCAGCTTCTGCTCCTGCTCGCGCTGGTGGTCGTGTACGTCTACAATTTCTCGGCGCTGCCCATCGACGACGGTAGCCCGCTCGCCGGCACGCTGCGCGAGATCGTCGCGTTCGCCAACCTCGGGCTCGCCGCGTTCGTGACGGCGTCGGTCGCGGTCCGCTTCGTCTTCCCGGCGATCAGCCTCGAGGGCCGCTCGTGGTGGGCCCTGCGCACAGCGCCGATCCCGCTCACCAGCATCTGGTGGGGGAAGTTCTGGATCGGGTTCCTGCCGCTTGCGGTGCTCGGCGAAGCGTTGATCGTCATCACCGGCCGCCTCCTCGGCGTGACGCCGGGGCTCACCGTCGTCTTCATGGCGACGCTCCTCCTCGTCGTGGCCGCGATCGTGAGCCTCGGCCTCGCCTTCGGCGCCGCGTATCCCCGGGTCGACACCCAGAACGCCGCCCAGATCGCGACCGGCTTCGGCGGTCTCATCTATATGGTCACGTGTCTCGCGCTGATCGGCCTCGTGATCGCGCTCGAGGCATGGCCGGTTTCGCGTCTGTTCTGGTCGCGATTCGCCGCCCAGCCGATCGGCGGCGGCGAGACCGCAGCCATTGCGATCTCGTTCACAGCCGTCTCCGCGCTCACGATGGTCACGTGGGACGTCGCGCGGCGGTCGGCGCTCAAGAGCCTCGCGCACCTGCAGGTGTAGTCAGCGGCTAGCCGCCA
>JANNPN010000060.1:0-27378 GCA_031400185.1 Polyangiaceae bacterium
AGCAGTCACGAGCCCGCTCGCCACGGCGATCCCGAGGAGCAGCCGATCGCTGCCCAGGCTCATCTTTCCCAGCTTCGCGACGCTTCGCGCCATGATCGCGATGACCGCGGCGCCGATGCCGTAGAACGCGCCTTGCATCCACGCGAGGCCGCCATAAGCGAGGTAGAGGGCGGCGAGCGCCAGGACCATCACGAACGAGGGTAGGACGAAGGCGATCGCTACGAGCGTGGCGCCGCGGACCCCGTAATCGAGCCACCCGAGATAGATCGCGAGCTGCGCCGCCAAAGGGCCGGGGGCGAGCTGCGCGAGCGCGAGGCCTTCCTTGTAGTCCTTGAGGGAGATCCAACGGCGGTCCTCGACGAGGTCGCGCTGCATGTAGCCGACCAGCGCGATGGGACCACCGAAGCCCGTGGTGCCGAGGCGGAGGAAGTACGTCACGACCTCCCGCAGCGTATAGCGAACGGCCGCTTCCGACGCGGCTGGGTGCGACTGGGGGGCGGTCACGTCTTCCTCCGATAGAGATAGGCGTGGAGCGGATCGAATACTGCTCCGCTGTGTGTGAGGCGTGCGTCGTCGTCGGCGTGCATCCACGCGATGCCGGCCACGAGGTGGTCGACGCCGGGAGTCTCCGGCCGGCCGTAGGTCGTCACCTTGAGGTCGATGTCGTGGACGATCTCGGCGACTGCGCGGACTCCTTCGTCCGTAATACCGAACCGTTGGAGGAGCACCTCGAACGTGCAGAGGTCGCCCTCGTGCGTGAACTCCGCGTCGAACATGTCGAATCGGATCTCGCCCTTCCTCGGGACGTACCCCTTGCTCGGAACGAACTTGAAGCGCGCTTTGGGATCGATGAAGCGGCGAATCAGCCAGGCGCTCGCCATGCGATCGATGTGCACGCCGGTCCGCGTGACCCAGACACTGCCGCGCACGTCCTCCGGTCGGTGAGTGGTGGCCGGCGCAGCTGACCGCGCCGCGTCGGGTGGGCTGAGGTGGCGCTCGAGATCGGTCAGCAGGCCCTCGACGGCGGGCCGCCCGGCGGCACTAAAGAAGTCGATGGCAGTGACGTCGTCGAGGCGCTTCCGGAAGCGGGGCAGGGAGGCCTCGAGCCGTGCCCGGCCTTCGGCCGACAGCGATCGTCTCGCGCGAGGGAGCGTGTCGTGCGCCAGCTCACGGAGCTCTTTCGCCATGGCTCGGTAATCGGCTTCCCGTGCCGTCTGGAACGAGGCCTGGATCGCGTCGTCGGTAAGCCCGTGGACGAGGCGTGCCTCGCAAAGCGAGGCTTCGCCGCCGGTCTCCGTGATCTCGCGAACCATCCATTCGAAGTCCTCGCGGGCCCCTTCGGTGTTCGGGAGCACGTAGACCGAGTTTTTGATGGGGACCGCGCCGAGTGCCTGGAGCCGTCTCCAGACTTTGACCCGAAGGTATGGAGGCTTAGGCGGAAGCTGATGGATCAGAACAAGCCACGGGTTCATGGGGCTCATGAATAGAGCAGTTGTATCAAGGATGCAACGAACGTATCTTTTCGCTCAAAGCGTCAGGAACAGGAGGTTCATTCATGTCGACATCTGCATCCTTCAGCTCGAGCGTCACGGCCATCGCCGTGATCCTTGCCACCATGGGGGTGGTGGCCGCGATCGAGATTGTGATCCCGTTGCACGCGCGGGGACGGTGGCACCGGGATCATCTCGCCCCAAACCTTGCGCTCACCCTTCTCACGTTCGGCACGAACGTCTTCCTGAACGTCGCGCTGCTCGCACTAGTCGTGTTTCTCGAAACGAAGCGGTTCGGGCTGCTCGGCTTGCTCTCGGACGCGCCGCTCGCAGCGGCCTTCCTCGGAATCGCCGCGCTCGATCTCGCGTTCTACGCTGCCCACGTGTCGTGGCACAGCATCCCCGCGCTCTGGCGGTTTCACGCCGTCCACCACTCGGACCCCGCCGTCGATGTCACGACCACGATCCGCCAGCACCCCGTGGAAAGTCTGATGCGCTACGCCGCGATGGCGGCGATGGTGGTCGTCGTCGGTCCGAGCGCGGCCGCCTTTGCGGTCTATCGGGTCGCGTCGGCGGTGAACGGCCTCCTCGAGCATGCCAACATCCGAGCGCCGCGATGGCTCGACCGCCTCTTGTCGCTCGTCACGAGCTGGCCGCACATGCACAAGGTTCATCACTCCCGTAGGCCCGCCCAGACCGATACGAACTTCGGGAACCTCTTCTCGGTCTGGGATCGTCTCTTCGGGACGTTCACGCCGTCGTGGCAGGGAACGCAGATCCACTATGGTCTCGACGGTCTCGACGTCCCCCGAGTCCAGAGCACCCGCGGGCTGCTCGCGCTGCCGTTTCGGGGACTCGCGCCCGGAGATCACGGCGAGCCCCACTCTGCGCGTCCCGGGGTCGTCGGTGCTACGGCTTCCCCTGACGTGTTGATCAAGTCCGTGGTTTCCGTCTCTGACAATTGCTCGTAGGCGAACGTGGACGCGCTTGCATGGGGGACGATCGTTGAGCCGCCGCAGGCCACCCCGCGGGGGCAACATCGGGGGCCGCAGTTCCGCGTCCTCGCTAGAGTCGATGCCGTCTCGCGAGACGTGCGCCGGCGTGGCAGGTCCACCGACCGCATGGTACGTAGCCCGCGTGTTCACGCCGGATGCGGTCGTGGTCGAGCGCGGGGCCGAGGAGACGCCGATGGCGCGGCGCTGCCGCGCACGGCTGCCGGGCGTCCCGTTCACCGTCGTGGACGACCGCCGGCGGCTCGCGAACGACGACTTCGCCGCCGCCAAGCGCCGCTTGCTGCTGGCGCCGCACCGCGGCTCGTTCCTCGGCCACTGCCCCGCGGGCACGCGCGGCCTCTCGTGCTGCAACTACCTGGTGATGAACCTCGCCGCGAACTGTCCGATGGATTGCGGCTACTGCTTCCTCCAGGAGTACCTCGCCGACAACGTGCCGCTCACGGCGTACGTGAACCCGGAGGCGGCGCTCGCCGAGCTCGCGGCGGTCGTCGACCGGCACAGCGACCGCCATTTCCGGATCGGCACCGGCGAGCTCGCCGACAGCCTGGCGCTCGACCCGCTCACGGGCCTGAGCGCCGAGCTCGTCCCGTTTTTTGCGGCCCGTACGAACGCGCTCCTCGAGCTCAAGACGAAGACCGATGCCGTCGACGGCCTCCTCGCGCTCGACCCGAAGGACCGCGTCGTGGTCGCGTGGTCGCTTGCGCCGGAGGCCGCGGCCGCGATCGCCGAGCGCGGCACCGCGTCGATCCCGGCGCGGCTCGCGGCGGCGAAGCGCGTCGTCGCGGCCGGCTACAAGGTCGGCGTCCACTTCGACCCGATGATCGAGCACGCCGGCTGGGAGGAGGGGTATCGCGACCTGGTGGCCGCGCTCGCCGACGCCGTACCCGCGGCGCGCATCGCGTGGGTCAGCATGGGTGCGCTCCGCTTCTCGCCCGGGCTTCGCACGAAGGTGCGGGCGCGCTTTCCCGGGACGCCGCTTCTCGCCGGCGAGCAGGTGCCGAGCGCCGACGGCAAGTGGCGCGATTTCCAACCGCTTCGCGTCGACATGTACCGGCGCGTGCGCGCGTTCGTCGAGGAGGCGGTACCCGACGTGCCGCTCTATCTCTGCATGGAGACGCCCGACGTCTGGCAGCGTGTCTTCGGCACGCCGCCGCTGCCCGAGCAGATGCTCGGGCAACGCCTGGCCGCACGTTGATGGGGACCCGCGCGCTCGGGATCGGGGTCTTCGACTCGGGGATCGGCGGGCTCACCGTCGCGCACCGGATGGCGGAGGCATTGCCGCACGAGCATCTGCTCTACCTCGGCGACACGGCGCGGACGCCGTACGGACCGAAGTCGGCCGACGTCGTCTCGCGCTACACGCTCGAGAACGCGCAGTTCCTGCTCGACAAGGGCGTGAAGCTCCTGGTCGTCGCGTGCAACACCATGTCGGCCGTCGGCCTCGACGCGCTCCGCGCCCACACCGACGTGCCCGTGATCGGCGTGATCGAGCCGGGCGCGCGCGCTGCCGTCGGTGCGACGCGGAACCGCAAGGTCGGCGTCATCGGCACCGAGGGCACGATCGCGAGCGGCAGCTACACCCGCGCGCTCCGCGCCCTCGACCCGCGCCTCGAGATCTACACCCGCGCGTGCCCGCTCTTCGTGCCGCTCGCGGAGGAGGGCTGGGTCGACAACGCCATCGCCGAGCAGGCGGTCGCGTTGTATCTCGCGAGCCTCCGCCAGAGCCGCATCGACACGCTCGTGCTCGGCTGCACCCACTATCCGCTGCTGGCGGAGACCATCGCGCGCTACCTCGGACCGGAGGTCCAGCTCGTCGACTCCGCGACCGAGACCGCGCGCGAGGTCGGCGCGCTCCTCGCCGAGCGCGACCTCGCGGCGCCGACGGGCCCCGGCTCGACGTCGTTCTTCGTGACCGACGTGCCCGACCGCTTCATCCGCGTCGGCAGCCGCTTCCTCGGCAGCGCCGTCGATTCGGCGGTCAGAATCGAGCGCTGAGGATCATCGCCGGCAGAGGCGCCAATGCCGGACGAGCCAGTGCACGCGGTCGCCGAAGGCGTCGGTCCGCGTGACGTTCCGATCGATGGCGGCGCCCGACGCCCGAACTGGTACGCGGGATGCCGTATCGGGTCGGCCTCCGGTCAGATGTCGGACGGGCACTGCTCGTCGTCGCCCGCCTCGCCTTCCTCCTGGGTCAGCGCGTCCGTGAGGGTCGCGACGTCGTCGGCGAGAGTCTTCACGTCCTCGCCGATCGCGTTCAGCTCGCGCGAGAGGCTCGCGACGTCGTCGGCGAGGGCGCGGACGTGCGCGTTCAGCGACACGACGGCGGTCGCGACGATGAGGGCGGCGACCAGGATGCCGAGAACGAGGGCAAGCGTCTGTCTCATGGGTCGCGTGCGAGCGCGGGGCGGATCAGCGGCGACGGGGTCGCGACCGACGTCAGCCAGAGCTGGTGCACGGCGCGCGTCGCGCCGACGTGCAGCAGGCGGCGCGCGCCGGGGCGGTCGGGGAAGTGCGTGCTGCTCACCTCGACCAGGATCACGTAGTCGAACTCGAGTCCTTTGACCTGCTCGATCTCGGTGATCTCGACGCCGGGCGCGAACGTGAAGTCCTGGCGGACGACCTGGCGGGCGCGCGGCACCTCGGCGTCGACGAAGCCCTTCGCGTACAGCGCGCTCAGGTCGCGCGACGGGGTCAGCACGGCGACCGACGCGAGACGCTCGCGCTTGGCGAGCTCCTGGAGCGCCTCGGCGAGGAACGCGACGCACGCGCCGTGGTCGGCGAAGCGGAAGAGCTCGACCGGCGGGCCCTCGCGCACGGTGCGGAGCGGAGTGTCGTCCTCGCGGAGCGGTCCGAGCACGCCGGCCGCGAACGTCGCCACCTGGCGCGAGCAGCGGTAGCTCACCTCGAGCGTGTTGACCTCCGCGCCGCGGAGCCCGAGTTGCGCGAAGAACGTCGCCCACGAGGTGAAGCCGGTGTTCTCGAGCAGGTGCTGCTGGGTGTCGCCGGCGAGCGTGATGCTCTGGTGCTTGTCGAGGCAGCCGAGCAGCACCTGGATCTCGAGTGGCGAGAAGTCTTGCACCTCGTCGACGGCGACGTGGCGGTAGCGCAAGAGCGGCCCGTTCTTGGCGGGCAGGGGACCGACCCGGAGTTGCCACGCGCGCAAGAGCAGCGCGTCGTCCTCCGGATCGAGCTCGGGCTCGGCAGTCGTGTCGCCGCCGAGGTAGGCCGATACCCGTTCGTGCTCGCGCCGGTTCCAGTTGATCGCGCGCGTCAGCTCGTCGGGGCCGAAGGCGTCGGATGCCGTCGCGGCGAGGGCGGCCTGGATCCGCGGGGCGTACGTCAGCACGCTCGTCCAGTCGTCGATCACCTGCGCGGGCGTCGCCGGGCCCGGGGTCTCCGCGATGTGGTCGGCGAGCGCGGTGAGCAAGGCGGGATGCAACTTCAAGCGCTGCACCGCCGCAGGCGTGTCCTCGCGGCGGTCGGGCGGGAGCATCGGCAAGAGGCGCTTCCGGATCTCGCGCGCCCACTCGTGGAACGTCCGCACGTGCACCTGGTGGACCCCGAGGGCGGGGAGCACGTGACTCACGTAGTCGCGAAGCCCCCGCGAGAACACGACGACGAGGGTGCGCTCCGAGTCGATGCGCGGGTCGTCGTAGGCGAGGTAGGCGATGCGGTGGAGCGCGACCGTCGTCTTGCCGGAGCCGGCGGCGCCGCGGATCACGACGAAGCCCGCGGTCGGCCGGGTGATGAGCGCAAACTGCTCCGGGTCGATCAAACCTGCAATGTCGGGCAGGTGCTTGTCGGCACGCGCCAGCCCGTCGTGCGGGCCGCCGAGGACACGCCCCGCGCCCTCGCCGACCGCGTGGGCACGGAGCGCCACGCCTTCGCCGCCGGCAAGCCGCGCGGTTTCGGGCGCGATCCGGTGCCACCCGTCGGGGGCGGCGTCGTCGCGCTGGAAGATGCCCTCGGGGGCGTCGACGCGTTGCAGGCGGCGGTCGCGGATCGTGACCGTGCGGCGTACCAGCACCTCGCCGCTCCGCTCCCGGCCGGCGATCTCCTCGTCGAACTCGTCGCCCTGACGGTAGCGGTAGAAGAGGCGCGAGACCGGCGCGTGTCGCCAGTCGACGATCGCCACCCCGCCGCCGAGATGCGTTCCCTTGCCGAGGAGGATCTCCTGCTCGCCGCTCGCTTCCCGCAGCCGCAGGTGGCCGAAGTACGGGGAGTCGATGCTGACCTTCGGCTGCGCGCGCGAGGTGCGCAGCTGTTCGAGGAGCGCCGAATGGCGGTGCCATTGCTCGAGGAGCGCCGGCTGGTCTTCCGTCTTCGTGCCGTCGCGGAGAGCTTCCTTCAGCTTTTCGAGCTCCTGCACGAGGGCGCGCTCCGACGAGGTGGCCGCGTGGCCGAGGGCTCCGGGCGCTCCCAGCGCCTGACCCACGCGCTCGAGGAGCGTGAGCTCCTCTGCGACGATCGGTGGCGGCGAGACGGGAGGCATGAGGATCAGGTCTAGCAAATGGCGTCGGCGAGAAGGAACCCGGGGGCGGGTGCGCCGACCCGTGACGGGTCGCGCGCGCCGGCATAGCATGTGCCCGTGCCAGGCCCCGCGTCGCGCTACCGTCCCGACGGACCGTCCGACTACAGCCATCGCTTCCACGCGGGCAACGTCGGCGACGTGTGGAAGCATTGCGTGCTGCTCGAGGTGCTGCGTTCGGTCGCCGCCGCCGGAGGACCCGTTGCGTACGTCGAGTCGCATGCGGGGGAGGGCGGATACGCGCTCGGTCCGACCGGCGAATGGACGGAGGGGATCGGCAAGCTCTGGTCGCCGGATGGACCGTCGCTGGACGAGCACGACCCCGCCGTCGCGCGCTACGTCGGACTCTGTCGCGAGCTCGGGGGCGCGACCGCGTGGCCCGAGCGCTATCCCGGGTCCCCGGCGCTCGCGCATGCGGTGCTTCCGGGCGATGCGACGCTGGCCCTCTGGGAGCGCGACCCGGGCGCGTGCGAGCGGCTCGGGACGGCGCTCGCAGGGCACGCGGGGGTGCACGTGCGCTGCGGCGACGGCCTCGTGGCGCTCCCGGCAGTGGTCGCCGAGGCCGAGGCCGGCGGCGCCGCAGTCGTGGCGCTCGTCGATCCGCCCTTCACGCAGAAGCCCGACTGGATCGCCGTTCCCGACGCGGTGATCGCCGCTGCCGATGCGTCGCGACGCGCGACGATCCTTCTCTGGTATCCGCTGAAGAGCTTGACGCGTCCGAACGCGATGATCGCGCGCTTCAAAGCGGCCGGCGTCGCGGCGACCCTCGCCGAGCTCGTGACGACCCCGCTCGAGCACCAACGCCAGCGTCTGAACGGCAGCGGCGTCGTGCTGGTGCGACCGCCCGACCGTGCCGTCGCAGCGATCGCCGCGGCCGCGGCGGTGCTCGGTCCGCGGTGCGCGACGCGGGCGGGGGTGTGGTCGTTGCGTGTGGTCGCGTGGTGAGCGTGCCTCAGGTCCGTCTTCGCTTTGGTGCGTAGGCGTGCCGCGTCGGCGCGGGTTGGGCGCATCCTCGGAGTCGGCAGAGCTCGCGTCCGCGTCCCAGGCTCGCCGGTCCACCTTTGATGGTCGGTCAATTGATCCCGAGCCGCTTCATCAACCGATAGAGCGTCGTCCGATCGATGCCGAGCGCGCGCGCCGCCTCGGCGCGCCCGCCGTGTGCCGCGTCGAGCGCGGCGCGGATGCGGTCGGCGGTCGCCCCGTCGAGCGCGCGTTGCAGGGTGCCGTCGGCGGTGCTCTGCGCCGAGCCGTCGGTACGAGGGCCGGTCGACTCGCTGAGGAGGAGATCTTCCGGCGTGACCTCGCTGCCGCGTGTCAGCACGACCCCGCGCTCGACCGCGTTCTCGAGCTCGCGCACGTTGCCGGGCCACGCGTGGGCGAAGAGTGCTTGCTCGGTCTCCGCGCTGAATCCGAGCGTCCGGCCGGCGTCGGCCGCGTGGCGCGCGAGGAAGTGGCGGGCGAGCGGTAGCACGTCTTCCCGACGTTCGCGGAGTGGAAGCAGATGCACGGGGATCACGTTCAGGCGGAAGAACAGGTCCTCGCGAAACCGGCCCGCCGCGACCTCGTCGCGCAGCACGCGGTTCGTCGCGGCGACGACCCGCACCTCGACCGCGACCGGCTTCGATGCGCCGACCGGCAGCACTTCGCCGTCCTGCAGCACGCGCAGCAGCTTCGCCTGGAAGTCCGGGCTCACCTCGCCGATCTCGTCGAGGAAGAGCGTGCCGCCCGAGGCGCGCTGGAAGCAGCCGGCGCGCGACGCGGTGGCGCCGGTGAACGCGCCCTTCTCGTGGCCGAAGAGCTCGCTCTCGAGCACGCCCTCGCCGAAGGCCTTGCAGTTGACGGCGACGAACGGCCGCCCGACGCGCTCGCTCCAGTAATGCAGCATGCGCGCGACGAGCTCCTTGCCGGTGCCGCTCTCGCCCTGGATCAGCACGGTCGAGCGAGTCGGCGCGACCCGCCGGAGCAGGTCCAGCAAGGCCAGGCTCTGCGGGCTTGCCGCGATCATCGCGTCCGGCCCGTAGCGGCTGCCGATCTCCTGGCGGAGGTAGCGGTTCTCGCGCTCGAGACGCGTGAGCTCGAGGGCGCGTGCGACGACCGCCCGGAGCTCGTCGTTGTCGAAGGGCTTGGTCACGTAATCGAAGGCGCCTGCGCGCATCGCGGCGACGGCCGACGGCACGCTCGCGAACGCCGTGATCAGGATGACCGGCAGCTCCGGGCGCTTCGCGTGCAGGTGCTCGAGGAGCTCGAGGCCGTCCATGCCGGCCATCTTCCAGTCGGTGACGACGACGTCGGCGCCGCGCGCGTCGAGCGCAGCCAGCGCGGCGTTGCCGTCGCTACATGTCTCGCACTCGTAGCCGGCGCGGCCGAGCGCCATCGCGACGACGCTCGCCATGCGCTCTTCGTCGTCGACGACGAGGATGCGCGGCTTCATGCGGCGATCGCCGTGGGGGGCGCGGCCGGGAGCCGGACGATGAAGCGCGCCCCGCCGCCGCGCCGCTCGCCGACCTCGAGCTTGCCGCCGTGCGCCTCGACGATCTGGCGCGCGATCGGGAGACCGAGCCCGGTGCCCTTCGCGCGGGTCGTGAAAAACGGCTCGAAGATGCGCGTCCGGAGCTCGGCGGGGACGCCCGGGCCGGAGTCGGCGACCTCGATCTCGACGGTGCCGTCGCGGTCGCACGCGTCGAGGGTGATGGCGCCGTTCGAGCCGACGGCCTCGACCGCGTTCACGAGCAGGCCGACGAGGACCTGGCGCACGAGGTCGACGTCGGCGCGGACGTGCAGCGGCGCCGTCGGCACCGGGCGCGCGACCTGCACGTGCTCGCGCGCGAGGTCGGGCGCGGCGAGCTGGAGCGCGCCCTCGAAGAGCGCGTCGACCGCGACGGGCTTCAGCTCGAGGCGGAGCGGCCGCGCGAACGCGAGCAGCGAGCCGACCACGCTGGTCAGCCGATCGATCTCGGCGGTGATGAAGCGGCACGCGCGCTCGCCCTCGGAGTCGCGGGCGGCGACCGTCTCGCCGAGACTCTGCGCCGCGGAGCGAATGACGGCGAGGGGATTCCGCACCTCGTGGGCGATCGTCGCGCTCAGCTGGCCGAGCGCGGCGAGCTTCTCGCTCTGAACCAGGCGGGCGCGCGCGGCTTCGATCGCCTCCATCTGCGCGCGGATCACGGCGGCTTGCTCGCGCTCGCGGCGCCGGCTCTCGATGACGTAGCCGAGGACATAGCCGAGGACCAGGATCGTGCTCCCGTACATCCCGGCGACGACGAGGGTCACGTCGCGCCCGTTCATGGCGAACGTGATGCCGAGCACGCGCATGAGCACGGTGTCGCCGATCACGATCGCGAGGCCGATCGCCGCGCCGATCCAGCGGGCGTGGACGATGAACCGGGGTGCCGGGGTTTCTCGTGTCGCGTTCATGTGGGGTGGTCTAGCAACTCGCGGACCGGGCGGGATTGTTCCGCAGGCCGCCGGACATGGCAACGCACGCGGTGCGCCCGTTGCGGCGCTGCAACGCCGACGTTGCAGCGCCGCCGCGGCCCGCCCCGGCGCGGTGGCGCATCCCCTGGTCCGGCGGCCGTTCCGGGAACGGCACGCGGCTTGAATTGGCCTCCGTGCATACCGCCGACGTCGCACAGGCGCCGGCCAACGAAAGGAGCAGGCTCATGAACAAGAAACAGATCGCCCTCGCCGTCGTCCTCGCCGACTTCTCGGCGCTCACCGCGTACGTGGTGGCGCAGTACGGCATCGTCGGCCTCTTCGAGCAGGTGTTCGCCACCTGGGCGTCGACCCTCATCATGGTGGACCTCACGATCGCGCTCGCGATGGTGATGGTGTGGATGTGGCAGGACGCCCGCCAGCACGACGTCAGTCCGATCCCGTACGTGCTGCTGACGCTCGGATTCGGCAGCGTCGGACCGTTGCTCTACCTGGTCCGGCGCGCCGGACGAGAGACCGTGACGGCGCCTCACGGCGTGCTGCCGAGCCGCGCCCACGCGGCCCGCGCGTAGGGTCGCGTCATGCCCTACGTCGAGACTCGGGACCACACGCGTCTCTTCTACAAGGACTGGGGGACGGGGAAACCCGTCCTCCTCGTGCACGGCTGGCCGCTGGACGCCGACATGTGGGAGTACCAGATGCCGGCGCTCGTCGCGGCCGGCTTTCGGTGCGTCGCGGCCGACCGGCGCGGCTTCGGTCGCTCCGACCAACCCGGGAGCGGCTACGACTTCGACACGTTCGCCGACGACCTCGCGACGCTGATCGACCACCTCGACCTCCGCGACGCGATCCTCGTCGGCTACTCGATGGGTGCCGGCGAGATCACGCGCTATCTGCGGCGGCACGGCGGTGCGCGCGTCGCCCGGGCGGTGCTCGTCGGCGGCGCGCTCGCCGCGATGGACGAGGCGATGGCGGGGATGATGGCGCAGATGATCGCCGGCGACCGCCCGCAGTTTCTGACGGACGGCGTCCCGACGCTGTTCGCGTCGACCGCGGGCGAGCCGGTCTCGGCCGCGCAGATGCAGTGGGTGGTCGGGCTCGCGTTGCAGGCGTCCCCCGTCGCGACCCTCGCGTGCCTGCGCGCCTTCGGGCAGGTCGATTTCCGGGCCGAGCTCGGCGTCTTCAGCATGCCGACGCTCGTGATCCACGGCGACGCCGACGGCTCGCAGCCGGTCGCGGTGGCGCGCACGGTCGCGGAGAGCATCCCAGGAAGCCGCTTCGTCGAGTATCCCGGCGCGCCGCACGGCTTGTTCCTCACCGAGCGCACGCGCCTCGGCGCCGACCTCGTCGCGTTCGCGCGGGAGCGGCCGTGACCCTCGCCGGCAAGGTCGCGGTCGTCGAGCGGCTCGAGCGGCGGCCTGCGTTCCAGGGCGCCGCGGAAATGTGAGACGCGGGACGCACGACCCGGACCAGGCCCCCATTGCTTTCGCTCCGCGGGCAGCGCACATGCGCGCGATGGCAGCGCGTCTTCGGTCCGTGGTCGTGAGTCTGGCGGTGCTGGTCGTCGCGGCCGCGGCGTGCGCGGAAAGCCGCGGGCCGCGCGCGGACGCCGCCGGCTCCGTGACCGTGACCGGCGGCGCGCCCCGACGGGGCGACCGCTTCGTCAACTACGCCGGACCGCGCCCCGGCGCGCCCGTGCTCGCGATGGCGCCGTTTCTCGCACGCAAGGTCTGGACGTCGCTCGTCGGGCGTGAGGGTGGGGCACGGCGCGTGCCGTACGACGCGGCGGCGCTCGCGCAGAGCCCGAGCGTCACGTGGATCGGCCATGCGACGTTCCTCGTCCGCATGGACGGCGTGACCTTCCTCACCGATCCGATGTTCTCCGAGCGGGCGAGCCCGGTCGGGTTCGCGGGGCCGAAGCGGCTCGTGCCGCCGGGGGTGGCGATCGAGGCGCTGCCGCGCATCGACTTCGTCACGCTCTCGCACGACCACTACGATCACACCGATCTCGCCTCGATCGAGGCGCTCGCGAAGCGCGGCGCGCGCTTCGTCGCCGGGCTCGGCATGGGCGACCTCGTGCGCAGATTCGGCGGCGAGGTGATCGAGCTCGACTGGTGGCAGTCGACGACCATCGGTCCGGTCGAGGTGCACTGCGTACCCGCGCAGCACTTCTCCGGTCGCAGCCTCTTCGGCAGCGACCGCCGCCTGTGGGCCGGCTGGGTCGTGACAGGCCCGACGCGACGCTTCTACCATGCCGGTGACACCGGCTCTTTCGACGGCTTCAAGGCGATCGGCGCCCGCTTCGGGCCGATCGACCTCGCGGCGATGCCGATCGGCGCGTACGAGCCGAACGCCGACATCATGCGCTTCGTGCACGTGAACCCGGAGGAAGCCGTGCAGGCCGCGCGCGACGTCGGCGCCAAGCGCGTCGTCGGCATGCACTGGGGCACGTTCGACTTGACCGATGAGCCGCTCGACGAGCCGCCACGCCGCTTCCACGCCGCCGGTGCCGCCGCCGGTTTCGCCCCCGACCAGCTCTGGACCTTCGCCGTCGGCGAGACCCGGAGCTGGTAGCGCCCGGGGCCCGCTGGAATTGCCCGCGGCGACCGCCTAGGGTGCGCGGTCATGATCGACTATCGCAAGGAAGGCAACGTCGCCGTCATCACCATCAATCGCCCCGATGCGCGAAACGCCGTCAACACGGCCGTCGCGCGCGGGCTCGAGGACGCCGTCGACAAGCTCGAGGCCGACGACGAGGTGTGGGTCGGGATCCTCACCGGCGCCAAGACCGAGAAGGGGTACATCTTCTGCGCCGGCGCGGACCTCAAGCAGATGAGCGTCGACCCGGCCGGCATGATGACCGAGCGCGGCGGTTTCGCCGGCTTCGTGAAGCGCGACCGCACCAAGCCGATCATCGCCGCCGTCGACGGCCCGGCGCTCGCAGGCGGCACCGAGATCGTGCTCGCGTGCGACCTCGTGGTTGCGTCGCGGACGGCGGTCTTCGGCGTTCCCGAGGTGAAGCGGAATCTCATCGCCGCCGCCGGCGCACTGTTTCGCCTGCCGCGGAAGCTCCCGCGGAACGTCGCGATGGAGCTCGTGCTGACCGGCCGTCTCGATTTCCCGGCCGAGCGCGCCCATCACTTCGGCCTCGTGAACGTGCTGTGCGACGAGGGCCAGGCGCTGGACGCCGCGAAGAAGCTCGCGGCGCAGATCGGCGAGAACGCCCCGCTCGCCGTGCGCGAGAGCCGACGCGTCCTCCTCGAATCGACCGATGCCCCCGACGAGGTCGGGTGGCGCATGTCGGGCGAGGGCATGGCCAAGATGTTCGGCACCGAGGACTTCAGCGAAGGGCTGCAGGCGTTCGTTCAGAAGCGCGCGCCGCAGTGGAAGGGCAAGTAGGGCGCAATCCAGGGTCGCGCCCGCCCATGGCGTCTCCCATCACGTTCGATCTCACCGGCGACGTCGCGCTCGGGACCGGCGCGACGAGCGGCTTCGGGCTGCACTTCGCCGAGGTCCTGTCCGCGGCCGGCGCGACCGTCGTCGTGACCGGCCGCCGCTTGGAGCGTCTCGAGGCCGTGCGCGCGCGCATCGCCGCGGCCGGCGGGACGGCGCATGCGGTCCCGCTCGACGTCACCCGCGTCGACTCGATCCGCACCTGTGTCGACGACGCCGAGCGCGTCGCGGGCCCGCTCTCGATCCTGGTCAACAACGCCGGCATCAGCATCCAGTCGAGCGCAGCGGAGCTCTCCGAGGGCGACTGGGACGCGGTGATGGACACGAACCTCAAGGGCACGTTCTTCGCGGCGCAGGTGGTCGGGAGGCGCATGATCGAGCGCGGGACCCACGGCCGGATCGTGAACGTCGCCTCGATCGGCGCGATGAAGGCGCTTCCGGGGCTCGTCGCCTACTCGACGTCGAAGGCGGCGGTCGCGATGCTGACCCAGGGACTCGCGCGCGAGTGGGCGCGCCATCACGTGGCGGTGAACGCGCTCTGTCCCGGCTACGCGAAGACCGAGCTCAACGATGCCTGGTTCGAGAGCGATCCCGGGCGAAAGCAGATCGCGAGCTTTCCGCGCCGCCGGCTCGGGACCGAGGCGAGCCTCGACGCGCCGCTGCTCATGCTGTGCTCGCGCCACGCCGAGTTCATCACGGGCTCGCTTGTTACGGTCGACGACGGCCAGCTGCTCGGCTGACGGTGCAGGCGCCATGGCGGGCGCGCGGCGCCCGGTCGGTCGTTTGCCCTTGGCACGCGGGGGGGCGATCGGCGTAGTATCCGCACCATGCGAGCTGGCTTTTGGATGTCGCGCGCGGCGTCGCTCGTGTCGAGCAAGCCGCGGACGGTGCGCGTCGAGCTCACCAACCACTGCAACCTGCGTTGCAAGATGTGCGGCATCTGGGCCGAGAACCCGAAGCGGACGCTCAGCGCTGCGACCGTGGAGGCCGTGCTCGCGGAGCCCGTCTTCGCCCATCTGGAGGTGGTCAGTCTCACCGGCGGCGAGCCGTTCTTGGTGCCGGACGTTCTCGAGTACTACCGCGTCGTCCGCCGCGTCCGGCCGTACGCGCACGTGAACGTCAGCAGCAACGGGTACTACACCGATCGGACGCTCGACTTCTTCGCCGCGACCGAGCCGCACACGGTCTCGCTCACGATCAGCTACGACGGGGTCCGGTCGCACGACGTCGTGCGCGGCGTCGCGGGCTCGGCGGCGCGCTTGATCGCGACGGCTGTGGCCGTCCGCGAGCGCTTCCCGAGCGTTCCGCTATCGCTGAAGCTCACCGTCAACAACGAGAACTACGCCGAGATCGTCGACACCGCCGCGCAATGCCGCGCGCTTGGGATTCCGTTTCGCTTCAAGACGCTCGAGAAGCTCCAGTGCCATCAGAACCGCTATCCGTCCGAGATCACCGGCCCGGACTACTCCTCCGAGGTGCGCGCGGCGATCCGCGAGCAAGCGGAGCAGGTGCTCGCGGCCGGCGGCGAGACCAACCGCCGCTACCTCCGGGACCTCGTGCGGAAGTTCTCGGGTACGGAGACCGCGTGCCATTGCTCGGCGCGCACGCTCTTCCTCGGGGTCGACGGCGAGGTGTTCCTCTGCCGGAAGAAGGATCCCATCGGCAACGTCTTCGCCCAGTCGATGCGGGCGATCTGGCGCGCCGGCGATCGAACCGCGCGCGTGCGGGAGATGCGGGTGTGCCCCGGCGACCCCATGGAGCTCAGCTACCAGAACGACTGATGCGAGCGGTGTGACATGCGATCTTCCCGGAAGTCCTTCCTCGACAAGTCGCGCGAAGCCGTCCGCGCCCTCGCGACCCGCGAGATCGTCTACACCTACGAGAACATCCCGGTGCGCCTCCGGAGCGCGTCGTACCGGCGGATCCTCAACTGGCTCCTCGTCGAGCTCGGCGTCACGCTGAGGCTCGAGCGCCCGCTCGGCTACCCGACGTTCCTGCAGGTCGAGCCGACGACGCTCTGCAACCTGCGCTGTACGTACTGCCCGGTGAGCCTCGAGCTGCCGAAGGCGACCGGCCATGTCGATCCGGCGGTCGTCGAGCGCGTGCTCGACGAGATGGGCGCGTACTTTCTGATGCTGGTCCTCTGGGGCTGGGGCGAGCCGTTCCTGAATCCGCACGTGTACGACATCGTGCGCGCCGCCAAGCGGAAGCAGATCCACGTCGTCTCGAGCACGAACGGGCACATCTTCGCGGCGAGGGACCATGCACGGCGGCTCGTCGAGTCGGGGATCGACTCGCTGATCGTGTCGATCGGCGGCGCCACCGAGGAGAGCTACGCGCGTCTCCGCGGCAAGAAGATGGAGGAGGCCTTCGACGGCGTCCGTCGCATCGTCGAGGAGAAGCGGCGGCAGGGGAGCACGACCCCGTTCGTGAGCCTCAGCATGATCGTCTCGCAGCACAACGAGGTGGAGATCCCGGAGCTCAAGACGCGCGCGTCGGCGCTCGGGGTCGACGCGCTCAGCTTGAAGACGATGAACACGTGCACGGTCCGTCCCGAGTCGAAGGAGGATCACCCGATCCCGGAGGGGGCCGGGTACCAGCGCTTCGCCTACGCTGGGAACGACCGCGTGCGGGCGAAGCACAATCCCTGCAAGGCGCTCTGGCAGAAGACGAACCTGCGCTGGGACGGCGAGATCACGCCGTGCACCTACGACTTCGACAGCGCGCGCGGCATGGGCAGCGTGACGACCAAGTCCTTCAAGCGCATCTGGCGGAACGTCGCGTACGCGGCGATGCGGCGCGAGTTCCGTAGGGACCCGAACGACATCGCCATCTGCAAGAACTGCACGTACGCGTTCGAGGGCGGCGACTACCCGGACGTCGTCGCCGAAACGCTGTATCTGAACGCGCCCGAATGAACGGTGCCGCCCCCCGCGTGTCGGTCCTCGTGCCGTTCCTCGATAGTGCCGCCCACATCGAGCGCTGCGTCGCCGCGATCCTCGCGCAGGACGTGCCCGCCGACGGCTATGAGACGGTCCTGATCGACAACGGCTCCCAAGACGGCAGCCGCGCGCTCGCCGCGCGCTTCGCCCGTGCGCGCGTCGTCGAGGAGCTGAAGCCGGGCGCCTATGCCGCGCGCAACCGCGGCGTCGCGGAGGCGCGCGGCGACATCCTGCTCTTCACCGACGCCGACTGCGCGCCCGACCCGGCCTGGCTCCGGCATCACGTCGACGCGCTCGCGGAGCCTGGCGTCGAGGTGGTGCTCGGCGCGCGCCGGCCTGGCCGCGAGAGCACGCCGCTCCAGTTGATGACGCTCTACGAGGAGACCAAGGCCGCCGCCATCTTCGGCGGCGCCGAGAAGGAGCTCTACTACGGGTACACGAACAACATGGCGGTCCGGAAGCGGACCCTGCAGGCACTCGGCGGTTTCGACGAGGTGCCGCGCGGGGCGGATTCGGTCTTCGTCCGGCGGCTCGTCGAGCGGGAGGGCGAGCGGGCAGTCCGCTATCGCCGGGACGCGGTCGTGACCCATCTCGAGATCACTACCCTCCGCCAATGGTGGGCGAAGCATGCGATCTACGGGCGCAGCAATCAGCGCAACAGTCGGCGCACCGTCACGTGCCGCCCGATGGGCATGCGGAAGCGCTGGGAAACCTACCGTGCGGCGGTGCGCGAGCATCGCCTCGGTTTCGCGGACACCGCCTTGCTCCTCGC
Source organism: Polyangiaceae bacterium (assembly GCA_031400185.1). Lineage (GTDB taxonomy): Bacteria > Desulfobacterota > Binatia > UTPRO1 > UTPRO1 > UTPRO1. Next base: position 17,631 of record JANNPN010000060.1, read on the forward strand.
GATCCTGACCTGCGGCGGCGTGAGCCACGAAGCCGGACGGCTGCTCGGCCGGCTCGGGTCGACCGGAGCACGATCATGAGCGAGCGTCACGCCGGCGGTGCGGCGTCCAAGCGGGTCGCCGTCATCGGCGCGGGCCCGTCGGGGCTCGCGACCGTGAAGGAGCTGCTCGCGGAGGGACACCGGCCGACCTGCTTCGAGAAGGCCGCGGACCTCGGCGGCGTCTTTCGCTATGATCCGCGGGACGGCGTCGTCTGGGAGTCGTGCCGCCTCACGTCGTCCGGTGCGCTCACGGCGTTCTCGGACTTCCCGGTGGCGCCGGACCGCTCCGGTCACATGCGGGTCGGGGAGTACGTGGAGTACCTGCGCGAGTATTGTCGTGCCTTCGGGGTCACGCCGCATCTGCGGTTCGGGACGACCGTCGAGCATGTCGAGCGCGATTCCGGCGGCGGGTGGACCGTGCAGACCCGCGGTCCGCGCGGCCGCGGGACCGAGCGCTTCGACGCGGTCGCGGTTTGCTCGGGCCTGCATCAGCACCCGCACGTGCCCCGGTTTGCCGGCCAAGAGACGTTCACCGGCACGATCATCCACGGCGCGCAGTATCGCCGCCCGTCCGAAGTCGTCGGGAAGCGCGTGCTGATCGTCGGCGCCGGCGAGTCGGGCGCGGACGTCGTCGCGGAGGTCGCGGAGCACGCCGCGGAGACGGTGCTGTCGCTCCGCCGGGGCGTCGCGGTACAGAAGCGGATCAGCTTCGGGAAGCCGGGTGACTGGCGGACGTCGCGCATCGGCCACAGCTCGGCGCACTGGGTGTTCTTGAGCCGCAACCCGAAGGACGATTGGAAGCGCAACGTCTATCGCTGGCTGTTCCTGCCGCTCGTGGTCGTCGACAAGGGATTGCAGATCCTGCACCGGCTCGGATGGGAGTGGCTGCCGCTCGTGCGCGCGCGGCGCGCTTCGGAGATCTGGACGAATCTCGCGACCCGCCGGCTCACCCGCGCGCTCCTCGCCGACTCGGGCGGGACGTTGCCGGAGCAGTTCGGCACCAAGAGCGACGAGTTCGTCCGCGCGATGGCGCGCGGCCGCTGTCGCCGGGTCGGCGCGGTGGTGTCCTTCGAAGGGCCGGATGTGACGTTCGAGGACGGCGGCCGTTTCAGACCCGATCTCGTGATCCTCTGCACCGGGTTCGAAACGCGGATGCCGATGCTCGACACGACGCACGCCCATGCGGGGCGATACCTCCACACGTTCGACCCCGACGCCGGGCCGAGCCTGGGGTTCATCGGCTTCCTCCGGCCCGCCTTCGGCGCGATTCCGCCGCTCGCGGAGCTGCAGGCGCGCTGGTTCGCATTGTTGCAGAGCGAGCGTGTGACGTTGCCGCCTCCGCACACGATGCGGCGCGAGATCGCGCGCTGGATGGACATGCGCGCGCACCTGTTCCGACCGGTCGGGTCTCGCCTTGGCCACCTCGTCGACCACACCTCGTTCTGCGACGCGATCGCCGCCGAGATCGGCTGCAAGCCGACGCGCGCCGCGCTCCGCCGTGAAAACCGCGCGTTTCGCCGGCGCTTCTTCGCTGCGCCGTTCGTCGCGGCGCAGTACCGTCTCGTCGGTCCGCACGCCCAGCCCGAGCTCGCGCGCGAGGTGATCGGAGCGCTGCCGATCGTGCACCCGGTCCTTGAGCTCGCCAACCTGTATCTCCGCTGGGGGATGACGCGCGTGCTGCACCGGCTGCTCGGCGCGGAGTTCGCCCCGAAGCTCGCCCTGGATTAGTCAACGAGGGGATCTTTGTCTTGAGCATCGGGTCTCACAGCCAGAGGACGTGCTCTGCGATTGCCAGGCAGGCCGTGAGGCCTGGGCTCTCGATGCCGAAGAGCTGCACGAGCCCTGCGACGCCGTGCTGCGCGGGGCCCTCGATCACCCAGTCGCGCGCGGGCTCGCCGAGCGCGTGGAGCCGCGGGCGGATGCCGGCGTAGCCGGGTTGCAGACCGTCGTCGGGAAGCCCGGGCCAGTAGGTGCGGATCGCGGCGTAGAAGCGTGCGCCGCGCGTGGGGTCGACGGCGTAGTCGGGGTGCTCGACGGGCTCGGCGTCGGGGCCGAACTTGAGCTGCCCGCCGAGATCGATGGTTGCGTGTACGGAGAAGCCAGCGCGCTGCGGCGGGTAAATCGGACGGGAGAACGGCGAGCGCCCACGGAACGTGAAGTAGCTGCCCTTCGTGAGGTGCTGGCGCGGGATGCGACACGGGTCGTAGCCGTCGACCCGGCGCGCGAGCTCGGTCGCGCCGAGTCCGGCCGCGTTGATGAAGCGCGCGCAGCCGACGGTGGCCGGGTCGTCTCCCGCCGTCGTCACGGCGAAGCCGCGTTCGGTCGGGACGACGCGCGCGACCGGCGCTCGGCAGAGGAGCCGCGCGCCGTACGACTCCGCGTCGGCACTGAGCGCGCGCATGAGCGCGTGCGAGTCGACGATGCCGGTCGCCGGCGAGAGCCACGCCGCGCGGCAGCGGAGCTCGGGTTCCAGCGCGCGCGCCGCGTCGGCCGTGAGCGGCACGAGGGCCTCGTCCGGCTCGAAGCCGTTCTCCCGGGTGCGCGCGACGTAGATGTGGAGCAGCGCGAGCTCCTCCTGGTCGGTCGCGACGAGCAGCTTCCCGCAGCGTCGATGCGGGATACCGCGCTCGGCGCAGTAGCCGTAGAGCGCGCGCCGCCCGGTGATGCAGAAGCGCGTCTTCAGCATGCCGGGCGGGTGGAAGATGCCGGCATGCAGGACCTCGCTGTTCCGCGACGAGGTGCCGGTCCCGAAGCGCTCGGCGGCCTCGAGGATCAACACGTCGCGTCCGGCCATCGCCTCCGCGCGGGCGATCGCGAGACCGACGACGCCGGCACCCGCGACTATCGTGTCCACCCGTGCCATCGCCGCTTCGACGCGTAGCACATCCCGTGGCGGCCGTTGCTCCACGGGCGCGCCCCGCGTACGTTCGCCGCCATGAAGCTCGCCTACTTCGGGATCAACTTCGCCGCATGTGCCGACCCCGACGTCGCCGCGCGCGTTGCCCGCGCCGCCGAAGCCGCGGGGCTCGAGTCGCTGTGGACGGGGGAGCACGTGGTGCTCCCCGACCCGCAGGTGCCGCCCTCGCCGTCGCCACCCGAGGTCCCGTTTCTCGATCCGGCGGTGGCGCTCGCGTTCGTCGCGGCGGCGACCGAGCGCATCCTGCTCGGGACCGGCATCATCATCCTGCCGCAGCGGAACCCTCTCGTGCTCGCGAAGGAGCTCGCGAGCGTCGACGTGGTCTCGAAAGGGCGGCTGATCTTTGGGATCGGCGCCGGATATTTGAAGCCGGAGTTCGACGCGCTCGGGGCCCCGTTCGACCACAAGAGCGCGCGCACGATCGACTTCCTGGACGCGATGCTGGCGCTCTGGACCATGCCGCAGCCGGCGTACGAGGGGCGCTTCGTCCGCTTCGGCAACATCCAGGCGTTCCCGCGTCCCGTGCAGAAGCCGCATCCGCCGATCGTCATGGGCGGCCATGCCCCCGAGGCGTTTCGCCGCTCCGTCCGACACGCGAACGGCTGGTACGGGTTCGCGCTCGACCCGGCTGCCACCGCGCACTGTCTCGAAGGCCTCCGCGCCGCCGAGAAGCAGCACGGCCGGCCGGAGCACCTCGGACCGCTCGAGATCAGCGTCACGCCCGCCGCGTCGATTAGCGCCGACACCGTCAAGCGTTACGAGGATCTCGGCGTGCACCGGCTGATCTTCTACCGGCCGACGACGACCCTCGACGACACGCTCGCGGTCGTGGGACAGATTGCCGCGCTCGGACGTTGACCGCCTCCTCTGGGCACTCGGCGGCGCAGTCGCGGCGAGCGCCGGCGACGTCGGGTTGCTGTGGGCGGCGTGGGCGGCGGACGGTCGTCTCGACGTGCCGGCGCCTCCAGCGGCAACGCTGCTCGTCGGTCACTACCTCGGCGTGCTCGGCATTCCGTTGTACGCGCTCGGGTACCGCGTGCTTGCCGACGGCATCCGCGGCGCCGCGCCGTCCGCCGCCCGCCTGGTCGCCGGACTCGGCGCCGTCGGCAGCGTCGTCGGGGCCGTGGTCCACGGGCTCACGGGCGTGCTCACCCACGTCGCACTCCGGACGAACGCCGCGACCGGGCCGGACGCGCTCGCCGCGATTCCGGAGGCCGCATTCCTGCTGCCGCTCTGGGTGATCGTCGGCGGTGCGCTCGCGATCGGGTCGGTGGTGTTCGCGGTGGCGGTCTGGCGCGGGAGCACGCGCTTCCCGCGCGCGTTCGCGTGCTGCAACCCGCTCGTGGTGACCGTCGTGCTCGCCGCGCTCGCAACCCCGTTCCCGCGGCTCGCCGGCTTCGTCGTGCCCGCCGCGCCGAACCTCGCGCACGTGGTGGTGTTCGCGGGCGCCTTGCTGACAGGCGGACGCGCATCGCGAGGAAGCCGAGGATGACGGCACTGGAGGAGGAACGCCTGGGGGGAGGGTGGCTCGTCGCCGCCGCGGTTCTCTTCTGGATCTCGTGGACGTTGATGCCGGGCGTCGGCGTGACCGACACGCGGCAGATCCTCGAGCGCGTGGCCCTCCAGCGTGACGCCGTCTGGCTGTCCGTCGCGCTGCAGTTGATCTCGGCCGCGTGCTTCGCGCCGCCGCTCCTCGCGCTCTCGCGGCTCGGGCACGCACGCGGCTCGCGGGCGCTCCGCGGCGGCGCGCTGCTGCTGACGATCGGGGCGATGGCGTCCGCCGCCGACGCGATCTACCACCTGCTCGCCTACTACATGACGGCGCCCGGCATGGACCAAGGGGCGCTCGTCCCGTTGATGGACGCGATGCAGGGACCGGGCCTCGCGATCCTCGCGCCGATGCTGCTCGCGTTCTTCGTCGGCGCCGCGACGCTCGCGGTGGGGGCGGCACGGGTTGGGCTCGCGTCGCGCGTGAACCCGTGGCTCCACGCGCTCGCCGTCGCGGTGGCACTCTCCGCCCCGCTCTCTGCGAAAGGAAATCCCCCGGTCGCACGCGTCGTCGGGCTCACCGTACTCGGGCTCATCTCCGCGAGCCTCGCGGGCATCGGCCTCGGGATGGCGCCCCACCTGACCGGGCGCCGGCTCGTCGTCCGGACGGTCGTCGGGATGCTGCTCGTCGGCGTCCTGACGTACGTCGCGGGGGAGCAGACCGAGGTCGTCGTGCTGCGGACGCGCGACGCCGCCGGTACCATGCACGAGACCAAGATGTGGTGCGTCGACCACGACGGCGCGCCCTGGGTGCGGGTCGCGAATGCCGAGCGGCACTGGTACCGGCGCCTGCTCACGCACCCCGAGGTCGAGCTCGTACGGAACGGCGAGACGTCGGCGCGGACGGCGCACCCCGATCCGTCTCCCGGAGTGCGCCTCGACGTCGACCAGGCCTTCGCCGGCAAGTACGGTTTCGTCGACTTCTGGTACGGCGCGCTGCTCCGCCGGGGCCCGATCCCGATCCGCCTCGACCCGCGGCGCTAGCTCAGAAGGGATCTCTCCCCCTTCGGTCAGCCTCATAGTCGGGCCCCCGCTTTGCCCCACCCCCACGACTGGGTTATGACTAGCGGTTCATGCTGAAGACCCTCGTCCGGAAGATCGTCGGAACCCGGAACGAGCGCGAGATCAAGCGCATGCAGCCGTTGGTCGTCGAGATCAACGAGCTCGGTCCGTCGCTTACCGCGCTCACCGACGAGCAGCTCCGTCACAAGACGGTCGAGTTCCGTGAGCGCCTCGACAACGGGCAGGAGCTCGAGGATCTGCTCCCGGAGGCCTTTGCCGTCGTGCGCGAGGCCTCGGTGCGCGTGCTCGGCATGCGGCACTTCGACGTCCAGCTCGTCGGCGGCATGGTGCTCCACAGCGGCAAGATCGCCGAGATGAAGACCGGCGAGGGCAAGACGCTGGTCGCGACCCTGCCGGTCTACTTGAACGCGCTCGAAGGGAAGGGCGTCCACGTCGTCACCGTGAACGACTACCTCGCCCGCCGCGACGCCGAGTGGATGGGTCGGCTCTACAAGTTCCTCGGCCTCTCGGTCGGCGTGATCCTCCACGGCCTCACCGATCGCGAGCGCCAGGACGCCTACAACGCCGACGTCACCTACGGGCAGAACAACGAGTTCGGCTTCGACTACCTCCGCGACAACATGAAGTTCGCGATCGAGGACTACGTCCACCGGACCTATCCGAAGGAAGTGACCGACGCGAAGGGCAAGCAGGTCTGGAAGCTCTTCAACTACGCGATCGTCGACGAGGTCGACTCGATCCTGGTCGACGAGGCGAGAACTCCGCTGATCATCAGCGGCCCGGCCGAAGAGTCGACCGAGAAGTACTACGTCATCGACCGCGTGATCCCGCGCCTGCAGAAGGAAACCGACTTCACGGTCGACGAGAAGACGCGAAACTCCATCCTGACCGAAGAGGGCATCGCCAAGGTCGAGAAGGCGCTCAACGTCGCGAACCTCTACGACCCGGGGGAGATCGACACCCTCCACCACGTGAACCAGGCGCTCCGCGCCCACGCCATCTACCGGCGCGACGTCGACTACGTCGTCAAGGACGGCGAGGTGCTGATCGTCGACGAGTTCACGGGCCGCCTGATGCCGGGTCGCCGCGGGAGCGACGGTCTCCACCAGGCGGTCGAGGCGAAGGAGAACGTGAAGATCGAGCGCGAGAACCAGACGCTCGCGACGGTCACGTTCCAGAACTACTTCCGGATGTACAACAAGCTCGCCGGCATGACCGGCACCGCCGACACCGAAGCGACCGAGTTCCATCAGATCTACGGGCTCGAGGTCCTCGTCGTTCCGACCCACCGCAACATGATCCGGAACGACCATGCCGACGTCGTCTACAAGACCGAGCGCGAGAAGTTCGACGCCGTCGTCGAGGACATTCGCGAGCGCAACGAAAAGGGTCAGCCGATTCTCGTCGGTACGATCTCGATCGAGAAGTCGGAGCACGTCTCGAATCTCCTGAAGAAGGTCGGGATCAAGCACCACGTCCTGAACGCCAAGCAGCACGAACGCGAGGCCGAGTTCGTCGCCCAGGCCGGCCGCTTCGGCTCCCTCACCATCTCGACCAACATGGCCGGCCGCGGCACCGACATCGTGCTCGGCGGGAATCCGGAGTTCATGGCGGCGAACGAAACCGGGACGCGCGACCCCGAGGACCCGGCGTTCCAGGCGGCCCTCGAGAAGTACCGCGCGCAATGTGCCGTCGAGCGCGAGCAGGTGCTCGCCGCGGGCGGGCTCCACATCCTCGGCACCGAGCGCCACGAGAGCCGCCGCATCGACAACCAGCTGCGCGGCCGGTCGGGACGCCAGGGCGACCCCGGCAGCTCGCGCTTCTTCCTCTCGCTCGAGGACGACCTCCTCCGTATCTTCGGCGCCGAGCGCGTCCAGAAGATCATGGAGCGCCTCGGCATGGAGGAGGGCGAGCCGATCGAGCACCGCTGGATCAACGCGGCGATCGAGAATGCCCAGAAGAAGGTCGAGGCCCACAACTTCGACATCCGCAAGCACCTCCTCGAGTACGACGACGTCATGAACAAGCAGCGCGAGGTCATCTACGCGCGCCGCCGCGAGGTTCTGACGGCCGAGAGCCTGAAGGACGAGGTGCTCGAGACCGCCGAGGAGCTCTCCGACGCGCTCGTCGCGACCCAGCTCGCGCGGGACGAGTCGCCCGACGCGTGGGACTGGAAGGCGCTCGACGACGTGCTCTTCCGGCAGTTCACGCTGCGGCTGAACCTCAGCGAGTCCGAGCGCGGGAGCCTCACCACCGAAGCCGTGCAGCAGATGGTCGTCGACCGCGTGCGCGCGCTCTACGACGAGAAGGAAGAGACCTTCACCGCACCCGTGCTCCGGCACCTCGAGAAGGTCGTCATGCTGCAGGCGATCGACACGCTCTGGAAAGACCACCTGCTCGCGATGGACCACCTGAAGGAGGGCATCGGCCTCCGTGGCTACGGGCAGAAGAATCCCTTGCAGGAGTACCAGAAAGAGGGATTCGACATGTTCCAGGACCTCATCAACCGGCTCGACGCCGACATCGTCGAGAAGCTCTACACGGTCCAGCTCGCGCGCGAGGAAGACGTCGAGCGCATGGAGCAGAAGCAGCAACAGCGCCAGGCGAAGATCTCGATGACCCATGGCGCCGAGCCGGCGGCGGCGCAGCCCGAGGTCATCAAGCGCGACGCGCCGAAGGTCGGCCGGAACGATCCTTGCGTGTGCGGGTCGGGGAAGAAGTACAAGAAATGTTGCGGCGCCGCGCATTGATGGATCGTCGCGAGTCGCGGTGAAGCTGCCCGTCCGCGAAACGCCGATCTCGGTGCCCGGGTTCCTGTTCGCGGGGGTCGCGTGCGGGATCAAGGCGTCGGGGAAGCCGGATCTCGCATTGATCGTGTCGGACGTGCCGGCGGTCGCGGCCGGGGTCGTGACGCGGAATCGCGTGAAGGCGGCGCCCGTGCAGCTCGTCATCCCGCGCCTCGCGCGTGGCCGCGCCCAGGCGGTGCTCGTGAACAGCGGTAACGCCAACGCATGCACGGGCGCGGCGGGCTTGAAGGTCGCGCGCGCGGCGTGCCGGCAGGTCGCGGTGGGCCTCGGCATCGCCGAGGACGCGGTGCTGCCATGCTCGACCGGGAAGATCGGGGTCGTGCTCCCGGTGGCGCCGCTCACGAGCGGCATCGCGGCGGCGATGGAGGCGCTCGACGACGGCGGCTTCTGGGACGCGGCGCGCGCGATCATGACCACCGACGCGTTCCCCAAGATCGCAACGCGGCGCGTGCGGGTCGGCGGGACGACGGTGACGCTCGCCGGCATGGCGAAGGGTGCCGGCATGATCGCGCCGGACATGGCCACGCTCATCGTGACCGTCGTGACCGATGCGAGGATCGGCGCGCCGGCGCTCCGCGGGTTCGTGCGTTCGGCGGTCGCGACGTCGTTCAATGCGATCAGCGTCGACGGCGACTGCAGCACGAACGACACGGTGGTGGTGCTCGCGAACGGCGTCGCCGGCAACGCGGCGTTGGCAGCCGGCAGCGCGGACGGACGCCGCTTCCAGGCGGCGCTCACCGGCCTCATGGAGGAGCTCGCCGACATGGTGGTCGCCGACGGCGAGGGGGCGACCAAGCGCGCCCGCATCACGGTCGTGGGCGCGCGCTCGGCGGCGGACGCGCAGCGCGCGGCGCGCGCGATCGGCGAGTCGCAGCTCGTGAAGACGGCGCTCTTCGGGGGCGATCCCAACTGGGGTCGGATCGCGTGCGCCGCGGGCTACGCGGGGGTGCCGCTCGCTGCGGATCGCCTGTCGGTGAGCATCGGCGGCAACACGGTCTTGAAGCGGGGGGTGCCGGCGGCGGCGGCGGGGGTGGTCGCGCGCGCGGCCAAGGCGATGCGGGGCGACGCGGTCGCGATCACCGTCGACCTCGCGACCGGCGGACGCGGCGCGTCGACGCTCGTCGCGAGCGACCTCACGCCAGCGTACGTGCGGTTCAATTCCGACTACTCGACGTAACACGACGATCAGGAGGCGAGGCCGTGAGCACCGAAGACGCGTCGACCTGGAAGCGCTGCAGCAACTGCAAGACACCGATCCCGTTCGCCGGCGGCTACTTCACCTGCAGTGTCTCGACCTGCAACCGCAAGGGCACCGACTTCGCGTTCTGCTCGGTGTCGTGCTGGGACGCGCACGTTCCGGTGCTGCGCCATCGGGACGCGTGGGCGGACGAGCAGCAGGCGCCGACCGCGGCGG
>JANNPN010000384.1:0-32363 GCA_031400185.1 Polyangiaceae bacterium
GTTCCAGGCCCCAGTAGTAGGAATCCTGGTGCCAGGCCACGAAGCCGGGATCGTTGCCCTCCTTCACGAACAGACTCGATCCCCAGCAGAGAATATCCGGGCCGAGCACCGATTCGACGGCGTCGAGCACCTTGAGATGGAAAATCAGATCGTAGAGGCGGGCGAGCTTGAGGTGCCCCTTATTGCGGATCACGCGGCCGGCGACGAGACCGCTGCGGCGCTCGAAATCCTCGATCGATTGACGATAACCCGACGCTTCCACCGGCGTGAGTGCCGGTACCGGATACACGTAACCACGATCCCGATAGTGCGCGATCTGCGCCGCGTTCAGAGCATTGTCCAATATTTGCCCTCCCGTCTTGATATACCGGGACATTGTCGCCACGCCGACGGCGACCCTCACGCCCGCGCTGACCGCGACACCGACCAGCACGGCCACGCCGACGGCGACCCTCACGTCCGCGCTCACCGCGACGCCGACCCGCACCGCCACACCGACGGCGACCCTCACGGCCGCGCTCACCGCCACGCCGACCCGCACGGCCACACCGACGGCGACCCTCACGGCCGCGCTGACCGCGACGCCGACCCGTACGACCACGCCGACGGCGACCGCTACGCCCGCGCTCACCGCGACACCGACCCGCACGGCCACACCGGTGCCCACCACGACCACCACGCCCGGCGGCACCGTCGGCGGCTGCGCCGGCGCGCTCACGATCCCGGCAGACGGCGGCGTGTTCACCGGCACCACGAGCGGGGCGAGCACCCTCGCGGGCACGTGCGCGACCAGCAACGCCGCGCCCGAGCGCGTCTACGCCTGGACGCCCGCGACGTCGGGCACCGCGCAGATCGCGACCTGCAGCGACACCGACACGAACTACGACTCCGTCGTCTACGTGCGGAGCGGCAGCTGTAGCGCCGGAGCGCAAGTGGCGTGCAACGACGACGCCGCGAGCTGCTTCACGAGCGAGCCGAACGACCACCACGGATCGCGTCTCACGATGAGCGTGGTCGCGGGGCAGACGTACTTCATCGTCGTCGACGGCTACGCGACGAGCGCAGGAACGTTTCGCCTGGCGGTAACGGCACCGAACGGTACGCTGCCGACCGCGACGCCGACGCCTACACGGACGCCGACCCCGACGGTCACCGCGACAGCGACGCCGCTACCGGTCTGCCAGAACGCGACCGACATCCCGGCCGCGGGCGGGACCTTCAACGGGACGACGAGCGGCGCAAGCACGCTCGCGGGCACCTGCGCCAACAGCGCGGGCGCGCCGGAGCGGGTGTTCCGGTGGACGCCGGCGACGTCCGGCGTCGCGACGATCCACACCTGCGATGGCGCCGCGACCGCGTACGACACGGTCCTGTACCTGCGCCAGGGGAATTGCAGCAGCGGTCCCCAGATCGCGTGCAACGACGACACGGCGAGCTGCTTCACGAGCGAGCCGAGCACCTACCACGGGTCGCGGCTCACGCCGAGCGTCGTCGCGGGCCAGACGTACTTCATCGTCGTCGATGGATTCGCGACGAGCAGCGGCGCGTTCCGCCTCACGGTGGTGTCGCCACCATGATGACCGTGACTGCGAGCGATCGGCCCGTGCAGCCCGTAGCGCGTTTGCGTGATCTCGCATGCCCGCAGGGCGGCGGCAATTCGCACCGGCGTCGGAGCGGCTATGGCGAGCACGATACGGCCACGTGCGCACCGCTCGTTCACGCGCGCACGGTGCGCCGTTTCGGATCGCGCGCCGATGTGGCGGGCAGCGCAAATCGCGACCGTCGCGGGACCCGCCCGGTTGCCCGTCACTGCCCCGCGACCGGGCAGCACGCGTTCGATCTCGTGCCCGCGAAAGCCCCTCCCGTAGCCGCTACCACCGGCTCCGGGGTGGCATTCACCTTGCTTCCTCTCCAAGCGACCAACACCGAGCTCACCCTGCGATTCACGCCGTTCTATCGAGCCCGCTTCCGAAGCGATCGCATCGATTTCGAGCACAGGGAACGAACCCCACTTAAACGGCGGCGTGCCACGGCGCGCCGCCCGAACCGCATGAAGGACCTCGTACCTTGCGCACACATCGACAGGCGAAGCTGAAAGCTCGGACGCGACCCCACGCGCCGAAGCCCGATGCGCGCTGGTCATTGCAACTCCCCGGCGACACCGTGCACCAGAGCGCTCCCGCGGCGAACGGGTCCGTCGAGTTCCTCGTCGCGAACGGGCGGCTGCCGGTCCCGCACAGCACCCGCAGCGACGGATCGGACACGGCCCCGCTCCACGGCGCGCCGCGCATCATCGACTGGAACGTCGCCAAACGCGTCGAGTGGTCCGCCGACGACCACGCGATGCTCTTCGAGATCCACGTCCCGCGCGCGTCGACGCGCCAGATCCGCGTGCTCGGCCCGAGCGGCGTCGCATGGGCGCTCTTCGCACCGGGGACGGACGGCGGCTGGCGCTCGCGGACCAGCGCGCAGGCGACCGGCGTCGCCGGCGGCACGACGCACACCAAGCTCGAAGAGCCCGGCGTGTGGGCCCTCGTCGTGTTCCGGAACGCCGCGGCGACCGCGAGCGGGGCGATCGAGATCACGCTCGAAGCCGACGAGCCGACCACCGCCACCTCGACGTTCCTCGCCGACGCCCACGAGCTCCGCCGGTTCGTCATCATCTCCCTCGCGCTGGCGGTGGCGCTCGCCCTCGGCGAAGCGGGCCGGAACTACCTCATCACGGGCGACATCTGGACGACGTGGGGCCTCCTGCCGGTCGGCGTGGTGTTCTTGCTGTTTCCGACGTCGTTCACCGTCACGACGATCTGGCACACCTACCGCAACATGGGCGTCCTGCGCGGGGAAGAACCGCTGCGCATCCCGACGTTCGCGAACCGTCCGCTCGACGTCGAGCTCGCCACGTGGCCGAGCGTCACGATCCAGATCCCGATCTTCCGCGAGAACTTCGAGGAGGCCATTCGTCCGACCCTCGATGCCGCGTACGAGGCCGCGCGCCGCTATCACGAGCAGACCGGCGCCCGCTGCAACGTGCTCATCTCCGAGGACGGCCTCCTCTACTTCGCGAAGAACGACCTGGAGGCCGCGCTCGCCGAGGCCCAGCGCACGCCGTCGGCGGAGCTCACCGACGATCAGAAGCAGCTGCTCGTGCGCATGGCGTACTACGAGTCGCACGACGTCGCGTTCGTCGCGCGCCCCTATCCCCAACCCGGCGTTCCCGGCACGGAGCGCGCCGGTCGGTTCCGGAAGGCGAGCAACCTGAACTACAGCCTCCGGCTCGCCGACCGTCTCGATGGCGGCGCGCCCGTCTCCGAGGCCCACGCCCATTTCCGCGACGCGGTGCCCGAGCACGTCTATCAGCTCGGCCGCTGGCAAGGCGACGTCCGCGTCGGCGAGTTCATCGTCCAATTGGACAAAGACAGCGTGATGCCGTCCGAGGTGATCCGCGCGACGATCCCCGAGTTCCTCGCCGACCCGACGCTCGCGTACACGCAGCACGCCTCCTATCCGACCAACGAGGATCGCTATTTCTCGGTCGTGATCGGATGGTTCACGCGTCTCCTCTACGACCTCGGCATTCGCGCCAAGGCCCTCATCCCGGGGACGTTCACCCCGCTGATGGGGCACAACATCTTCTTGCGCCGCGCCGATCTGTTCCGCGTCGGGGCATGGTACGAGCACTCGGTCTGCGAGGATCTCGAGCTGGCACTCCGGCTCCATGAGACGGGGAGCCACGGGAAGTTCATCGCGTATCCGGGCCTCGATTTCGGCGAGGCGGTGACGCGCGTCTACACCGAGGAGCTCGAGAAGTTCCGGCGCTACGCGTTCGGCGCCGCGGAAGCGATCCTCAATCCGATCTCCGAGTGGGAGACCCGCGGCATCATCAAGAAGTCGTGGAAACGTTTCTGCAACTCGGAGCACGTGCACTGGTACCAGGTCCTCGACCTCGTGCAGTTCTTCTTCTCGCTCATCAACCTCGCGAGCCTCGTCCCGGCCGCGATTGCGACCGGGCTCGGGATCCTGCACCCCTACCGCGCGCTCAGCTACATGATCATGTCGCTGCTCATCTTCGGGCTCGTGCCGCTTCCGGCCGTGTTCATGCTGCGGCGGCGCGGCGCGCTCGCGAGCATGCCCGCCGGTCGCGCCTGGTCGACGCGTTTCGGCTCGCTGAAGGCCGTCGCCGCACAGCTCGCGCTCTCCTACACGTTCATCGGCGTCTCGCTCGCCGTGACCCGCGGGGCCTTGGCCCACCTCTTCAATCGCGCGATCGTGTTCGGCGAGACCAACGCCGACGACCTGGGCCGGTTGTCGCGGCGCAGCCATCTCCTGGCGACGCCGATGCGCCAGGCGACGAAGGATGCGGTCCTGTTGATGGCGGTCGCCGCGGCGCTCGCAATCTGGCGGATCTATCTCGATCCGGCCGCCTCCGACCCCGAGACCGCCATCGACTGGCGCTTCCATCTCGTGTGGCTGGCGCCGCTCGCCGTCGTGGCGTTCTCGCCGTGGGTCTTCCATCCGTACCTCGTGACCGGCCGCGATCTTCCACAGCGGCGAGCGCGGGCATCGCACCCAGCGTCTGTCGTTGCACCCGTCGCACCACCCCCCCCCGAATGGGCGGCCGCACGCCGCCGAGGAGCCGCATGATGTCCACCACCGATTACCGACCCGAACCCGACGACCTCGACGACGCGGAATTCGAATTGGCGCTGCGCGCGCTCCGACGGCGGCGTCTGATCACGGCGACCGCCGTGCTCGGCGCGCTCTGGGCAGCCCTCGCCATCCCGTGGAGCGAGTCCGTCGACATGAGCGGGCGCGTCGCGCCGGCACGCTGGGCGCGCGTCCGCTCCGAGCTCCCCGGCGTCGTCCGCGAGGTGAAGCGCAAGAGCGGCGACGTCGTCCAGGAAGGCGACGTCATCGCCGTCCTCGACTCGGACGCGCAACGCGACGCGCTGGAAGCGGCGCGCCTCGCCCTCACCCGCGAGCGCCAGAAGCTCGCAGACCTCGAGCTCCGCTTGCAACAGAGCCGCATCCTCCGCGCAGGCTCCGATGCCGCGGTCCACGCCGCCGTGAGCCGCGCGAACGCCGCCGAGGCCGTCGAAGACCTGCGCATCGAGGACCTCGAGCCGGCGGCGATGTCGGTGCTCGCGGCCGTCCGCGCCTTCACCCTCAAGGCGCGCGGCGAGCTCGCCATCGACGGGCGACGGGCCGCGCCGCTCCGCGGCCAGCCGATGCTGCAGGACGCCGAGACCGCCATGGCGAGCTACGTGGCCCGTGCCGAGGCCGTCGCCGAGCACCTGAGCGACGGCGCCGGCGACGACGCCGGCCGGGAGCTCCGCGCGCGTCTCGATACCGTCCAGTTCAACTTCGCGCTCGCGCAGGGCACCATGCGCGAGATCGTCTTGAAGCACGACGTCGTCGTCCGCGGACTGCTCGCGCCGGTCGATCTCCGCGGGATCGTCGATCAGCTCGAGGGCGAGGGCCGGGATCTCACGCAGAGCTTCGCCGGGTTTGCACGCGGCCTGACGGGCTCGCCGACGGAGCGCCGCGAATGGGTGCGAACCGCCGAGGAGAGGCGCCAGCTGCTGGCCAATGAGACGGAGCGCGTGGAGGCCGAGCGCGAGACCGTCGAAAGCAGCATCGCGCAGGCCGAGCTCCTGGTGCGCGCGGCGGAGCGCCACGAGGGCAAGACCACCATCCACGCGCCGATCACCGGGACGCTCTCCGAGACGCAGCTCGCCGAGCTCGACGGGATCGAGCCCCACGCCGCCGTCGGCATCGTCGAGGACATGGACCAGCTCGTGCTGAAGGTCCGGGTGGTCGACGCCGACTGGTCGCGCGTCGCCGAAGGACAAACCGTCGCCGCCGACATCGCAGGCGGTCGCACGGTCACCGGCACGGTCGCGTGGAAGGTCCCGCGCGCCGGCCAGGAAGTGCGCGATCAGGAGTGGAACCTGATGGTGAAGGTCGACGGCGAGGTCGCCGGGATCGAGCCCGGCGCGAAGGTCGAGGGCTCCGTGGTCGTCGGGCGCCGGAGCCTGCTCCGCCGGATGCTCGAGTGGCGCCAGCAGGGCCGCCAGTTCGCGTCGGTCGCGGGCACGCGCATCGCGTTCGTGAACGACCCGACGGAGCTGCGTACCTCCAGCGGCGTCGGCGTGCTCGCGGCGCGAGGCACCGTCGGCGACACCGTCGACACCGGCATCGCGGAGGGCGCGGGCAGCAATTGATCCGGCGGGTCGTCCCGCTGCTGCTCGCCGTTACGGTGGCCACGGTCGCCGTCGCCGCCCGCCAGGGCGAGCGGCCCGACCTCGCGCTCGCGCGCGGGTCGCTCGCGAGCGCCCCGCCCGCCGGCGAGGCGTTGCCGCCGGCGCCGGCCTTCGTCGCGCCCGAGATCCGTCCGCCGATCCCGAGTGGTCAATGGTGGTCGTCGCTCGTGGCGCTTCCCTTCTCGGAGCGCCAGTACCCGCACCCGCTGGCGGTCGCGGCGCGCGCGGAGGGATTCCAGATCCGCTATCCGGGTCCGGACATCCGCGCCGACCAGCATTGCATCTGCGGCTGGATGGACGTCGAGCCGCCGAACGACCTGATCCTGAGCCATAGCGAGGTCGCGCGCTTCGACGCGGCCCGCCTCGCCGGCTGGAGCGACTGGTTCGTCACCGCGCGCTTCGAAGCCAAGGGACGGACGGATCCCGGCATGGAGGTGACGTACGGCCACGGGTCGCCGTTCGTGTTCGGGTCGTTCACCGGCGGCGATCCGGTGGTGCGCTTCCCCGCCCCGCCCGAGGTCTTCCACGAGAGCGCGGATGGGAGCGTCGTCGGCGTTTGTCGCGATCGGCGCTGTTATCTCCTCGTCGGTCCGGCCGGTGTGCGCTGGTCGGGGGCCGGCAGCGCGTCGTTTCGGAGCGCGGGTGAAGGATCGTCCGCGCGCGTGACGATCGCTCTCCTCCCCGACGGCCAACGCAGCGACACCGCCGTCGCGCTCTTCACGCTCCACGCCCGGAATCGCGTGCGCGACACGACGGTCACCTGGTCGTACGACGAGGCGCGATCGCGCGTCCGGGCGCACTTCGGCTACGCGCTCGATGCGACCAGCGACGCACCCGACGCCACGCTCTTCGCGCTCTACCCGCACCAGCGGACGGCGCTCGTCGAGGGCAGCGCCGGAGCGGAGCTCGGCACGTACACGTCGGTGCGCGGGCGCATGTCGCTTCGCGCCGGCACGGGCTTCGACGTCGAGTACCCGTTCCCCGGCGTCCTCCCCGCGTTGCCGGTGCTCCCCGGCGAGGACGCCGAGTCGCTGCGCGCGCTCGTCCGCACCGACGTCGCCGAGGACTCGGGCGCGCGCGACACCTATTGGGGCGGCAAGGCGCTCGGCCGCCTCGCGACGCTCCACGGGCTCGCGCGCCAGCTCGGAATGGATGCGGAAGCCGAGGCGCTGGCAACGAAGCTCCGCACCCGGCTCGAGTCGTGGTTCGATGCGCGCTTCGACCCCGCCGACCCGGCGACCGGCGGCGCGTTCGTCTACGACGCGCGGTGGGGGACGCTGATCGGCTACCCGTCGAGCTACGGCTCGGCGACGGCGCTCAACGACCATCATTTCCACTACGGCTACTTCCTCCGCGCGGCGGCGGAGGTCGGACGGCGCGACCCGGCATGGCTCGGAGCCGACCGCTACGGCCCGTTCGTCGATCTCCTGGCGCGCGACATCGCGAGCGGACGGCGCGGTGACACCGCGTTTCCGTTGTTTCGCGTCTTCGATCCCTACGCCGGCCACTCGTGGGCGGCGGGCGACGCGGTCGCGGGCGACGGCAACAATCAGGAGTCGTCCTCCGAGGCGATGGCGGCGTGGACGGCGTTCGTGCTGCTCGGCGAGCTCCGCGGCGATCGCGCGCTCCGCGACCTCGGCGCCTTCCTCTACGCGAGCGAGCTCGCGGCGATCGAGGCGTACTGGTTCGACGTCCGCGGCGAGAACTTCCCGAAGTCCTATCCGGCGGAAGTCGTCCCGATGATCTGGGGCGGCAAAGGCGCGTATGGCACGTTCTTCTCCGGCGAGCCCGAGCACCTCTATGGCATCAACTGGCTGCCGTTCCACGGCGGCTCGCTCTATCTCGACCGCTATCCCGACTACGCGAAGCGCAGCTACGAGGCGCTCGTCCGCGCGCGCGGCGGCACGGGGTGGAAGACATGGCAGGACATCGTCGTGATGTACCGCGCGCTCTCCGACCCGGCCGACGCCGCCCGCCAATGGCGCGCGCTCACCCCGACGGTCGGCCCCGAGGCAGGCAACGCGCGCTCGAACATCGCGCAGTGGATCGCGACTTTCGCGCGCGCCGGCAGCGTCGATCGCACGGTCACCGCGGACACGCCGCTCTACGCGGTCTTCGCGAAGGACGGCGAGCGGACCTACGTCGCCTACAACGCCCGGGCGAAGGCCGCGACGATACGCTTCTCGGATGGGGCGCAGATCGCCGTCGAGCCCGGCGCGTTCGGCCTGACGCGCCGGCGCGTCGTGCCGTGACGCACGGCTCGATCGCGCTCGCGCCCCGTTCGGGGTCGGAGCAGGCCGGCCGACGGCCGGTCGTCGTGGTCTCGAATGACGGGTTCAACCGCGTGGAGGCCTGGCAAGCGGTCGTCGTCGCAACCGCACCGCGGCCCGACGGCGATCCCGCTTCCGAAGGGCACGGCGGGCCTGCGTCAGGAAAGCATCGTGCTCTGCCACCAGGTGACGACGCTCGATCGCGCCAAGCCGGTGACCCGCATCGGCGAGCTTCCGCATGCGGCGCTCGAACGCGTCGACGAGGGCCTGCGACCGCGCTCGCGCTGGCCTGATCGCGACCGCGCGACCGTCCTCGAACGGACGCCGAGGACGCAGCGGCTCCGCGTCGGGTCAGGGGCTCCGGCGTCCGCTTTGCAGCTCCGCAATGGCGCGCGCCGCGAGCGCGTCGTCGGCGGGGTCGTCGGGGACGGGGAAGTTGATGCGCCCGGCGAGGCCGCCGTACCAGCGCTGCACGACCGCGGCGATCTCGTCGTAGGATGCCTGCGGCACGAGCGCATCGAGCATGTCGTCGGTCACGGCGCCGGCCATGTCGCTCCACTTCCCCTCGCGCGTGAGCCGATGCAGCCGCTCGCCGACGTCGCGCCAGCCGAACAGGTCGAGCGTCGGCCAGTAGGTCGGCGTCGAGTAGAGGAACGTCAGCAGCTCGCGGATGTGCGCGCGCGCGCGTGCGACGGCGGCGGCATCCCGGCCCGTCGCGATGAAGCCGCCCGCGAGCAGCTCGATCCGGTCGGCGTCGCGGCCGGCGCGGCCGGCGCCCGCGGCGAGCGCGGGCCGGATCGCCGCGCGGAGGTAGCGCGGCGACGTGTTGGTCGGGTGGGTCATGAGCCCGTCGGCGACCTCCCCCACGAGCTCGGTCATCTTCGGCTGCACCGCGCCGAGGAAGATCGCGACGCCGGGATGGGCGATCGGGCCTGGATTGAAGAACGTCTGGAGGCGCGTGAAGCGGTAGTGCTCGCCCTCGAACGCGAGCGGGGTGCCGTGCTGAAAGGACGCGAAGATCGCGCGGAGGGCCCGTACGTACTCGCGCATGCGCGGGACGGGCGCGGTCCAGGGCGTGGAGTAGCGCCGCTCGATGTTGCCGCGCACCTGACTGCCGAGCCCGAGCTCGAAGCGGCCGCCCGACATCGCCGCGAGGTCCCAGGCCGCGATCGCGACCAGCATCGGGCTCCGCGGAAACGCCACGAGCACGCTCGTCGCCGCGCGCAGGCGGGTCGTGACGCGCAGCACCGCGTGCGAGAGCAAGAAGCCGTCGTGCACGGCGTCGGGGACGCAGAGCCCGTCGTACCCCATCGCCTCGACCCGGCGGGCGTACGCCTCGACCGCGTCGAGGCCCATGCGTTGGTCCATCGTGGCGTACACGCGCATCGTGGTGCCTTACACGATCGCGCCGCCGGCGAGGAAACGACCTTCTATCGGGTTCCGGCGCTCGTCGCCGCGCCCTGGACCGCGCTCCAATCGAACGCGAGCGGCGCCGGCGGCGGCCGGTCCCCTATCGCGTCGCGGGCGAGGCGCGCACGCTCGGCGCTCGCCGGATGCGTCGCGAGGAACGCCGGGACGTCGCGCTCGTCGGCGGCGAGCGCCTCGAAGAAGCTCGGGAGGCCGCGCGGGTCGATGCCGGCGCGCTCGAGGAGCCGCAGACCCGCAGCGTCCGCGTCCGACTCCTGACGGCGCGAGAACCGCAGGTCCTCGAGCGCTGCTGCCCAGGTCGCCAGCGGGGTGCCGAGGTCGCCCGCGCCCCACAGCAGCACGCCGAGTACGGCGGTCCACCCGAGCTGCCGGACGAGACCGCGAAGGCTGTGGCGCTCGACGACGTGCGCGACCTCGTGGGCGAGGACGCCGGCGAGCTCCTCGGCGCTCCGCGCCCGCCGTACGAGCCCGCTGTAGACGATCACCCAACCGCCGGGCGCCGCGACGGCGTTCACCTGCGGGTCGTCGAGCAACAGGACCTTGAACGTGTAGGGCGACGCCGCCTGCGCGGCGAGGCGCGCGCCGATCGTCGTGACGGCGTCGTGCGCGAGACCGTCCGGCACCGGGCGCGCGGCGCGCTCGAGCGCGGCGGCCGTGAGCGCGCCGAGCTGCTCCTCCCACGCGATCGGGATGCGCGCCACCGCGAGATCGACGAGCCGATCCGAGGCGAGCCAGAGCAGCGCGAGCACGCCGCCGACCGCGGCGAGCAGCGCCGCCACGACCGCCAGCATCGGCAGCGCGGCGGGTCCGCGCCGCGCGCGTGGCAAGCCCGCGCTCCATCCGTCCGGGGCGCCCGCGCGGAGCGCCGTCAGCGACGCGCCGTCGACGTGGAGCGTCCACGCGCCATGCGCATCCCGCCACTCGAGCAGCACCGCGTCGTCGCTCCACCCGCCGCGCTGCACGACGACGTCGGCGTACGGGACCGTGTGGGCGTCGCCGTCGCTCGTGAGGTGCAGCTCGCTCGATCGCGGCTCGACCGTGACGACGTGTCCGGCCGCCGGCACACCGGGGCCGTAGAGGACGCCGCGAATCAACCGTTGTCGCCGTCGAGCAACCCGCCGAGCCCGCCCAGCACGGATCCTTCGCCGCGTCCGCCGCCGCCGAGGCCGGGCGCCGCGGCGAGGATACGGCCGGCGAGCCGGCTGAACGGCAGCGACTGGAGCCACACGCGCCCCGGGCCCCGCAGTGTCGCGAAGAAGAGGCCCTCGCCACCGAACAGCGCCGACTTGATGCCGCGAACCATCTCGATGTCGTAGCGCACGGCCGGCTGCAGCGCGACGAGACAACCGGTGTCCACGCGCAGCGTCTCACCGGCCGCGAGGTCCCGTTCCACGAGCGAGCCGCACGCGTTCACGAATGCCCAGCCGTCACCCTGCAGCCGCTGCATGATGAAGCCCTCGCCGCCGAAGAGACCGACGCCGAGCTTCCGTTGGAATGCGATCCCGATCGACACGCCCTTGGCGGCGCAGAGGAACGAGTCCTTCTGGCAGATGAGCTCGCCACCGAGCTCGGCGAGGTGCGCGGCGACGACCTTGCCAGGGATCGGTGCGCCGAACGCGACCGTCCGCTTCACGCTCGCCCGGTTCTGGAAGACCGTCATGAAGAGCGACTCGCCCGTGAGCAGCCGCTTGCCGGCCCCGAGGAGCGCGCCGAAGACGCCGGTCCGCTGCTGCGAGCCGTCGCCGAAGATCGTCTCCATGGTGATGCCGTCCTCGGCGTACATCATGCCGCCCGCCTCGGCGACGACCGCCTCCTCGGGGTCGAGCTCGATCTCGACGAACTGCATGTCGTGTCCGACGATCTTGTAGTCGACCTCGTGCATGCGTGCTGGCATCGCTGTTCTCCTCGGTGCGGTTTCGGTCCGCCGTCGTTCGGCGGCGCGCGTCGCCTACCTAGTATCGGTCCCGACCGGTGTCGACACGGGGGCGCCCCGCCCGGCGACATGCGGCCGAGTCGCGGGCGGAATTGACCCAGGCACGGCGCGGCGGGCACGCGTCGCCCGTGCAACCGGAAACGCTACGCGCGAAGCGGCGACCCCGTTCGCCCGCGCGATGGAGCGGCTCGCGTCCTACGCGCGCGCGTGCGGCTCAGGGCGCCGATCCCGCGGTTTCCCCGGTTGCGAGCCAGCGCGCGCACTCGGGGCCGAGCTCCGCGACGGCACGGGCCTCGTACGCAGCGGACTCCTCCGCGGCGAGGGTGTCCCTCCAGCGCCCGTTCACGCCCTTGTTGATGAAGACTTCCGCGCCGGCGTCCCAGAACGCGCCGCCCATGGGAACGCTCTTGGTCGCGTGCTTCTTCATCCAGTCGAAGGAGCAGTAGTCGACGATCACGTCCCAGCGCGACTCGTCGATCGGGATGCCGAGGAAGGCGGCGATGCGGCGCATCTCGCGCGGCGTGTCGCGCTTGAGATTCGCGAAGTGCACCAACATGACGTTCGGGAGCGTCCGGATGTCCCACCAGCTCCGGACGTTCTCCCAGAACGGCCAGAAGGGGTGGCCGTCACGGTCCATCCATTCGTGCCAGTACTGACGGACGTCGGCGGGCGGCGGCCCGATCGGCGGACCGACCAGCCCCGGCGTGTCGTTCAGCGCCTCGTACCACGTGTGGTTCGCGTTCACGTGATGGTTGTACATGCTCCACACGACGTCGCGCCCGTCGCGGCCGATGTAGAGGTACTTCCCGTTCGGCGCGAAGACGAGCGCGTCGACCGGCAGGTGCGTCTTCAGAAACCGGCGATGGGTCTGCGCCTCGACGACCGGGAGCTTCTCCGCTTTCGGCGGGATGCGGAGGTCGAGCCAGGGCGACATCTCCGCGACGGCGAGCTCCGGGTCGCCGCGAAAGAGGAGCTGCGCAATGATCTGCTGCATCCACGTCGTGCCCGACTTCGCGTAAGTAGCGATGACGATGTCGTCGTCACGGAAGCGGAGATCGTTCCAGATCGTCGAGTCGAAGTGGTGATTGTGGAGCTCGCGCCGCTTCCGCGGCCACGGGATCCCCGTGGTCATGCCCGCGCGTCTACCACTGCCCTCCGCGGCGTGCCAGGCGTGTCCGCCAGGGCACGGCTACTTGCTTCCCGGCATTTCGTCCGGAATCGGCCCTGGTCCGCCGTCGCGACCGAGGCCCGAGCCGCTCCCGACCGTGATCTCGTTCCGCACGTCGGTGACGCCGTCGACCTTGGCAGCGACATGCGCGGCCCGCGTCTTCGCGTCGTCGTCGACGACGCGGCCGTTGAGCGTCACGATGCCGTTTCGAACCTCGATCTTCACGGCGGAGGCATTGACGTTCGGATCGTGGTCGAACTGGCGCTCGATCTCCGTGGCGATCATGCCATCGGCGCCGCTCGCGCCCGCCGACCGCATGTCCTCGGCCGCCGCCGGCGCCGTGAGAAGCACCGAGAAAAGGGCGATCGGGCCGAGCAGCTTCATGGGTCGGCGCGCGGTCATGGCCTCACCGCGGCCGTGGTTCCCGTGAACGACGGCGGGTCGCTCGCGGGAAACGACGCGTCCGATGCGAGGTCGATCGGGTCGGCGGGCTCCGTCTGCCGCGCCTGGCGCCGGTCCGCAATGCGAGTCGCTCCGACGACCCCCGCCGTCAGAACGACCGCGGTTCCCACCATCATCCCGAGTACGCCGAGCGTGCGATCGTAGAGGTCCATACATGACCCAGAGCAAGGACGGTGCCGACCCCCAGTCACCGTAGGAAAACGGAAACGCAGGAAACGCCGGCTCGGGCCGAGCCCTGCCCCGGCCCCGCTTGTAAAATCTGGCATCGGTCACGCGTAACGACTCCAGCTCGCACGCGGCACAGCCGCACTCACCGTGGACCCCCGGCACGCTCGCGCGCGGCCGCGCGCGCCGCGGGCGGAGGACCGGCGAGAGCGTCGAGCGCGCGCCGCATCCCTTCGTCGATCCCGACCCGCGGTGACCACCCGAGGTCGCGCCGCGCCTTCGCGTTCGAGAATCGCCACTGGTCGCCGAACGCCTTCACGTCGACGCTCCGGAGCGGCGGCGCGGCGCGCGCGCCGACCACGCCCCAGGCGAGCTCCATGAGCCGCGCGGCGGCGAGCGCGAGCGCGTATGGCACGTGGCGCGTCGGGGGCCGCGCGCCGATCCGCTCCGCGATCCGGCGGCACACGTCCTCGAGGGTCGGGCCCTCCAGCGTATCGTAGACGAGGTACCCCTCACCGACGGCATGCGGCGCCTCGCTCGCGAGGACGCAGGCGTCGACCAGGTTCTGGACGTAGACCCAGGCGAGGCGCACACCGCGGGCCCAGAAGAGCATCGAGCCGTCGGCGATCGCGGCAGCGAGGCTCGGGAAGAAGGCGCGGTCGCCCGGACCGTAGACCCAGCCCGGGTAGACCACGGTGAGCGGGAGCGCGTGCTCCCGATGGGACGCCCAGAGCAGCTCCTCCGCCAGGATCTTCGTGTCGGCGTAGGGCTCGCCCCACGGCCGGAACGGCGAGCGCTCGTCGAGCCCGCGTCCGCCGGCGGCGAGGCCGAAGACGTCCGTCGTGCTCACGTGGACGAGCCGCGCGACCCCGTGCTCGCGGACGGCACGCGCGACGTTCCTGGCGCCCCCGACGTTCACGGCATGGAAGCGCTCGGCCGGTGCCCAGGCGTGCACGAGCGCCGCGGTGTGGAACACGCGGGCCGCCCCGCGCATCGCCGGCGCGAGCGCGTCGTAGTCGGTCACGTCGGCGGCGACGATCTCGAGCGCCGCGCCGGCGTGGCGCGGCGCCGGCGCGCTCGCGTAGCACGCCGCGAGCTCTGCCGCGTGCGGGTCGCCCGGCAACACCACCGCGCGCACCCGATCGCCGCACGCGAGCAACCGTTCCACGAGCGCGGCCCCGACGAACCCCGCCGCTCCGGTGACGACCGACAGCGTCATGCGGTCAGCCGGCGCTCACAGCGGCCCGTCGACGGGCCAGGGCAAGCTCACGCCGCCGTCGTGCGATCAGAGCGGCACGTCGACGGGTCAGAGCAGGCTCAAGCCGCCGTCGACGACGAGCGTCTGCCCGTTGATCCAGCGCGACGCCTCGTCGCAGAGGAACGTGACGACGGCCGCGACCTCGTCCTCGGTGCCGAGACGGTTCGCGGGCGTGCGTTGGATCGCCGCGTCGCGCAGCACCTCGAACTGCGGGAAGCTCCGCAACGTCTCGCCGTCGACGAACCCCGCGGAGACCGCGTTCACGCGATGGCCGCGCGGCGCGAGCTCGACGGCGAGCGAGCGCACGATGCTCTCGAGCGCCGCCTTGCTCGCGCCGATCGCGCCGTAGAACGGCACGTAGCGCTCGCTGCCGAGGCTCGACAAGGCGACGACCGCGGCGCCGCCTTCGCGGAGGAGCCCGAGGGCCTCGCGGACGAGCAACAGCAACGCGTGGGCGTTCACGCGAAACGCGAGGTCCCAGTCGATCGGGCGCACATCGAGGAGCGGCTGGAACCGGCCCATGGCCGCGCTGTGCACGATGCCGTCGAGCCTGCGTCCGCCGTCACGGAGGCGCGTGCAGAGCGCGGCGACGTCGGCGTGCTTGCCGACGTCGGCCACGAGCGCCTCGACGCGGCCCGCGCCGGCGGCGGCGGCCGCGTCGCAGACGGCGCGCGCGGCGGCGGTGTTCTGTCGATACGCGACGACCACGTCGGCGCCGGCCCGCGCGAGCCGGAGCGTCACGGCCCGCCCGATGCCGCGGGAGCCGCCGGTCACGAGAAACGTCTTGCCGCGAAGATCCATGTCCGCGCTCAGGACGGCCCGCCGCCGGCACGCGCGGCGACCAGGCGATCCACGTAGCGCGCCATGACGCCCGCGCTGACGAAGCGGAAGAGCTCGGCGACGTGGAGGCTCGTGAGGAGTGCCGACCCGTCGAGCCCCGGCGGGACGCGTCCCCCGACCGCGGTCGCGAGATCCGCCACCGTCGCCGCGCGCAGGAGCGCGTCGGGCGCCGCATCGGACGCGAGCGCGAGCTCGCCGGGCGGGCGGGTCGCGACGACCGCTATCACCTCGCCCTTCATGAACTCGAAGAGCGTCGTCCCGCCGGGCATGGCCTCGATCGCGGCCAGGCTCTCCGCGAGCGGCAAGGCGAATACCTCGGGGCTGAGCTTCACGTCGGGGAACTTGATGCCAAAGGTCTCCTCGAGGCTGAACTCGAGCTCGACGAACCCGAGACTGTCGAGGTTCAAGTCCTGTACGAGCAGCGTCCCGGGCTGCACCTCCGCCTCCACGAGCATCAGGAGATTGCAGAGGATCTCCCGGACGCGCCCGAACGTCGCATCGCCGGCGTCGTACGTGGCGGTCATGCGCGGGCTCCCCGCCGATCCTCGCGGCGGTCGCGGTCGGCGCCGAACACGAGACACGCGTTCGTCCCCCCGATCGCAAACGAGTTCGACATGACGACGGACATCTCCGGCAGCTTGCGCTGGCCGTCGGCAGCGTAGTCGAGATCGCACGCCGGGTCCGGCACCACGAGATTCCGTGTCGGCGGGATGCGCTTCTCGTCGAGGCACTTCACCGCGACCACGGCCTCGAGCGCGCCGGCGGCGGCGACCAGATGGCCCGTCATGCTCTTCGTCGACACCACCGGCATGCGGTAGGCGTGCGCGCCGAAGACCGTCTTGATCGCCTGCGTCTCGACGCGGTCGTTGAGAGGCGTGCCCGTGCCGTGCGCGTTCACGTGATCGACCGCGCGCGGGTCGAGCGCGGCGTGCCGGAGCGCCTGGCGCATCGCGGCGACCGCCCCGCGGCCGTCCTCGGGCGGCGCCGTCAGCTTGTGCGCGTCGGCCGAGGCGCCGAAGCCGAGCAGCTCGGCGTAGATGCGCGCGCCGCGGCGAAGCGCATGCTCGCGCTCCTCGAGGACGCACGCCGCCGCGCCCTCCCCGATCACGCACCCGTCGCGCCGGAGATCGAACGGCTTGCACGCCTCCGGACCGTCCTCGTTTCGCCGGCTCACCGCGTCGAGCGAGCAGAACGCCGTGAGCTCCGCGATGTTCAGCATCGAGTCCGAGCCGCCGGCGATCATCGCATCGGCGTCGTCGCGGGCGATCACCCACGCCGCCTCACCGAGCGCCTGGGCGCCCGCCGAGCAGAGATTCGCGTTGGTGAGCATGGGGCCCCCCGCCTGCTGCCGGATCGCGATCAGGCTCGACACGAACGTCGGACACTGCTGCAGGTAGCTCGTCGGCCGGATCCGCTGCAGCGTCTCGAACACGGTCCCGGCGACGTGATCGTACGCAGCGTCGGGACCCTGGAAGTGCATCGTGCGCCAGGCCTCGCTGGTCTCGATGAAGAGCGCCAGCACGCGCTCGGCGACCTCGGCACCACCGCGCCCGGCCCCGAAGTGCACGCCGAGACGCTCGGCGGCGAGCCGGCCCGGCGCGAGGGCGGCGTCGCGACACGCGAGCTCGGCGGCACAGAACGCCATCGTCTGGACGCGGTCGGCGTTCCGGAGCAGCAAGCGGCCCGCCCGGTCGTCGACGATCGCGTCCGCGGCGAAGCCCTCGATGATGCCGCCGATCTTCGCCGGGCAATGGGTCACGTCGAAGCGCCGGATCGGACGGATGCCGCTCTCGCCGCGGCAGAGGGCGTCGAACACCGCGTGGACGTCATGACCGAGCGACGTCACCGTACCGAGGCCGGTCACGACCACGCGTCGCGCGCCGAAGCCGCTCACGCGCGCGCTCCCGCCGGACGCCGCGCGTCCGGATCCGTCGCGCTCCGAACGTCGACGAGGCGCCCGTCGTCGAGCGCGACGATGCGGCCGGCGCGGCGCGCGAGCGTGGCGTTGTGCGTCACGATCACCAACGTGAGCCCGCGCGTCGTCGATGCCTGCTCGAGCACGTCGAGCACGGCGCCGGCGGTGCGCGCGTCGAGATTGCCGGTCGGCTCGTCCGCGAGCAGCACGCGCGGCTCGTTCACGAGCGCGCGCGCGATCGCCACCCGTTGCTGTTCGCCGCCGGAGAGCGCCGACGGCACGCGCGCATGCGCCGCCGCCGGGAGGCCGACCTCGTGGAGTGACGCCGCGGCGCGCGCCCGCGCGTCCCGCCACGACGCGCCGACCATGCGATGCGGCCACGCCACGTTCTCCTCGGCCGTGAGATGCGGCAGGAGGTTGAACGCCTGGAAGACGAACCCCACGCTGCGGAGGCGGAGGTCGCTCCGGGCGTCGTCGGAAAGCTCGGCGAGCGACTGCCCGGCGAGGTGGACCGTTCCCGCCGTCGGCACGTCGAGGCCGGCAACGAGATTGAGGAGCGTGCTCTTGCCCGAGCCGCTCGGTCCGACGAGCGCCACGACCTCGCCCTCGCCGACCCGCAGCGTCACGTCGCGCAGCGCCCACGCGTCGGCCGTGCCTTCCGCGTAGCACTTCCCGACGCCGACGAGATCGATCGTGGACAGCACCTGACTGGTCACTCGTACCTGAGGGCCTCTGCCGCCTCAAGGCGCGCGGCGCTCCGCGCGGGCAGCACGGCCGCGACGGCCGCGACGACGAGCGTCACGACGGCAACGAGCGCGATACGCGGCCAGGGCGCGTGCAGCTCCACCATCCAGCCGAGGAGGCCCGGCAGCGTCGCATGCACCCAAAGCGCGCCGAGCGCGAGCCCGGCAGCGACGCCGAGCACGAGCCCGAGCGCCGCCAGAACGAGCGCCTCGGCGGTGACCATGCGCGCGACGTCGCGGCGGCGTACGCCGACGGCGCGCGCGATCCCGATCGCCCGCGTCCGTTCGAGGACGGCCGACGCAAGCGCGTCGCCGATGCCGATCAGGACGATGACGAGCACGATGCCCTCGACGACCGCCACCGGCGCGAACGCGCGCCGCGCCTGCGCGGCGAGATGGTCGAGCATTTCGTGGGACGTGAAGACGTGCACGCCGAACTCGCGGCCGACGGCGCGCGCGATGGCGTCGCGAGCCGCCGCGACGTCGAGCGCGGGCTGCGTGCGCACCCAGACGCGATTCACCGCGGCGTCGTGCCAGCGCTCAGCGTAGAGCGCGCGGCTCATCTCGACGGTGCCGCTCGGCGACGCGAAGGCGAGCGTCGCGCCGACGATCGGCAGCTCGAGCGGGCCGCTCGGTGTCGCCAGCCGGAGTACGTCGCCGACCGCCACGCGGAAGTTCATCAGGAGGTTGGTCGAAGCGATGACACCCGTCCCGTCGGCGAGGCGCTCCCAGACGTCCGCGGCGTGCGACCCGTGGAGGTGCGGCCGACCGAAGCCGCCGTCGCGGAAGTAGTCGGGGTCGAACGCGTTGATGGCGACCGTCGCGTCTTGGTACGCGACGTCGGCGAGACGATTCGCCGCGACGGCCGCGACCGCGGGCACCTCTCGCAGCCGCGCGACGATGCCCGCGTCGACGGGAGCCGGTACCCAGCCGCCGGCGTTCCGCGGCGAGGCGACGATCAGCTCCGCGCGCATCGTCTCGGCGAGCGCCTCGACGAGCGTACGCTCGAAGCTCGTCGCGACGACGCGGAGCCAGACGACGCAGCCGATGCCGACGCCGAGCACGGCAAGTGCGAGCGCCGTCCGCCGGGTGTGCGCGAGGAGGTTCGCGGCGGGGAGCATGCCCGCCCGCCCGCCGGCGCGCTCGGCAACCGCGCGGAGCGCCGGCGCGAGCCGCTCGAGGAGCGGCCGCGCGACGAGCGCCGTCAACAGCGCGACGAGCGCGGTCGCCACAAAGCCGAGCAGCGGACCCGCGACGACGCGCGCCGCGGCCAACGTCGCCGCGAGCGCGCCCGCGACGATCGCGGGCATCCACCGCGAGAGCCCGTTGCCGGCGATCGCGGGCAGGCCGCGACGCTGGAGCGCGCCGGCAATGGACACGCGCGACGCCTGCCAGGTCGGCACGGCCGCGCTGAGCGCCGCCGCCGCGAAGCCGATCGCCGTCGCGAGCCCGACGGTCCACGGCGTCACGATCAGCGTCGCCGGTGCCGCCGCCAAGCGATGGCTCACCGCCGCCGCCCCGGCGACCGCCGGCAAGAGCACGTGCCCGAGCAGCACGCCGAGCGGCAGCCCGAGCAGGGTACCGGCGATGCCGAGCGCGAGGCTCTCCTTCATCAGCTCCCACCAGGCGCGACGGGTGCGCATGCCGACCGCGCGCAGCACCGCCGACTCCCACGCTTGCCCTTCGAAGTGCGTCGCGAGCGCGTGGTACGTGACGAGCGCGCAGAGCGCCACGGCGAGCGCGGCGACGCTCCACAACAAGACCTGGAACGAGCGGACGACGCGGCCGAGGTCGACGCGACGCGAGAGCGGCGACGCCACCTGCAGGCCGAGCGGCAGCACGCGCGCGATCGCCGCCTGGACGGTCGCAAGGTCCTCGCGGATCCGGACGGCGACGTCGATGCGATTCGCCTGGTCGGGCGCACCGAAGGCCGCAGCCATCGTCTGCGGATCCATGACGGCCGCGTTGCCCCCGAAGAGCCCCGCGAGGCCCTCGAGCGCGAGCACGCGGCGGATGACGAAGCGCCGCTCGCCGTGCGGCGTCTCGAGCACGAGCGGATCGCCGAGCCCGAGCCCGCGGCGCTCGGCGAAGGCCCGCGACACCATGATGGAGTCGCCGGCCTCGATGACGTCGATCAGCTCGCCGTAGCGCATCGTCACACCGTGGCGGTCGTAGACGCGGAGATACCGTTCGCGCGCGAAATCGAAGCCGTGGACGACGAGCGGCTCGGTGCCGCCGGGCTCGGACGCGCTCTCGACCCGCACCGGGACCGCGGTGTCGACGCCGGCGACGGTCGCGACGAGGTGGACGACGTCCGCGGGAAAGAGACCACCGCCGGGCGCCGTCACGACGAGCGTCGTCCGACCGGCCATGTCGTGCACCACGGTCGCGAATGCGCTCACGACGGAGCGCTCGATCGTCCCGATCGCGCAGGTCACGGCAATGGCGAGCGCGATCGACGCGACCGCGAGCGCGATCCGCAGTGGGTGTCCTCGGAGCAGCAGCAATGTGAAGCGCATCGATACGGGCGGGTCCGAGAGCGTGCCGGGCGAGCGAGAGGCAGCGGGGATCCGGCGCACGGCCCGGATCCCCGCCGCGGAGTCTTACGGGATGATCTCGATGAGCCCGCGCACGGACGACGCGTACGGGCCCGGGAGCCCTGCCGAGCTGCTGATGACGCCCGCGGTCGCGGCCGGCACGCACCCGACGTCGACGAGGTTCAGGGGATGCGATCCCGTCGCGACGCAGAGTCCGGGCGCCGTGCCGGTCTCGCCGATGAAGGTCGCGTTGGTGCGACCGAAGGCACCTCCGCTGTGCGTCGAGCAGCTGCCGAAGCCCACGCACATGGCGTTGTTGGTGCACGCGAGGCTCGGGTTGCCCGTGCAGTAGCCGCAGAAGGCGTTCGGGAAGAACCCGAGGCTGAACGAGCTTAGGGTCTCGGTCCCGGTCGTTCCGCCCGCTTGCCCGATCGAGACGGTGCCGAACAATGTCGGATTCGGCGGGCAGTCGAGACTGGTGTCTTCCTTGGTCTCGGGCGTACAGCTCAGGCCGTTCCGCGTGCCGCCCGAGCAAACGCCGCTGCCGCACGCGCCGAGCGTGCCGCCGAGACACTTCGGACAGAAGCCGCTGTACGCGGCCTTGTCGAGCGGTAGCGAGACGTCCATCTCGCCGGTGCCGCACGTGAGCGTGCCGGTGCCGGCACCGCCGACTGCCGCGATGGTGTTGATGCCGCACGCGTCACCCGTCGTGCCGATGTCCACGGGCGCACCGACGTAGCAGCCCGGCGACGTGCAGTGCCGCTGTCCCCAGGTCGGCGTTCCAGGCGGCGTCGCGCAGACTGGGCCGACCGCGGCGACCTCCGCGGACGTCGTCGGCGTGAGGTTGGGGTCGCCCGAGGTGCACGAGGCGATCTTGAGATACGACACGGCGAGGTACGGAATCGGCCGCTCGGAGTACCCGCCGGAGCCGCCGCCCGCATACAGCGTGCCGCCGCGAAGCGGTCCGATGCACTTGCTGAAATCGGCACAGTCGGCGTCGGTCACGCACGACGAGCCGTCCGCGCAGGTCGCCGGCGTCATGATCCCCGTGCTCGTGCCGTCGCTGCCGAGGCTGGTGAGCGCGAGGAGCGCCGGCAGAGTCGCGCAGCAATCGCAGCCGAGCGGCGGCGAGTTCAGGTCGTTCACCACGCCGTCGACGTGGGCGTCGACCGCGTCCGACCGGAAGAGCAGGTCGTCCGTCGTGTTGCATACGCTCTTCGCCTCGGCCTTCGCGAAGCACGCCGCGAGCTTGTCGCGGCACTTCTGGAGCTTGACCACGTCGGCGAGCGTGCCCTTCTTGGCGGCGTTCGCCTCCTGGCCGAGGAGGCATTTCGCGTCCTGCCCGATGCACTTCTCCTTCGCACTGGCGCACACGTCGAGCGCCGGCCCGGTCTCGAGATCGGCGCGCACGTCGTCGAGGAACGCGTCGACGCGGAACTCGAGCGGACCCACGTCGTCGAACGTGATGCACGGCCCCTTGTTCGCGGCCTCGAGCTTCTCGAAGCAGCCCTTCACCGGATCGTCGAACTTGCTCTGACACTTCTGGATCTTCGCGGCGTCGGGGGGCACGCCCTTCTTGAGCGCACCCGCGTAGACGTTCAGCAGACAAGCATCCTTGGCGCCGACGCATTTGATCTTGCCGCCCAAGCACGCGTTCTGTGCCGCGGCGGTCGCCGCGAGACCGTGCAGGCCGAGCAGCACACCGACGACGAAAGCGATCCGAGCCAGGGCATGATGGATATTCGACATGGGGGCCTCCTCTTCGACTGGTCGAAGCACTGGGGACAGCGCTGCGAAGTTCGGCGACGACTATGCCGGGTCTCCGATGCGCGTGTCGACCTTTTTCGAAGCTGTTCCGCATAGATCGACGAGGTCAGCTGCCGAAAAACTGCGCCGTTCCAGTGCAGGCGGCGCGTCGGCTTTCCATTTCGCCGCACCCCGGGCTACGGAGCCGGCGCATGCGTGCGCGATACGTGGTGCTGGCGGCCGTTGCAGCGCTCATGACGTGCTCCGACGTGGCCGCGGCGCCGGACCTCACGGGCACCTGGGTGGCCGCCGACCTCACCCCGGCGACCCTCTCCGGCCAGCCCCAGAGCGTTCGCGTGCTCGTGATCCGCAAGACTGCTGCGGGGTTCGCCGGGAAGCTCGTCATCCCGGGGCTCGCCGGCGTGCCGATCGCGGTCGAGCCGCAGGGCGAGCGCGTACGCCTCACGATCACGATGGCGCGCGGCATGAACACGCCGATCGAGGCGACCTTCACCGGCGATCGCTTGAGCATCGCCTCCGACGATCCGAGCAAGCCACCCGCGCCGCTCCGGCGGGCGTCGCCGGAGGAGCTGCAGGTGCTCGAGCGCCTGACACCGAAGAAGCTGCCGCTCCCGCCCATGTCGCCGCTCGCCTCGAACGGTCTCGCGCGCACGCCGCCGATGGGCTTCAGCACCTGGAACTACTTCCAGACCAAGGTCGACGACCGCACCATCCGCGAGATCGCCGACGCGATGGTGACGACCGGTCTCCGCGACGCCGGCTACGTCTACGTCAACATCGACGACGGCTGGCAAGGCGACCGCGACCCGGACGGCACGCTCCGCCCGAACCGCAAGTTCCCCGACATGAAGGCGCTCGCCGACTACGTGCACGAGCGCGGATTGAAGCTCGGGATCTACACGTCGCCCGGGCCGCGGAGCTGCGCCGGGTTCCAAGGCAGCTACGGCCACGAGGAGCAGGACGCGCGCACGTTCGCCGCATGGGGCGTCGACTATGTGAAGCACGACTGGTGCAGCGCGGGGCTGGTCTACGACGACGACGAGATGCCGGCCGCCTATCGGAAGATGGCGCTGGCGCTGCGCGCGACGGGCCGGCCGATGGTGTACAGCATCTGCCAGTACGGACGCGCCGACGTCTGGAAGTGGGGTGCCGACGCGGGCGGCAACCTGTGGCGCACGACCGGCGACATCGCCGACCACTGGCAGATCATGTCGACGATCGGCTTCGCGCAGGACGAGCTCGCGCCGTTCGCGAAGCCCGGCCACTGGAACGATCCCGACATGCTCGAGGTCGGGAACGGGCACATGACCACGGCCGAGTACCGGACGCACATCAGCCTCTGGGCGCTGCTCGCGGCGCCGCTGATCGCCGGCCACGACGTCCGGAGCTCGTCGGCGGATACGCTCGCGCTCTTGACCAACCGCGACGTGATCGCGATCGACCAGGATCCGCTCGGCCGTCCGGGACGTCGCGTGGTGCAACGCGGGCCGCTCGAGGTGTGGGTGCGGCAGCTCGACGGCGGGCGCACCGCAGTCGGCCTCTTCAACCGTGGCACCGAGGCGGCGCAGATCGACGCGCCGCTCGCCGAGCTCCGCATCGACGCGCCCGTCAGCGCGCGCGACGTGTGGGCCGGGCGCTCGCTCGGTGTGCTCGACGGTCGCATCGCGGCGGACGTCGAGCCCCACGGCGTCCAGCTGCTCGTGCTCGCGCCGGCGTCGAAGGACCACGCGCCCGCCTCTCCCGCCCGCTGACGCCGCCCACCGACCTGCTGCGCCCGCGGCGCTCCTCCGTGGCGGTGTCGGGGTGCGCGCGTATGTGCGCCCCCACCGCGGGAAGAAGGTCTTCGCGGTGTGGGTTGATTCGCGACGCTCCGCGTCCTCCTCGTGAGTCCTCACTCTCGCGCACGTCGGTCGCGGTTCGCGCGAGGGGATGGTAGGAGGGCCGGATGTCGGAACGATTCGCTTCCGGGAACCCGGGGCGCGACGTCCAGCGCGTCGGCACCGCCCGCTTCCTCGGGCAGGACCCGCAGAAGATCCATGATCCCGTCTGGGCGGTGACGGGGAACCTCGGCGACAGCCAGTGCTACCTCGGCGTCACCGCGAAGGTCGAGGCGATCCAGCAGGCGCTCGCCGCCCGCGTGACCCGCGACGACCTCGCGGTCCGGCTGATCGCGCCCGCGTACACGCTCGGCGTCTCCGACGGCCAGCTGAACGGCACCGACCGCATGCGCTTCTCGCTGATCGGCCGCGAGCTCGCGAACGACGCGGTCGACGCGCACCTGAACGCGAACGACGTGCAGGCGCTGATCGCGGTCGTCGCGTGCGACAAGCCGCCCGTCGGCACGCTCGCCGCGGTGCTCGAACGGAACGTCCCCGCCGTCTTCCTCTCCGACGGCTCGATCAAGCCCGGCACCGATCCCGCGAGCGGCGAGCGCATCGACCTCGTGTCTGCGTTTCAGGTGGCCGGCGACCCGAGCTCCGCGCGGCGGACGGAGATCGCGCTGCACGCGTGCCCCGGCCAGGGGAGTTGCGGCGGCATGTTCACGTACAACACCATGCAGACGTTCATCGCCGTGCTCGGTATGGAGCCGCTGCACATGGTGGCGCCGCCCTCCGACGATCCGCGGCGTCTGACGGACTTTCCCGAGGAGCTCGTCGATTGTCTCGTCACGATGACGGCGAAGGGCATCACGCCCCGCACGATCGTCACGCCGAAGGCGCTCCGGAACGCGCTCACGGTCGCGATCGCGATGGGCGGGTCGACGAACGTGGCGCTCCACAGCGTCGAGATCGCGCGCGCCGCCGGCTTCGACCTCTGGACGGACGTGATGAGCCAGGACGACTTCAACGCCCTCTCCCACCGCGTGCCCGTCCTCATCAACGCACGCCCGTTCGGCGTCTACTCGATGGTCGACATCGCCGCGAAGGGGGGCTTGCAGGTGATCGTGCAGCAGCTCCTCGACGCGGGCTTCCTCGACGGCAGCGCGGTCACGTGTACGGGCGAGACCCTCGCCGAGCAGGTGCGGCGGCTCGCGCCGCCGGCGCCCGACGAGGACGTCATCCATGCGATCGCGCGGCCGTTCAAGAAGACCGGCGGCCTCCGCCTCCTGCGCGGCAACCTGGCACCCGAGGGCGGCGCGATCCTCAAAGTCGCCGGCGTCGAGGGTGGGATGAAGGACGGCATCTTCACCGGCCGCGCCCGCTGCTTCAACAGCGAGCGCGCGCTCATCACCGCGCTCGAGCAGACCCCCGACGCGTTCGGCGACCACGACATGGTGGTCATCCGCTATGAGGGCCCGCGCGGCGCGCCCGGGATGCCGGAGCTGCTCGATCCGACCTCGCGCATCACCGCGCTCTGCCGCATCAAGAACATCACGATCGCGCTCATGACCGACGCGCGCTTCTCCGGCGGCTCCGTCGGACTCGTGATCGGCCACGTCGCTCCGGAAGCCTACCTCGGCGGCCCGATCGCGCTCATCGAAGACGGCGACACGATCGTCGTCGATCTGAACACGGACCGGCTCGACTGCCGCGAGCTCGCCGACGAGTCGGTGCGAGCCCGCCGCGCGGCCGCGTGGACGGCAGCGACGGACAAGCACGGCGGGGTGCATCCCGACGTGAGGCCGGTCACGAACCGGTTGCTGAAGCGCATGCGCTTCGGGGCGCGCCCGGCGTTGCAGGGCGCGGGTATGGCGATCGGGTAGCGCTGCCGCGTTCGGTCGTGGCTCCATCCGAGGGACCGCTCTTCGAGCCCGCGCGCTTGATCGAGAACCCGGTAGGATGGCCAGCACTTCAGAGAGGGCTGGTAGAGGGCGGCGCCATTGTGCGCGCTCGTCTTCCGAATGATCGCGAGCGGAAGGGACCGGGCGCGCTCGAGCGTCGAGCCGCTCGCCCAGCCGCGCATGGCGACCGCGCTCCTTCACCGCTCGCGCATCTCGCAGGCGTCTTCATTCCGGCACATCGTCGGGGTCCAGCAGTCCGTGCAGGAAACGTCTGCGTCCGCAGCGCGCCAAGCCGCGACGCACCGTCGCCGTGACGCCCGCTGGCCGCTAGCGCAGAACCGGCGGCGCCGACCCTGGGTGCAACGACAGCACCTCCGTGAAACCCTGCGCGAGGCAGCGCGCGAAGAGCTCCGGATCGGTGACGGCGGCGGGGTCGATGTTCGCGCCGACGCAGCACGTGTCACCATGCGTGTTGAGGGTGATCATCGACGCGCAGCCCGGGAGCGGACCGAAGCCGTAGACGCGTTCGATGCGGGCGCCGGCGAGGTAGAGGTCGTCCCGGAGACCGGGCACGTTGCTCGCCTGCAGGTCGTTCGACTTGGTCATGCCGCCCGCGATCGCGGTCAAGAGGGCGGCGGGCAGGCGCGCGAGCGCGGGCGCCAGCACCGACATGCCGCTCAGCCCGGGCTCGCTCCGGATCGAGCGCACGAGCGCGCCGATCGCCTGCATGCGCCGGCGCGGATCGGCGATGCCGACCGGGCCCGCGAACCGCGCACCCGCGATCTTGTTGCCGCCCGCGGCGTCGCCCTCGCGCCGCACCGAGATCGGGATCGCCATCGGCATCTCCGTGATCGGGTGGCCGAGCGCCTCGTGGTAGAGGCGGAACGCGCCGAGGAGGGCCGCGACGAACGCGTCGTTCACCGACGCGTCGGCCGCCTTGGCGGCGGCACGGAGGTCGGCGAACGCGACGTCGAGCGCGAGGAAGTGCCACGAGAGGCTCCGCCGCCGGAGCAACGGTGAGCTCTTCGCGGCGGGCTCCGCGGTTACGCGTCCGAGCGAGCTCACGAATCCGAGCACGCCCGCGATCGTCGCGTACGGTCGCAGCATGATCTGGAAACCCGCGCTCACCGCCGACTGCAGCACGCCAGGCACGGCGCGGACATCGCGCGCGAGCTGCTCGAGCAGGAGCCCGACCGGCGTCTGACGTTCGGGCAGCGGCGGCGGCGGCTGCGGTTTCGCCGGATTGGCCTCGCGCGTCCGCGAGTGCAGCTGCGAGAAGAGCTGCACGCTGCCCATACCGTCGGTCGTCGCGTGGTGCATCTTCAGCATGTGCGCCGCACGGCCGTCCGGCAGGCCCTCGAAGAGATACGCCTCCCACGGCGAGCGCGCCCGGTCGAACGGGGTCATCGCGACCTGCTCCGCCGCGGCGAACAGCGCCCGCCAACCGCCGCCTTCGGGAAGGCGCATGCGCCGCACGTGGTAGTGCAGGTCGAAATCGGGGTCGTTCACCCAGCACGGGTTGCCGATGCCGAGCGCGGGCTCGAGG
Organism: Polyangiaceae bacterium; assembly: GCA_031400185.1. Taxonomy (GTDB): domain Bacteria; phylum Desulfobacterota; class Binatia; order UTPRO1; family UTPRO1; genus UTPRO1. The sequence goes on from JANNPN010000384.1 coordinate 28,017, forward strand.
ACCTTCTGACGGAAGCGTGGCGCCATGCGCGTGCCCCACTCGGCGGCCGCGAGGAAGCGGTCCCAGTCCGGGGTGCAGTCGAGGATCTCGATGCCGGTGATGGTCGAGCGCAGTCGCGGGTCGAGCTCGACGCGCCACATCAGCGTCTCGAGCGCGTTCATCTCGCGCGCCTCGCCCCAGTGGAGGCGGCCGTCCGCGGGTGCGGGTTGCTGCGTCATCCGGCTCCCCGCTCTACGTCCCGGGTTTCTCGCAGGTCAAGCCGGCGCAGCGGACCTACGTATCCTCGCGGTCGGCGATCGTCCCGTACCAGTCGAACTCGGAGCGCTTCACCCATCCCTGCTGGCGTGAGCCAGCGTGCATGCGCTGCTGCATCTTTTCGCTGAGCTTCCCGTCCTGCATCAGCGCCATGAACACGGCGGCGGCGCAGCTCTGGTCGAAGAAGTCGCGCTGCCAGGCCCACTGGAAGTCGCCGGCGTAGCGAAACCACGAGCCGCCGGTGCCGCCGATCTCGACGGGCTTCCCGTCGGCCCCGGTGACGGGCGCGATCTGCCGCCAGATGCCGATGACCTCGCCCTTCTGGTCGTCGATGACGGTGCGGACGTAGGGATAGGTCCACTTGTCGAGGCCGGCCATTTCACTCCCCATTACGAAGCGGCGGATCTCGTCGCGGCCGCGCGCCACGAATTCGTACTTGGGGCCGTTGTTCCAGGTGTAGATCGCATCGGGCGCGTAGAACTCGGCCAGCGGTTCCCAGACGCCGGTTCGGCCACATTCGTCGTTGGTGGCAACGAACCTCCGCATCATCTCTTCGAGCTCGGTACGCGGGAACGGCATCACTTCTCTCCCTTCGTTCAGGCGGCACGCCGCCGATAGTCGACGCGGCACGGCTGCCGCAACTGCACCACCATCTTCGAATGGTCCTCGCGATAGCTGTCGCCCGGCTGCGCCAGCGCGAAGTCGTAGCGACGGAGCAGGATCGAGAAGATCGCCTTCACCTGCATCATGGCGAACGGCGCCCCGACGCAGCGATGCCGCCCGGCGCCGAACGGGATCCAGCCGAAGAGGTGCGCGTCGGCGCCGGGGTCGTCGAGGTAGCGCGTCGGGTCGAAGCGCGCGGGGTCGCGGTAGAGCGCCGGGTCGCGGTTCGAGACTGCGATCGAGACCCCGACGTCGGTGCCGACCGGGATGCTCCACTCCCGGTACGCAAACGGCTGCCCGACGACCCTCCGCATGAGGAGCACGAGCGGCGGATGGATGCGGAGCGTTTCCTTGAAGCAACTCTCGAGGAGCGGGATCTCGCGGAGGGCCTGGTAGCTCACCTCGCCGCCGTCCGCGTAGAGCGCGTCGAGCTCGGCGCGGACGCGCGCCAGCCACTCGGGGTGGCGGAGCAGCTCGAGGAGCGCCCACGACGAGGTCGTCGAGGTCGTGTGATGCCCCGCGAACATCAGCGAGATGAACATGCCCGCGATCGTGTTCACGTCGTAGCGCGGCGAGCCGTCGGTGTTCGTGATGCCGCGGAGGATCTGGAAGAGGTCCATGCACTGGCGCTGCTCGCGCTCGCGGCGGTCGAAGATCGCCTGGAGGTAGGCGACGAGCTTCGCCCGCGCCCGGTCGCGGGCGCGGAACGAGGGAATCGGCAGGTGCGGGTTCACGTAGGCGATGGCGTCCGTGCCGCGCTCCAGGTCGGCGAAGAGCGGCACCAGCGAGCCGTCGAGCTCCTCCCGGAAGTCGGGGCCGATGAGCGCACCGCTCGAGGTGTAGATGGTGAGCTCCGCGAAGAAGTCGAGCAGGTCGACGCTGCCGGCGTCGCCCCAGCCCGCGATCATGCGCTCGGTCTCGCGCGCGATCGACTCGGCGTGGCCGCGCATGGCTTGGTCGCGGAGCGAGCGATTGCGGAGCGCCTGCTTGCGCTGCTCCGGGGTCGCGTCGAACACCACCCCGGGGCCGAAGATCGGCTTCATGAAGGGGTACGCCGCCGCTTGGTCGAGCTCCTCGTCCGGTGCGCGGAAGAACTGCTCCTGCGCCGCCTCGCCGTAGAGCATCACGACCGGGTGTCCGGCGAGTACGATCTCGCCGACCTCGCCGCACTCGTCACGGCACCGCTGCATCAGCCGGATCGGGTCACGGCGGAGCTGCAGCAGGTGGCCGAGGAACGGGAGGCCGCCGGAGAGGCGCGGGATGGAGGCGGGCATGACGGCCGGACCTTACCGCGAGCCCGGCGGCCGCGTCACCCGTCGTCGCGGTGCGCTCCCCACCATGACTCGATCTCGCGAAGGCGCCCGTCCGTGAAGGCCAGCATCTTCGCTTTGTCCAGGGTCATGTTCGGCCCGAGGGCGGCGATCGCCGCCTTCTCGAACTCGGCGGCAAACGCGGCTGGGTCGCCAACGCGATAGACGCTCTGGCGAAGCGCGACGGCACGCCGGAGCATCCGCACCGCCTCGATCCGGTACTGCTCGGAGCTCGGCTCGTCAGGGTCGTCCTGCTCGAGCGCCGCGCGCGCGAGGATGAGGTCGCGTTTCGCGTACGCGAGCAGGCGGTCCATCTCGTTCCGCATCCATGCGAGGTGATACTTCGGCGTGTCCTCGACGTCCGCCGGCAACGACGACGGATACGCGGCGAGATAGGCGTCGACGATCTCCGTCGGGATGTCCGCCGCGCGGCCGGGGCCCCGCAGGGTGAGATCGAGCTGGACGATGCGGTTCGCGCCCGCCGGCCACCCGAGCACGCGCACCGTCGCGTCCGCCGAGTCGCGGTGGGTTTCGAACCGACGCGCGCTGCCCTCCCCGACCACGACCGTCCCTTCGGTGAACGCGAGCCTTTTCTCGGCGGTGAACTCGCCGGCCAGCTCCTGGACGACCCACGTGGCATCTCCGAAGGTGAGGACGGTCGCCTTCACCGAGATGCGCCGCGTGCTGTTGCGGTAAAAGGTGGTCGCGAGCTCGTCACCGGGATCGGGGATGCGACCGCTTTCGGCCAGGATGCGGCTTCCGGGGTCGCCCTTGGTCTCGAGCAGGTCGCCGAAGTCGCGATGGATCACGTCGCCGGGAACGAACGGCCGCTCCTCGCTCGCCCCTACCGCCCCGGACAACACCACCCCCAGGAGCACCACCATCATCGACCCTACGGTGCGTTCCACCCGCGTACGCACATACGGTCTCGCGGCGAGACAGTCTACTGCCGCGGCCGCTCGGTCGCGGCTGCTGGGGAACGCCCCCGAGCTAGAACTCGCCCTTCGCCTTGTACTGCTGGTACGTGTTCTTGGACGCCGTGACGTAGGCGTCCTCCCAGCACTTGCCGTTCGACGCCTGCAGCTGCATGCGGAGCGGTGTCCGGAGCGAGAGCTTCGGCAGCGCGAGCCCGGCGCCCTTCCCCTTCACGTTCTGGCTCGAGGCGTCCTCGGAGCTCTTGAGGGTGATCTGGTTGATGCCGCCGTTGACCCCGGTCTTCTCCTTGTACTTGAAGCCGCCGTCGTTGGCGATCCAGCACGGCTTCCCCTGGCACGTGCCGCCGGCCGGGACGTTCGAAGCGATCACGACCTTCGGATCGAGCCCGGACACGTCGAAGAGGCAGAGCCGGTAGTCGTCGCCGCCGTTCAGGACAGGGTCGCCGTAGTCCGTCAGCAACGTAAAGTCGCCCTTCTTGATCTGGAACTGCAGCTGGTCCTTGGCGTCAAGCGGCGAGTTCTTGAGCTGCACCGCCGACGCGCCCGGGAGCGCCGTCGAGAAGCACGACGGCCGGAGGTCCGCGATGCACCCGCGGTCGGCGTCGCAGCGCTCGCAGCCGCCGCACACGACCGCGCCGCCGCCGCCGCAGGCGCCGGCCGTGCACGTCGCGCCCGTGGTGCACGCGTCGCCGGCATCGCACGCGGACCCGTCGCTCTCGAGCTGGCAGACGGCGTCGCAGCAGTCGCCGGCGCTGGCGTTGCCGTCGTCGCAGGTCTCGCCCGCGGTCACGATCCCGTTGCCGCACCCCGTCGGCGTGCAGTTCGCGTCGCAGCCGTCGCCGTCGGCGGGGTTACCGTCGTCGCAGCTCTCGCCCGGTTCCGTCGTGCCGTTGCCGCAGCTGCCGACGAGGAAGCGCAGGATCCTCCCCGCCCCCTCGTCGAAACGGCCAAAATCCTCGCCGACCACGATGAGAGCACCGTCCGACGTCAGCGTCGCCGCGCGGCCGAAGAAGTCGAGGTCCGTCACGGTGAGGATGCCGCCCGTACCGAATGACGCGTCGAGCGCGCCGTCGGTCCCGATGCGCGCGACCATCGTCGGCATGATCGAGGGCGTGAGCACGGTCGACCATCCCGGGATCAGGATCTTGCCGTCGTTCTGCCGGACGAAGGCGACCTTGTAGCCG
>JANNPN010000385.1:0-28703 GCA_031400185.1 Polyangiaceae bacterium
CCGGTCGCCTCGAGCCGGTGGGTCAGCACCGAGTGCAGCGTCCAGGTGAAGAGCGAGATGGCCTGCGGCATCCACGCCGCGACCTCGGCCGGCTTCCCGGCGATGCCGCCCGCCGACGTGTAGTCGATGTGCGCGCCGGGCGTGAAGAGGGCCTCGAACGCCGTCCAGTTCCGCTCGTCGATCGCGAAGGCGTACGCGACGACGAGATCGCCGATTAGGGCTCGATCATCGAGGGTCGGAGTCATGCGGCGACCCTTTGCACACCGCGGTGCACTTTTCGACCCGTGCACCGCGGCGAAGGGCCGTGCCGAACCCGATGCTTCAAGAAGTGATGAGGCAGCAGGCGGGCGGGTCGGGGATGGCTTCGGGGAGACGTCAGCTCGCGTGTGCGAAAGACAGCGAGGCTGCGGCAGGCTGTATGCGCTGGGCGGCAGGAACCCGGCGACCGTTGGGGCCCTCCCCGACTTGCCCGCCTGCTGCCACACATGATTCCACCGTAATTCCACCGACGCGCCGTTGTCGGGGCCCGGCCTCGCTCCCCATGATCGGCGCCGGAGGATGCACTCATGTTCCGAGGCTCGATCGTGGCGAGGCAACTCGTGCTCGCCGTTCTCATCTGCTCGCGGCCGGCGGCGGCCGACGTCGTCGACGTTGTGTCGAACGCGGAGGTGCGCTCCCTCGCGAGCGGCGGCGACCCCGCCGGTGGCAGCGACGTGACGCACGACCTCGGGGCGAATCTGCCGACCTACCGTGACGACCTCGAGGTCCTGCCGACCCAAGGGCCGCGGCGCGCCCGCGCGCGGAGCAGCATCGACGCGCGCGTCGACACCGCGACCGACGGCATTGCGATACGCGCGACCGGGCGCACCGACATTGCCGCCGAGACCAACTTCGAGGAGCCTTTCGTCGGCGCGGGCGGCAACGTCGCCTTTTCGATAAGCTTCACGCTGAGCGAGGCCTCGTCGTTCACGTTCTCCGCAACCGCGTCGGTCGCGACCTCGGGTCGAGAGGAGTCGAGCGAGACCGAGATCACCCTCGAATGCGAGTGCGAGGAGGAAGGCCCTGCCTGCCAGTCCTTCGAGCTCGAGATCGGCGCCGAGGACTCGCCCGACCGGTCGCTCACGGCGAACGGCGGACGGAGCGGCACGTTCGGTCCCGGCAACTGCGGTCTCTTCGCGGGCACCTTTTCCAGCCTCGGCACGGTGAACCAGACGAGCCGCACCTCGTTCAGCGTGAACTTCAGTGCCGGCACCATCACGGAGCCGCGGGATGCGGACGCGTTCACCTGGATCGGCGGCGCCGAAGGGATCTTCGGCGACGCGGAAAACTGGGAGCCGCAGCAGGTGCCGACGTTCGTCGCCGGCGACCGCAGCGACACCGCGATCTTCGACGGCGGCCCGGATACGACCGTCGACTTCGCCGACGTCGCCGCCGCGACGGCGACGAGGAGCGCAGCCCTCGGAGCCGATCCGCGGAGCACGTCGCGCTCCGTCGGCAACCTGATCGTGCGGAACAAGCGCCGCGTGCTCTCCGCACCGCTGCTGCTCGTCCAGGGCACGCGGCGCGACATCCTCTCGCTCGAGGTCACGAGCCGGGGTGAGCTCGCCGTCCTCGGCGGCGGCACGCTCGACGTGCAGGACGCGCTCCTCGGCAGGCGGAAGACCGGCACCCTCGTCGTCGGCGACCTGAGCTCGCTGTTCACCAACGACTTCTTCTTCGTCGGCTCGCGCGAGATCGGCGGCGGCGACGGCGTCTTCCGCATCGACGCGGGTGGACTTGCGCACAGCTTCGGCGCGAACCCGGTCAACATCGGCAGTAAGAAGGGCAGCACGGCGTCGGTGCGTGGCGCCGAGGCGGAATGGCTCGTCGACCCGCCGCTCCGGATCGGCGGCTTCTCGAGCCAGAAGCTTCGCGGCACGCTCGAAGTGCGCGACGGCGGCCACGTCGACACGAAGAACGGCGCGGAGATCAGCCTCGCAGGCCTGGCGATCGTCGCTGGGGTCGCCGGCAACGTTCCGGCGACTTGGAGCGCCAACGAGATCCTGGTCGGCGACGGCGAGCTCCAGGTCTTGCCCGGCGGCGTCGTGACGACCGGGAAGCTCACCGTCGGTTCCCTCGACGAGGAGGCGACGGTCTTCACCGGCCGCGGCCTCCTAGTGATCGACGGCGGAAAGGTGGTTGCGTCGGACGTCACCGTCGGCGGTCCCGACGGCTCTGCCGGTCTCCTGCAGATCGGGGGGCCGCGCGGCGTCGGTGGTGAGCTCGAGGTCGACGGGGACATCGTGGTCGCGAGCGGAGACTTCACGATCCAGCCGTTGCTGCTGGAGCAGGGACCGGTGAGGTCGGACACCGTCGCCGTCACGAACGGCCGGCTGCGCCTGAGCCGCGGGAGGATGTTCACGGACGTCGAGGCCGCGATCGGGGTCGCGGGCGGCGGCCGCGCCGAGCTCGACGTCGCCGTGTGGAGCGTCCTCGAGACGTTCGGCGTCGGCGCCGACGACCTCTCCGGCACCGGCACGCTGCGTCTCCGATTCGGCACGGTCAGGGCGGGCAGCATCCTGATTGGCCGCTTTGGCCGCGTCGAGAGTGGTGGCGGCGATTCGAGCATCGAGGCTACGAGCGCTAGTCCCTTCTTCGGCGACGGTGTCATCCACAACCGCGGGCTCATCCGCGCCGGCATCCGGCTCGTCGGCACCCTCGACATGGGACCCGATGGGGTGATCGAGGCGGTCGCGGACGGGCCGGCGGGAGGCGCCGAGGGCAGCTCGGCGCGGACGGCGACCATGGCCGGCGCTGACGCGCGCGCCGGTCGCGCCGCACCGGCGCCCGCGTTTCCGAGCACCCCGCTCGTCGTGAGCGGCGACGCGACGCTCGCGGGGCGGCTCGTCCTGCAATTCCGGAACGGGTTCGCGCCGAAGGCCGGCGATCGTTTCGACGTTCTGAGCGTCGCGGGAAGCGTCGCCGGCACCTTCGCTGCCGTCGAGATCCAGGGCGTGGATCCCGTCAGCACGAGCTTCCAGAGCACGCTTCAGAACGGTGCGCTCACGATGACGTCGCTGACCGACGCCGTTGCGTTCGCGCCCGTGGCGCTGAAGGCGCCGAAGAAGGTGAAGGAAACCAAGAAGAGCGCGAAGATCACCGTGCAGCGGAAGGCGAAGGCGGCGACGCCGCTCGTCATCCAGTACGCGCTCGGCGGCACCGCGGAAAGCGGGATCGACTATGCGTCGCTGCCGGGCACCGTCGAGATCCCCGCCGGCAAGAAGTCCGCGCTCATCCTGCTACGACCGCTGGATGACGCGCTCGCAGAGGGCAGCAAGACGGTGGAGGTTCGCCTGCTGCCGGGCGCCGGCTACTCGCTGCCGACCACCGACGTGGTGACGATCGAGCTCCAGGACAACGACCTGAAGAAGAAGTGATCGGCGCGGGGCGGCGGGCGTTGCGCTCAGCGCCTGTCGTGCTCGAGCGTCGCCGGCAGCTTGTCGGTCGTGCTCTCGTTGTCCCACGCGACCGCGACCACCTTCCAGGTGCCACCGTCCTTGACGCAGAGGTAGGCGTTCACGCCGCGGCCGGGCGGGCCTCCGTTGGCGCTCGCCTCGAAGGCGCTCAGCATTACGGCGACGTTGCCGAACACGCGCACGGTCGTGCCGAGCGCCTTCTCTTCGAGCGACCGAAGTGCGTTCGAGTCGCGCTGCACGTCCATGCGAGCCCGACGCGTCGGGCGTCACCGTCGCGGCCGGCCGCGCGGACGGGCACAGCACGGCGCCGGCGAGATAGGGGCCGAAGAAGGCCTGCCAGTCGGGGGCGGCGCGCGCGGCGGCGTCAAACCGATCGATCCGATGCGCGGACGGGCGCGCCATGAGCGTCGCGCTCGAGCACGTCGAGCGCATCGACGCCGACGCCGACCGGGTGTGGCCCTTCTTTCGCTGGGACAACCTCGAGGTGATGCGCGACGGCGGGTTCTTCGTCGGCGTCGAGTATCACGAGCGCCGCGCCATGCCGGGCGCCGTCCGCGTCGTGACCCTCGGCAACGGCGCGCGGCTGGTTGAGCGCCTCGACGAGCAGGACGGAATCGCGCGGCGCCTGCGCTACACGATGCTCGACACCGGCGGCGTCCCGATCGCCGACTATCGCGGCGAGGTCGTCGTGTCGGCATGCGGCCCCGGCGCGTCGTTCGTGAGGTGCGCGTGCGGGTCGGTCTCAGCGAGACGGAGTGGCGGGAGACGTGGACGGCGATGCAGGTCGCGAACGCGGCGTTCGTGCGGGGTCGGGTCGCGGGGTGAGGTCGTCGCCGCGCGCGTCGAGCTCGCGGCGAAAGAACGGCGAGTGGCGCGCGAGCTGCTCCATGTACTCCCGGACGTCGGCCGCCGCGTCGGCGGGGAGCTCGACGTAGCGCAGGATGTGCTCGTCCGGCACGTAGCGAAAGGTGAAGTTGACCCGGCGCGTGACGAAGTGCTCGGTCTGGAGATCGAAGGCCGCGCCCTTCCGGTCGACGCGCTGGACGCGATGGAAGAGCTGCCGCTTCCAGCGCTCGCCGCCGAAGATCTGCAGCGACCCGTCGTCGAGCCACTGCTGGAACGCGACCGCGGCGGGCGCGGGCCCGCGGCCGCCCGTCACGAACTGGAAGAAGGCGCGCGCGCCGAGCGAGAGCGATGCGACCGGTCCCGGCTCGAAGTCCTTGTGCTCGCCGACGCGCGCCGTGTCGACCCGCCGGTCGCCCTCGATCCGACTCCCGTAGAAGTTCACGAGGCAGGTGTTGAGGTGCCAGCCTGCCGGCATGTCGGGCCCGCGGTAGAGGCGGCGGGCGATGCCCTCGGCCTCATCGACCAGCCGCTGCAGCACCGGCGGGTAGGGCTCGGCGCGGACGCAGCGGTGCAGGACGCCCTTCGGCGGGTGGTAGTAGTCGAGGCAGGCGAACTGCCAGTTGCCGAGCCAGTAGACCGGCCGCAGCAACCAGCGCTGCTCGCGCCCCGGCGGCGGCGGATGGTGCGCGGCGTAGCGCCGCTCCCGAATGGGATGGAGCGTCGCGAGCCACGCGAGGATCGCGGCGCGGTCGGCGGGCGCGATGAAGTCGCGATCGTAGTGGAGGCCGCGCGGAAGCGACGGTGACGGTGACGGCGCGGCGGCGAAACGACGGGAGCGCACGGGAACGGATCAGGTAGCACGCCGACGGTGCTGGCGCTCGCCCCCACCTGCGGCCGCATGTCGATGTCGCCCGCGGTTGCGTGTCATCGCGCGCGTATGTCAGGGTCGATCGCGTCCCCCGATAAGGAGCGAACGCATGGCACTCGCCACCAGGCTGCTGCATGTCGTGCTGCTGACCGTCACGCTCGGGATCCGCGCCGGCGACGCAGCGACCTTCGACGTCGACATGACGAACGACGACGCCGCCGCGACCGCCTGCACCGCGGCGGCGAACGACTGCAGCCTCCGCGGCGCCGTGCTCGCCGCAAACGCGCTCTCCGAGGCGAGCACCGTGCACGTGCCGGCCGGCACGTACGTGCTCGCGCAGTCCAGCACCTGCACCTATCGCGTGCTGACGAGCAGCCCCGGCATCTTCACGAGCGCGCTCGAGTCGCTGTGCCTCGCGAAGAACATCACCATCGAAGGAGCGGGCGCGGACGTGACGATCATCGACGGCGACGCGCACACGCGCGTGGTGTTCGTGAGCGCCGACTCCGTCGCGGAGCTCCGCGGCGTGACCATCACCGGCGGCACCGGCCAGGCGAGCATCTTCGCGGGTGGGGGCGGCGGCATCATGAATCACGGGACGCTCACCGTCACCGACGCGGTGGTCACCGGCAACACCCTGCCGCCGGGCGCGACGGGCAACAGTGGAGCGGGCATCCAGAACTTCGGCACGCTCACGCTGAGTCGGAGCACCGTCACCAAGAATCTCGCCCCGCTGCATGCGGGCGGAGGCGGCATCCACAATGACGGCTCTGCCGAGGGCGTCTTGGTCATCCGCGACAGCACCATCAGCGACAACGTCATCGCCTCCATCGGCGGCGGCATCCACAACCAGGCGACCGCGACCATCGTGAACAGCACGATCAGCGGCAACACGGCGAACGGGCTCGGCGGCGGCCTCGCGAACCTCCACGCCGGCGGCAACGTCACCGCGAGCCTCACGATCATCAATACGACGATCAGCGGCAACCATGCCGGCTCGCTCGGCGGGGGCTTCTACAACTCCAACCTCACCACGACGTTCTTCAACAACGTCACCATCACCGACAATCAGGCCGACGGTACGCGCGGCGGCGGCGGCATTCACAACGACTCCAGCACCGCCTTCCTCCTGCAAAACACCCTGATCGCCGGGAACCGCAACGCGGCGGGCGCGCCCGCTCCCGACTGTCTGGCCGGCGCCGAAGGCAACGGTGTGGCCGTGACGTCGCAGGGGCACAACCTCATCCAGGACACCACGCGGTGCACGATCGTCGGCGACGCGACCGGGAACCTGACCGGTGTCGATCCGCTGCTCGGGCTCCTCGCCGACAACGGCGGTCCGACGAAGACACACGCCCTCGGGACGGGCAGCCCGGCGATCGACGCGGGACGTCCGGCGCCGCTCCCCGGCGGCGGCGGCTTCGGCTGCGCGGCGACCGACCAGGGCGGGACGCTGCGGCCGCTCGGCGCGGCGTGCGACATCGGGGCGCACGAAGCAGCCGAGGCCGCGGCGTTGCACGTCGTGCCGGATCATGGCGGCAACGCCGGCGTCGTGACCGCGCTCGTCTTCGGCTTCCCGCCGAGCGCCCAGGTCACGGTGAAGCTCACGCGCGCGGGACAGGCCGACATCGAGGCCGACCCCGCGGTGCTCGGCGGTGCGGGGATCCTGAGCGCGCGCTTCGATCTCACCGGCGCCGCGCCGGGAGCGTGGGACGTCGTCGTCGCCGGTGCGAGCGGCGCGCCGGTCGTGCTCGCGGGCGGGTTCACCGTGGAGGCCGCGGGCGCGCCGGACCTCTGGGTCGACGTGATCGGGCCGCCGTTCATCCGCCTCGGGCGTCCCGCGCGCTACACCGTCTTCTTCGGCAATCGCGGGAACGTCGACGCCGTCGGGGTCCCGCTCATGCTTTCCACGCCGGCCGGGTTCGGCTACCGGATCTTCGCCGCCATCGCCCCGCCGCCGGTGTTGCCCGGCCAAGCGCGCGACGACTGGAGCGACGTGCCGCTCACCGTGCGCACGGAGGCTGGCAGCACCAGCACGGACGTACCGCTGTTGCTGCCGATCCTCCCGAGCGGCTACACCGGAAGCTTCCAGATCGAGCTCACGTCACCCGTGGCGTCCGGCTCGTACGCGCTCCTGGTCGGCATCGGTTTGCCGATCTTCACGCCGGACCTCGATCCGGCGGTCGTGGCGACGGCCGTCGCCGCGGTGCAGGCCTACCTCGCAGAGGACGGCGACGTCGTGGTGATCCCGCCGGCGACCGTGCCGGTGCTCGCAACCTACGCGCGTGACCAAATCGAGGCGGTGGCCGACCAGGGGCGGGCGCAATTCATGGCGAGCCTCGGCGCCGGTCTCCCGATGCACAGCATCGCGCGCCTGCACCTCGACCTCGTGTTCTACGGCGCGTCGCTCGTCGCCGAGGAAGAGGCTGTGCTGCGGCTCCCCATCGCGTCGCGCCTGTTCGCGGCGCTCCTGGCCGGCGTCGCGCCGGCGGAGTCGGCGGCGCAGAGTCAGAACGGACCGATCACGCCGTGTACGGGGCAGGTCCTCGGCGAGGGCGAGACGTGCACGCCGGTCGACAGGATCTTCCCGCCGGACATCCCGCCCCCGCCGGGCTGCGACACGAAGAAGCCGTCGACCTTCAAGAACTGCAAACCGACCGAGGCCCACTGCAACTCCTTGGGCACCCACCACGTGGTCGGGACCGGCCCCGACAAGGCCTGCGTGCCCGACAAGCCGCCGAAAGGATGCGCGATCATCGACAACCCGCTTCTCGGAACCGGAAACGCCGACTGCAAGCGCTGGCCGATCGCGCCGCGCGGCAGCATCGATCCGAACGACAAGGCCGGGTCGCTCGGTGCGACGGCGGCACACGCCCTTGCGGCGACGACCCTGCCGATCACGTACACGGTCCAGTTCGAGAACCTCGAGACCGCGAGCGCCGCGGCGCAGGAGGTGGTCGTCACCGACCAGCTCGACGCGGCGACGCTCGACCTCTCGACGTTCAGCCTCGGTCCGATGGGGTTCGGCGACGTCAGCGTCGTGCCCGCGTCGGGCGTGCGGACCTACAGCGGCGGCATCGACCTGCGACCCGCGCAGAACCTCTTCGTCGCGATCCATGCCGGTCTCGACGACGCCACCGGCGTCGTCACGTGGCGCTTCACGACGCTCGACCCCGAGACGCTGGCACTCCCGGCGGATCCGCTCGCGGGCTTCCTGCCGCCGAACGTCACCGCACCGGAGGGTCAGGGCAGCCTGACGTTCACCGTTCAACCGAAGCCGGGTCTCGCGACGGGGACCACCCTCTGCAACGAGGCCGAGATCGTCTTCGACGTGAACGCGCCGATCGTGACGCCGGAGTGGTGCAACGTCTTCGACCAGACGCCGCCCGCAAGCACGGTGTCGGCGCTCGGCGCCGCGCAATCCTCGCCGAGCTTCCTCGTCGCGTGGACGGGGACCGACACGCCGGGCGGCGTCGCGACCTATACGGTGTTCGTGTCGGAGAACGACGGACCGTTCACGGCGTTCGTGACCGACACCACCGCGACGTCGGCGACGTTTCCCGGCGCCGTCGGCTCGACCTACGCCTTCTACAGCGTCGCGCGCGACGCGGTCGGGAACGTCGAGGCCGCGCCGACCCAGCCCGACACCGAGACCACGGTGAGCGGCCCGCCGGTGCACGACCTCGCCGTCACCAAGATCGTGGCGCCGAAGAAGGTCGCGCTGAGCGTCAAGACGCCGGCGAAGACCGCCGCCGTCAAGGTCGAGATCCAGAACCGGAGCCCGCATACCGAAACGATCCCGAGCCTCGGCGTGCTCGCGCAGCTCGTGACGCTCCAGGCGACCTCCCTCGGCGCCTGTCCCGCGCCGCAGCCGGTGCTGGCGCAAAAGAAGAAGCTTCCGTCCGTGCTAAAGTCCAAGCAGAAGCTGACGGTCGTCTTCTCGGTGACCTTCGACTGCGCGAACGACCCCGCGAAGACGAGCGCGAAGGACCCCGGCCACGACGACTACACGTGGAGCGCCCGCGTCGACCACGCCGCGCTCGACGGCACCGCCGACACGCACCCGGCCGACGACGTCTGCCCGCGGAGCGTCACCCCTCCCTACGAGACCGATCCGAACCCGAACGGGAAGATCAAAGACAAGGGCTGCGGCGCGAAGAAGCCGGACAAGACGTTCGGCGCACCGGTGGTCGTCGACGTGACCGTCAAGCCCTAGCGGAGACCGGCGGAGCCGTCACGGCGCGAGAGCCGCCGGTACGCAGAGCTCCGACTCGCGCGTTCACGTACACAGGCGGCTGCCTCAGCGCTCCATTCGGCTCAGGGTTGGCGCCACACTGGCGCAGTTTGTCGTCGCACGCCCGCGCAGACGACATTTTGCTTGCGGGGCGCCGCGATTCCGGCGAAGGTCCCACCTGCACAGTAGCCGTTCGCCCCTCATCATCCCCCCTACAACTAAAGATTCTGGAGGTTCGATGCGCTCGAAACGCATGCCGGTAACACTTGCGCTCCTGACGTTCCTGCTCCCGACGGTCGCGAGTGCGGCGACGCGCGTCGTCGACGTCGACGGCACCTACGATGCCGGCACCGACACGTGTGCGGGGACCGATCCCGCGTTCACGACCATCCAGTCGGCGGTCACGGCCGCGGTCGACGGGGACACGGTGCTGGTCTGTCCCGGCACGTACAACGAGATCCAGATCACCATCAACAAAGCGCTCTCCGTGCAGAGCGTGGCGGGCGCCGCCACGACGATCATCGACGGCGGCGGCGGGACGGGCCTCGCGTTCTCGGGGACGGTCGTCATCAACGCGACCACCGGCAACGTCCTCTTCGACGGCTTCACGGTGCGAAACGCCAAGGCGGGGCCGTCGTCCGTGCGGTTCAACGTCCGCGTCGGCTCGCCGGCATTGGTCACGTACACCGTCACGCACAACGTGCTCCTCGGCTCGAACAACCCGCTCGACGGGAGCGACTACGGCCTCTACGCCGCCGGACCGGTCGCAAACGACACGCTGATCTTCCAGTTCAACGAGCTCTACAACCACGGCTCGAACACGATCCTGATCGAGCGCCACAAAGGCCCGACCGACGTGAGCTTCAACACCTTCACGCGCGGCGTCCGGTCGGGGACGATTTCCGCGTACGTGAACATGAGCCACACGAACGACGCGATCACCACGCTGCAGAAGGTGAGCAACAACACGATCGACATGGCGAACGACCCGGGCCCCTACACGGCGCTGAACGCGAGCAGCGGGATCGTCTTCATCGGCGCGCTCACCGGGACCACCATCGGCAGCTTCAGCAACGTCGAGATCTCGAACAACACCATCTTCAACCTGCGCTCGTTCCGGCGCGGCATCGTGCTGTCGAACTCGGCCAACACCCTCGCGAACCAGGCGCGCGGCGAGATCGCCAACGCGCTCATCTCCTGCAACGTGCTGACCTGGACCGGAGCGACCGAGCCCGGATCGGTCGGCGTGCAGCTCCGCGGCTTCGTCTCGACCCCGACCATCACGGGCAACGCGATCGACGGCGTGAACGGCGGCTTCCAGGCGGTCGCGCAGAACGGCCACATCGCGAACACCGCGACGTTCGGGACGAACTCGGTCACCGACACGGGGACTTTCGCGGTCGACTGGCAACCCACCGGAGCGCTCAGCGCAGAGAACAACTGGTGGGGGTCCGCGACCGGACCGACCCATGCGACCAATCCCGGCGGCACCGGCGGGACGATCTTGAACGTCGGGCCCGTCGACTTCACCCCATGGCTCGTGAGCGGGGGCGATGCGGATCCCGGGACGTGCTTCGTCCCCGGGTGCGGCAACGGCACGACCGATCCGGGCGAGGACTGCGACCAGGGCGGCCTCAACGGCGATCCGACCGTCTGCTGCACCGTCGAGTGCGTGTTCGTGACGGCAGGCACCGACTGCCGAGCCGCGGCCGGCGTCTGCGACGTCGCCGAGACCTGCACGGGCGGAAGCGGCGCGTGCCCCGCCGACGCTGTGGCGGGCCCGTCCGTCGAGTGCCGGCCGTCGGCCGGCGCGTGCGATCCGGCGGAGACCTGCGACAGCGTCGGCGTCGGCTGCCCGGCCGATGCGAAGAGCAACGCCGAGTGCCGGCCGTCGGCCGGCTCGTGCGACATCGCCGAGAGCTGTGACGGAGCCGTGGACGATTGCCCCGCCGACGGCTTCGCGCCGCCGACGCAGGAGTGTCGCGCGAGCGGCGGCATCTGCGACGTCGCCGAGCAGTGCACCGGCGGCGGCGCGAGCTGTCCCGCCGACGGATTCGCGTCGGCCGCGACCGTCTGTCGTACGGCCGTCGACGTGTGCGATGCGGCCGAGAATTGCACCGGCGGTGGCGCGGACTGTCCCGCCGACGGCGTCCAGCCGCCGACGACCGTCTGTCGCCCGGCCGCGGGTGACTGCGACGTCGCGGAGACCTGCAACGGCGGGGGCACGGCGTGCCCGAGCGACGGGTTCGCCGGAAGCGGCACGACGTGCAGCGACGGCGACGTCTGCACGCAGCCCGACGCCTGCGACGCCAACGGCGCGTGCGGCGGGCCGCCGATCGATTGCGACGACGACAATCCCTGCACCGACGACACGTGCACGGAGGATGCCGGCGACTTCCTCTGCGTGAACACCAACAACCAGACCTGCGTCGGACCGAACTGCGGGAACGGCCTCGTCGACGCGGGGGAGACCTGCGATCCGCCGAACCCGGCGATCGATCCGAATACCAATCAGCCGGAGTGCCGGAACGATTGCACGTCGTGCGGCGACGGCGTCGTGCAGGCGAACAACGCGGAGACCTGCGACGACGGCAACATCGTGAGCGGCTGTCGCCCGGATCAGCCGCAGCGGCCGCTCGACGATTGCCTCAACAGCTGTCGCCTGCCGATCTGCGACGACCCGTCGCGGATCAAGCTGACCAGCGGCTTCGACGCGCTCGCCTTCCACGGCCGGCTGGTCGCGCCGAGTGCCATCGATTTCTCGAGCGAGCACTTCGTGATCCAGCTCGCCACGACCGACGGCACGGTGATCTATCGCGACTCGTTGCTGGCCGGGTCCGTTCCGAAGACGACGGCGACGGCGTGGAAGTACCGGAACAAGGCCGCCAAGGAGACCGGCGGCATCTCCGCGATGAAGATCCGCGGCAAGGACGGGTACTACGTCTTCACGCTGCAGGCGTACGGCGACGGCAGCGCCGCGGTCGCCGACATGCGGACGCAGGTGTTCGTCGGCGCGACGCAGTGGGCGCTCCGGGGCGTGTGGACGCAGCTGCCGGGCGGCAAGGGGTGGCGGCTCAACAAGAAGTCGGTGTTCCTCGAGCCCTGATTCCGGCGGGCGGCGTCGCTGCGAGGGCGGCGCCGCCCGCGGCCGGTTGAACCACGCTGGCGCATGCAGCAGAGTGCCGAGGGCGCCGATTCGCCCCCGTCACATCTGAAGGAGATTGCCATGCGTGAAGCCGTCATCGTCGAAGCCGTGCGAACCCCTCTCGGACGCGGCAAACAGACCGGTGCGCTCTATCCCGTGCATGCCGTCGACCTGGCCGCGAAGGCCCTGAGCGCGCTCGTCGAGAAGTCGGGCGTCGACCCGGCCCTCGTCGAGGACGTGATCATGGGGTGCGTGAGCCAGGTCGGGGAGCAGAGCTTGAACGTCGGCCGCAATGCGGCGCTCGCCGCGGGCTTTCCCGAGACCGTCGTCGGGACGACCGTCGATCGGCAGTGCGGGTCGAGCCAGCAATCGCTGCACTTCGCCGCGCAGGGCGTGATCGCGGGCGCGTACGACGTCGTGATCGCCGCCGGCGTCGAGTCGATGAGCCGGGTGCCGATGGGCACGAGCGCCGGCATCGGCGGCCAACCCTTCGGGCCGACCATGATGCAGCGCTACATCGAGCAGAACCTCTACGGCGTCGGCGGGCTCGTGCAGCAGGGCATCTCGGCGGAGATCATCGCCGCGAAGTGGGAGCTCTCGCGCGAGACCCTCGACGAGTTTTCGGTCGGCTCGCATCACAAGGCGGCCGCCGCGACGCGGAACGGCTGGTTCACGAACGAGATCGTGCCCGTCGAGGTGAAGCGGCCCGACGGGAGCCGCGACGTCATCACCACCGACGAAGGCATCCGCGCCGACAGCTCGCTCGCGAAGCTCATGAGTCTCAAGCCTGCGTTCAAGGACGACGGCGTCATCACCGCCGGCAACTCGAGTCAGCTCACCGACGGCGCCGCGGCGGTGCTCGTGATGGAGAAGCAGAAGGCGCTCGAGCTCGGTCTCCGCCCGCGCGCCCGCTTCCACACCTTCGCGCTCGGCGGCGTCGACCCCGTGATCATGCTGACCGGCCCGATCCCGGCGACGCACAATGCCCTCAAACGCTCGGGCCTCGAGCTCGCGGACATCGACGTCGTCGAGATCAACGAGGCGTTCGCCCCCGTCGTGCTCGCCTGGCAGCGCGAGTTCGACGCGGACCTCGCCAAGGTGAACCTGAACGGCGGCGCCATCGCGCTCGGGCACCCGCTCGGGTGCAGCGGCGCGCGGCTCATGACCACGCTCGTCAACATCCTCGAGCGGACGGGCGGGCGGTACGGTCTCCAGACGATGTGCGAGGGCGGCGGCATGGCGAACGCGACCATCATCGAGCGGCTCGACTGAGCGTCGCGCGGGCAGCGACCATGCGACGCCGGGCTTCACCTCCCGCGACGAGCTCGCGGGGGGAAGACAGCACGCATTGTCTGTCGCGGCTGTCGAACATCGAGTTGCGCGTGACCTCCACGGTCCGGCGGGCGGGCTCGGACCCCGTGATCCGCTGAGCGCGGGGCACTACCGTTCGAAGAGCGGATTCTTTCGTCGCGGCGCCACGAAATCGGGCGTCGGGGCGTACCGCATCACGAGCGAGAGCGACCCGCGCGGCTCCGCGTCGGTGAGCGTCACCACCCGCGTTCCGTCCGCGATCTCGCGTCGCCAACCCGACGGCGGCTGCGACTGGGTGCCGCCTCGCCAGGGCGCGGTGAGGTCGTCCTCGTGCACGCGCGTCTCGACGGTCACCTTGCCGAGCGGCAGCACGGACAGCAGGAACTCGCAGACGTACGCGCCGCCGCTCTCGACCATCTGCGCGTTCCGGCTGATCACGACCGGGCGATCCGCGGGCGGCGGCTGCTCGGGCGTCGGCACGACGGAGAACGCGTCACACGAGGTCGGGCCGGTGCCGCCGAAGGCGCCCGATTCCGCCTTGTAGCCGTAGGTCACGTCGTAGCGGACCTCGACGCGAATCGAGCTGGCGGGCTGCGTGGTCACGCCCCGGACCACCGACGACTCGTACGGCGGCTCCCGCCGTCGACGCTCGGTGCGCTCGGCCGGAGGCGCGTCGTCCTCGGCCTCCTGGCGCTGGCGCTCGCCTCGCTCCCCCGCGGGCGCGCCGTCGGCGGACTCTGCAAACGCGGGCGTCGCGCCGAGCACGCAGCAGAGAGCTCCGCTGACAAGAGCGCGTCGCATCGCCTTGCGCGGCACGTACCACAGTCGTATGGTCCGCCGCGAGTCGAATCCTCATGCGCCTGCTCCGCCTCGCGACCACGGCGAGCATCGTGCTCGCGACGACGATCATGGCGGACCGCGCGATCGCGCGGGATCGCCCCGGGACGCCGAACGAGGTGCAGGTCTGGGAGCGCGAGCAGTCGCTCGCGGAGCGACCGCGGTTGCAGGTGAGCTTCCGGAGCACGGCGAGCGAGAAGGTGCACTTCTGGTTCGAGTGGACCAGGAACGGCGAGCCGCAGTCGAAGGCCGAGCTGAAGCCCCAGCTCTCCTGCCCGAACCCGGACACGTACGCCCTCGTGTGCGCGCTCAACTATCTGGCGTTTCCGGGCGCGGGTGGCGAGCGGGCCCTTTCCGACAGCGATCAACGCGAGGCGCCCTACGAGATCCTGGTGAAGGACGTCGAGTTCGACACCGAGTACTGCTTCCGGTTCATGGCGCAGGGCGAGGACGGCGTGATCGCGGACATCTGGTCGGCGTGGGCGTGCCGGCGTACGCGGCCCGCTCCGGCACGTCCCGAAAAGCCGAAGGTCACGCAGGTCACCGTGTTGCCGGCCCGGAGTGGTCAGGGGGAAATCGGCGGGGCGGTGCCGCCTCGCGTGCTCGTCGAATGGATCGGGGATCGCGACACCACGGACAGCTACTACGTCGAACGGCTCGCCACGTCGGGGTGGAGCCTACAACGCACCGGCCGCCTCGATGCCGACCTCGAGCCGCTCGAGGCGGCCGTCCCGGTGGCGGCCGACGAGGTCCCGACGCTCGAGCGGCCGGCCCGCTATCGCGTGTGCGCCTGGAACGTCAGCGGCCCGACGTGCTCCGACGGCGTCTCGACCGAGACCTACGCCGCCGAGCCCAAGAACGATTCGGACCTGATCGAGCAGCCGCCAGCGGACGCTGCCGACACCCGCGTCGAGTCCGACGCGATGCGGGCACCGCCCGCCGCCGACACCCGGCGGGATTCACCGGCGATGGAGCAGCCGCCCGCCGACGCGGCGGACACGCGCGTCGAGTCCGACGCGATGCAGGCGCCGCCGCCCGATCGCATCCACAGCGCGCCGGCGGGGACCCCGCCGCCCGCCGATGCACCGCCGGCCGCGCCCGCGCCCGCAGCCGAGGGCCGTCGCAAGGGTCCTTTCGGCGCGAACTGAACGCGCGACACGGTCGTCGCGGCTGTCCAAAGGTCGTGGGCCTGGCGCCGGCGCGGCCTCTCACAACGCATGCGATCTTTCCACCGCGTTTTGCCTCCTGACAGTCGTGCACGACGGGAGCAACATGATGCGTCGTGGGCGCCGAAGCTCTTCCGCTCCGCGTCGGGGCCTTCCAAACGGTGCGCGGCCGGATGCTGTGCTGGATCCTTGCCGTGACAATTCCGATCTATGCCGGTGCGCTCCTCATGTCGTACCGGGCGACGGCGCGGGGGCTCGAGGCCGCCGCGGAACGCGATGCGGACGCGCTCGCCGGGCGCATGGCGGCGGGTCTCGATGCCGTCATCCGTCCGATCGAGGGCGGGATCCGGACGGTCGCGTACCAGCTCGAGGAGATCGATCCTCCACGAACCGAGTACCCGCGCCGCATTCGCGGCATCCTCACGGCGTGGCCGGACGTCTATGGATCCACGATCGCCGTCGAAGCCGACGACGGCGATGCGAGCGCGTCGCCGTTCGCGCCGTACTTCTTTCGCCGGGGCGCGACGGTCGAGTTTTCCGATCTCGCGAGCGCGAGCTACGCGTATCGCGACCTGCCCTGGTATCGCCGCGCCGCCGATGCGCGCGCGCCCGTGTGGTCGTCGCCCTATTTCGACGCCGGCGGAGGCGAGACGTGGATGGTCACGTACTCGGTGCCGTTTTTCCGGAAGGTGGCCGGAGGCAGCGTCGCGATGGCGCCCGGCGCTCGCCGCGTGCTCGCGGGGGTCGTGACCGCCGACCTCGCCCTCGACTGGGTCACGCGCGCCGCGGGCGGCGTGACGCTCGGACCGATCGGCATGGGCTGGCTCACGTCGCCGCCGACCGACCGGTCGTTCGTCGCGCCGATCGGCGCCACTGAGCAGCGGATCGCGGCGTTCGACGGTGCGATGGAGCGGCCGGCCGTCCTCGCCGCCGGCGAAGCGATGCTCGCGAGGAACGCCACGTTCGGGGTCTTGCCGCCGGGCCTCACGGCGGAGCCCGCGTACCTCGCCGTCCGCCATCTCCAGACCCTCGACTGGCGCCTCATGCTCGTCATTCCGCGCGCGCAGCTCCTCGCCGACGCACGCGGCCTGTTCGAGCGGCAGCTCACGCTCGGCGCGCTCGGGCTCGCGGTGCTGATCGCGGCGATCTGGCTCGTCGCCGCGGGCGTCGCGCGGCCGATTCGCGCATTGGCAGCGGCCGTCGGCGCGGCCAGCGAGGACGATCTGGGTTTCACGTTGCCGGAGGCGAGACGGGCCGACGAGGTTGGCGTGTTGACCGAAGCGCTGCGCCGGATGCGGAGCTCACTGCAGCGGCACATCCAGCTCCGCGCCGAGAGTCTCGCCGAACGAGCACGAATGGCCCACGAGCTCGAGATCGCCGCCAGCATCCAGCAGTCGATGCTGCCGCAACGCGAGGCCGCGGCCGCGTTGCCGCCGACGGTGCGGGTCGCCGCCGCGCTCCGCCCGGCGAAGGAAGTCGGCGGCGATCTGTACGACTACTTCGAAACGGGCGACGGCCGCGTCTTCTTCGCCGTCGGCGACGTCTCGGACAAGGGGATCCCCGCCGCGCTCTTCATGGCGCGGTTGTCGGCGTTGCTGCGCGTGCTCGGCGCCGCGGGCGAGCCGCCCGACCGCCTTCTCGCCGAGATCAACACGCGGCTCGTCGACGGCAACGAGGCGTGCATGTTCGTGACCCTCGGCTGCGGCGTGCTCGACGTCCACACGGGACGCGTCCGCTACGCGAGCGCGGGCCATGAGCCGCCGCTCGTGCGCGAGGTGGAGGGAACCGTGCGGCCGCTCCGCGCGGAGAACGGCGCGGCGCTCGGGATCGACGCCGGCGCGGATTACCGCCTGAGCGAGGGATTCGTCGCCCCGGGCGACACGCTCGTGCTGTTCACCGACGGTGTCACGGAGGCGGAGGCGCACGACGGCTCGTTGTTCGGGCTCGAGCGCGTGGCGGCGCTCTTGCGTGACGCTCCCGACGACGATCCGGGCGCGTTGGTGGATGGGATCGTCGCGACCATCGGTACGCACGCCTCCGGCTTCCTCGTGACCGACGATCTCACGGTCCTCGCGATCGGCGTCCGCCCTCTCGAAGTCAGCGCGCGCCGAGAGGCCGGGGGCGCGCACTGGCGCATCGAGCCGGAGGCTTCGGACGCCGGCATCCGGCAGACGCAGCACTGGCTGCACGCGATCCTCGCGGCACGCGACGTCGATCGCGAGCGCATCGACGACGTGGAGCTCATCGCGGAGGAGCTCCTCACGAACGTCGTGCACGCCGCCGATTCCGCGCCGGGCGGCGTCCATCTCTCGCTCGCGTGCTCGTTGACCGCGGCCGAGATCGTCCTCACCGTCCGCGACGACGGGGTCCCGTTCGATCCGACCGCGGCTGCATGCCCGCCGCTCGACGCCGCCATCGCCGATCGTGAGATCGGCGGGCTCGGCATCCTCATCGTGAAAAGGCTCGCCGACGGGTGTCGCTACGCGCGCGTCGACGGCTGGAACGTCCTGGAAGTCCGACTGAGTCGTAGACCCGAAACCAAGCGAGGTGTCCCATGTCATTGACGATCGAAGAGCATTCGAACCCGACGACGCTGGTTCTCACCGGCAGACTCGACACCCACACGGCCCCCGAGCTCGATGCGGCGCTGAACCGCGTGCTCGCGAACGCGCGGCACGCGCGTCTCGTATTCGACCTGAGCCAGCTGGAGTACCTCAGCAGCGCGGGCATCCGCTGCTTCGTCCGCGCGCGGAAAGCGATCGAGCCGGGCGGCGGCCAGGTCGCGGTCGTGAACCCGCAACCGCCCGTCCGGAAGGTCCTGGAGATCGTGCAGGCGATCCCGCCGGGCGGCATCTTCGAAAGCGTCGAGGAGCTCGACGCCTATCTCGACGAGATGCAGCGGCAGGTTCGCGACGGGGCGTAAGCGGGTCGGATCAGTTCACGGTGCCGCGGATCCAGCCGTACCAGCCCCTCGAGCTCGTCGTCTGCTGGAGTCCCGCGCAGGTGCCGGGCTGCGAGCAGTCGGAGAACTTGGACTCGGCCTTCGCGCAGCTCTCCGTGAACTTGTCGTCACACTTCGTGACCGCGGCGTCGGTCGGGTCGACGCCCTTCTGCGCCGCCTTCGCCTCGAGCTTGCCGAGACACTTCGCGTACGACGTGGCGGCGTTGAGCTTGCCTGCGTCGCACTTGGAGAGGACGGGCTCGTAGCTGAACGGCGCGCTGTTGCTGGCCTGGCCGGCGACCGTCACCCGAACGTCGGAGGGAGCCCCGCTGGACGGAGGCAGGGTACACGCGAGCGCGGTGTGATCGTGCTCGACGATCGGACAGCTCGCCCCGCCGACCGTCACTGCCGCGTTCGCGGTGCCGAAGTTCTCGCCGCGAATGGTGATCGCGAAACCGCCGCCGGCGCGCCCGTGCGTCGGGGTGACGGTGGTGATCGTCGGTGGATCGTAGCTCAGGCTCCCGAGGTTGCTCGAGTCCTGTCCATCCACCCGCACACTGACGGGAATGCCGTGGCCCTGGCCGGGCGGGAGCGGGCATACCATTTGTCGATGCGGATCGGTCCCCGCCGTGCACGCCAGTCCGACGACGGTCGTCCACTCCCGGGACACGCTCGCCGGTCCGAAGTTGGTCCCCATGATGGTGATCGCCACAGCCCCGGCCGACGGTATCCCGTCCAGCGAGGTGAGCATGTTGCTGGTGGGCGGCGTGTACTTGAACGGAAAAGGCGGGCTCGCTTCGCCGCCCGGGTCGACCACCCGGATCGGTCGGCTGGCGCCGCTGCCCTCGGGCGCGGTGCACTCGATCTGTTCGGTCGTTTCGGACGTGACGGCGCATGGGCTCGCACCGACCGTCACGAGATTGCCCGCGGCGCCGAATCCCGTGCCGGTGATGGTGATGGTCGTGCTGCCGTCGGTCGATGCCGACGCCGGCTGGACGTCGGTGATCTGGGCCGCGGTTGCGACGGACGAAACGAACAGGGCGGTCGAGAGCGCGACGGTCGCCGCGACGAAACGTGGATGCATGGGGTCCCCCTTGACGAAGTAGGCCTCCGCTAGCACGGGCGGTCGCGGATGCGGTAGCGCAAAATCAGGGGCGATCGGCTACCCCAAGCCCGGTCGTCAGCAGCGGCCGCCGACGATGCAGCTGACGTTGCTCCCGGTGATGACGAAGCTCACGTGCGCGGCGTTCGAGACGTTCCCGATCGTGTCGGCGTCCGTGTAGTCGAAGTCGAAGGACGAGGTTTCGGTGGTGAGCAGGTCGAGGAAGATGTCCGGGTCTCCCGTGAGCGTGACGGTACCGTCGCTCGCGATCGTGAACGTCGCATTCAGGCCGTCGTGCGTGAACGTGTAGGCGGCGACGCCGCCCGCCGTGGCCGTGAGGGTCACGGGGTTGCCCGCGATCACGAGCGTCGGGTTCGTGACGGCGTGCACGGAGAACGCGTCGCCATCCGGGTCCGCGTCGGTCCCCGTCGGGCCTGCGTCGGTGCGCACGTTGCCGACGACGTACCCCCCGCCCCCAAGCCCCGAGCGGACGAAGAAGGCGACGGTCTCGTAGAGGTTCGGATGGGCGACGGGGGCGGTGTTCGCCGAGGGATCGACCGGGCATCGATCCGGACGCAGCGCCTTCCGCGCGACGAAGCGGACGCCGTCGTCTTTGCTGATCGTCCCGCCGAAGAGCGTGCAGAAGCGCGTCGTCCCGATCGTGAGTGACGCCGCGACGGTGCCTTGTGCGACCCCGAGCGGATAGGCGCCCGGACCGCGCAGCGTGATGCGCAAAAGGCGCGCGTTCACGAGCACGATCTTCACCTTGGGATCGCCTGGCGCCGAGTAGCGGAACCGGCGGCCGGGAAGCGGGCCCCGCCATCCGCTCACGGGGAGCTCGAGCTTGAACGACTCGGTGGCCGTCGCGCTGAAGAGCGAAAGCGTCGCGCCCGTGACCGTCGGGTCGACGTTCATGAGGTCGATCTCTTTGTCGTACGAGCTGATCTGCGTTTGGCGCTTCTTCGGCAGATCGGAGAGCCGCGCCCGGTTCCCGGCGATCGGGATGTCGGTCGTGGCGGCGACGGGGCAGGTGTCGGCCATTCCCTCGACGAGGTCATGGCCGGGCGCGCAGCTCGTGCACTGTGAGTCGCCGGGACCCGTGCAGGTGATGCTCGAGATGCAGAAGTCGATCGCGGTGCAGCTGTCGTCGCAGCTCGCGCCGTGGAAGCCGGGGTCGCAGGTGCACGTGCAAGTAGGGTGCGTGCCCGTCGCGTCGCCGTGGTTGCTGCAGTCGGCGCGTGTGCAGGCCTCCACGCAGGTGCCGGCGACCAAAACGAACGGCGCTGCGCAGGCCGTGCAGCTCGAGTCCGTCGCGGTGCTGCACGTGATCGTCGAGCTGCAGTGGGCGACCGGTGCGCACTCGGGGCAGGTGTCGGCCGGCGCGGACTCGTCGAGGTAGCGGCCGGACGCACACGTGTTGCATTGCGAGGTCGTGGCGCTCACGCAGTTCGGGGCGTCGAGGTCGACGCACCCGACGACCGCCGTGCACGGAACACAGCTGGTGTGGGGGGCGTTCAGAAAGAAGCCGTCCGCACATGCGCTGCAGGTGGAGTTCGACGCGGTCGTGCAGGTCAATGCCGACTCGCATCCGGGCACCGGACTGCACGGTTCGCATTGGTCCGGCGCCGCGTCGCCTCCGACGATCCGGAAGTGTTCCGTAGCGCAGGTCGTGCACCGCGAAGTGCTCGCGCTCGTACAGGTGAGTGGGACGTCACAATCGTCGATGGCGGTGCACGGCGCGCACGTCCCCGGGTTGCCTGTCAGATAGGAGTCGCTTCGGCACGAGTTGCACTGCTCGGGATCCGGTCCCTCGCAGGTGAGACACGATGGGTCGCAGACGACTGAGCCTGCGAACGCGGGAACGGGAGCGAGGAGAGCGAGGAGGAGGACGAGGTCGAGGAGTACGCGCATGTGGGCGAGGTCTTACCACTACGCAGGCGGGCCCTGTCCAGCGCGCATGTGCGCTAGTCGGCGCTCGACCGCTCCCGGTAGATCTCGACGTCGCGCCGCTCCGCCTCCCACGCGGTCTCGTCACGTGCGGCCATGGCGTCGAGGTCGGCGGCGGTCGCCGCCGAATCGTCGACCCACTCGCGGAGGAGGCTGCTGCCGTTCAGGACGTCGATCGCGAGCCGTCCGGGCTCGTACTCGTAGAGGAAGTCGCGCCAGAGCGGATAGTCGGGGCGCAGCCGGCGGATCCCTTTCAGTGCGAGCGCGACGAGCCGCCACGGCCGGAACGCCGCATGGTCGTAGCTCGGATCGTCGACGTGGATCTGCACCCCGGCGCAGAGCGTGGCGACGTGCTTCTGGAACGTCGGCTCGAACCAGCACGGGCGGAGGCGACAGCCGCGGAGCCACTTGGGGGCGAGCGCCTCCATCGTGCGGAGCAATGCCTGCGCGTCGAGGTCGGGCGCGCCGAACAGCTCGAGCGGCCGGGTCGTCCCGCGGCCTTCGGAGAGCGTCGTGCCCTCGAGGAGGACCGTCCCGGGATACGCGCGCGTCGTCCAGTGACTCGGGATGTTCGGGCTCGGATTCACCCAGGCGCGTTCGCCGAGCGGCCAGCCGTAGCCGGGAGCGTCGTGCGGCCGCCAGCCTTCCATCGGCACGACCTCGCACTCGACGTCGAGCCGCTGCGTGCGGACGAACCAGCGCGCGAGCTCTCCCATCGTGAGGCCGTGGCGCATCGGGAGCGGTCCGGCGCCGACGAAGCTCTCGCTCCCGGACCGCAGACGGAGTCCCTCGACGGGCCGGCCCGCGGGATTCGGCCGATCGAGCACCCACACCGCCTTCCGTTTCGCCGCCGCCCCCTGGAGCACGTAGAGCAGCGTCGTGATGAAGGTGTAGATGCGACAGCCGACGTCTTGGAGATCGACGACGAGCACGTCGCAGGCGTCGAGCATCGTGTCGGTCGGCCTGCGCACTTCGCCATACAGGCTGAAGACCGGAATGCCGTGCACGGGATCGGAGAAGTCCGGCGACTCGATCATGTTGTCCTGCTTGTCGCCGCGGAGGCCGTGCTGCGGGCCGAACGCCGCCGTCACCCGCAGGTCGCCGACCGCCGCGAGCGCGTCGAGCGTGTGCACGAGGTCGCGCGTGACCGATGCCGGATGGGCGACGAGGCCGAGGCGTTTCCCCGCGAGCGGACGCCGGAGCGCCGCATCCGCGAGCAGGCGATCGATGCCGAATCTCATGCTGGCGCCGTTGGGAGCCGAAGCGCGAACCCGTCCGCGTGGTGGAAGTCGGGCTGGGCGCTCGGATGGCGGAGCGCCCAGTACGAGAGCCGGCCGTCCGTCGCCTCGATGACCACCGCCAAGCCGACGCGGAGGACGGTCTCACGATACGACGAGGAGAGATCGGCGAGCGCGACGAGCACGTCGAGCGCGACCGCATCGCGCTCACGCCGTACGACGACCTGCGGCGCGAGCGGGCGCGTCGCGAGCGGCGCAGGCTCACGGTAGGCCGTGAAGGCGTACGCGGCCCACGCGCGCGACGGCGAGACGTTGAGCTCGACGTAGCCGCAGACGCCTTCGGCCGCGACGAACGCCTCGGCGCAGGTATGCTCCCAGAGCCGGTCGCCGCGCCGGAGCGCGCCCAGCGGCGGCAGCCGCATGCCGTCGAGCGTGCCGTGGAGGAGGTAGCGCAGGCGCAGCTCGCCGTCGCCCGTGCGCTCGGCGAGCGCGGAGACGCGCCGGGCGTCGTCGGGCGTCGACGGGTGCGGGGTGAGCGCGATCATTCCGCTGTCATTTCCCATTCCGAGCCGCGGGGGTAAAGCTCGGAGCGAAAGGAGGTCATCGCACCCATGACCAATCGCATCGACCGCGTGATCATCACCGGCGCCGGGAGCGGCATCGGCCTCGACATGGCGCGGGCCTTCCTGGCGCGCGGCGCCCGGCTCGTGATCAACGGGCGGGACGAGGACAAGCTCGAGCGGGCACGGCGCGACCTCGATCCGGCGCGCGTCGTCGCGGTGGCGGGCGCCGTCGGCGATCCTGCGACCGGGCGCGCCCTCGCTGCCGCGGCGCAAGAACGGTTCGGCGGCGTCGACGTCCTCGTGAACAACGCCGGCATCTTCGCGACGAAGCCGTTCCTCGAGAGCACGGCGGCGGACCTCGAGCGCTTCTTCGAAACGAACGTGAAGGGCACGTACCTCGTCACGCAGGCGGTCGTGCCGCTCATGATCGCGGGCGGCGGCGGGTCGATCATCAACGTCGGCACCGTGCTCGTGGACCAGGCGATGACCGGCGTGCCGGTCTCGGCGGCGATGACCAGCAAGGGGGGCGTCCATGCGCTCACGGTGTCGCTCGCGGCGGAGCTCGCCCGCCACAAGATCCGCGTCAACACGCTGGCGCCCGGCATCATCCGGACGCCACTCGTCGAGAATCCCGACGCGATGGCGGGCATCCATCCGCTCGGACGGGTCGGTGAGGTGCACGAAACGTCGGAGGCCGCGCTCTACCTGGCGACGGCGGAGTTCGTGACCGGCCAGACGCTCGCCGTCGACGGTGGGTACGCCCATGGCCGATGACGTGACGCTCTTCGGTCTGGAAGTGACCGATGACGCCGGCTATGCGCGATAGCACGAAACAGGGCGCAAAAGCTCCCACGTACATCGAGCGCTGCACCGCACGGACCGCGTACGAGCGGGTCATTCGATGCGCAAGTCGAGGCCGCCCCATCGGCAGTTGCCGCGGGCGACGATTCAACGAAAACACCGCCGGACTTTGGGGCAAAACGTCCCAGTATTTCGATGCATGCGCCTGATCTACAGCGTCCGCGCTCTTCTGGCGGGCACGAATTTGCTTGACCCTGGGACGACGGTCGGAGTAGCGCACGGGGTGCCGTGTCCGGCTCGATGAGCCGGCGTGCCGACATCAACGGCTGGGCAGCCTTTGGCCCACCAATCGCAGGGAGGAATGCCGTGACCCGTTCCCGATTCGTTGGGCTCGTCGTTTGCGTTGCCGCCGCAGTGCTCAGTACCGCCGCCGTCGACGCCGTGGCGCAGGTGCAGAGCGCGGAGCAACAGGCCTGCATCAACGCCCTCAACAAGGCCGGTACCAAAGTGGCCGCGACGCAGGCGAAGGAAAACGCGGCCTGTCTCAAGAATGCCGCCGCCGGCGTGCAGCCGAACGCCCAGGCGTGTCTCACCGCCGACGCGAAGCTCAAGGTCACCAAGGCGATGGACAAGACCGGCGACGCCGAGGTGAAGAAGTGCACGACCGCGCCCGACTTCGGCCGCGCCAGCGTCGCGACGATCAACGGCGGAGCTCGGAACGAGGAGGTCAACCTGGTCGCCGAGATCTTCGGTCCCGATCTCACGCCGGCGGTGATCTCCGCCGCGAGCGACAGCATCGGCGCGGCCTGTCAGCTCGCCGTCATGAAGGCCTACGAGAAAGTGGCGGCGACCAAGCTCAAGGTCTTCCTCAAGTGCAAGAAGGCGGGTTTGAAGGCCGGTACGATCTTTTCGCAGGCGACGCTGGAGGCGTGTTTCGACACGGTCGCGGCCGACGGGTCGGTTGCGAAGGCGGTCGCGAAGCTCGGACCCACCATCACCAAGAAGTGCCCCGGCGTGAACATCGCCGCGGCGTTTCCCGGCGTGTGCGCGTCGGCGATCGATTTCCCCGCCTGCGTCGACACCCGCGTCGAGTGCCGCGCCTGTCTCATGCTCGACGCGATGGACGGGCTCGGCCGCGACTGCGATCTCTTCGACGACGGCGTGGCGAACGGGAGCTGCGACAACCTCCCACCGACTCCGACCCCGACCAGCACCCCCACGGCGACGCCGACGCCAGCAGCCACGGCCACGCCGGGGGCCTCCGACTGGGGTCTCGGCTGCTTCGCGTCGGGCGACTGCGGTTCCGCGCACTGTCCGATGTTCGGCGCCCAGTGCACCGACTACATCAAGAGCATCGGCCTGACACCGGGCACGGAGATGTGCTTCTTCGACTGCATGGACACGGGCCTGATGGACGTGACCGATTGCCGCGACGCTTGCGGCGGATCGCCGGCGCCGGCCTGCGAGACCGGAACGGCGGGCGGCGGCGGCGCCTCCGGCGTGGTCACCGGGCCCGGCAAGTGTACGCCGTCGGGGTTCGGCGCCGCGGTGACCCTTGGCGGCACGGCGACGCTCTTCAAGCGTCTGCTCGTCGACTTCGCGACGCCGATCAGCGAAGCGTCGTTGTTCTCGGCACCCCCGCCTCCGTGTCCGGCGATGTGCCCGGGGTCGGGCTCGGCCTGCGACGGCGGTGCCCCCTACGCGGCCACGCCGCTCGCGGACGTCTTCCGCATCCAGATCGGCGCCCCGGTGCCGCCCCCGGATACCTGCGACCGCGTCGGCGTCGCCACCTCGGTCTGCAAGTTCAGCCCGACGGGTTACGCCATCGTCGCCGCAGCACCCGGCGTGAGCGCAGCGGCGCCGATCGACCTCAGTGTTTTCATCAGCTGCCACGTGTCGGACGCGGGCGGCACGAGCTTCCTGCATTTCAGCACCGGCGATTTCTTCGCCACCACTACTTTGCCCTGACGCCCAGCCGTCTCCCGATGCGAGCCGGATCGGACCGATCCGATCCGGCTCGCTCAGGGCAGCTCGTCGTAGCGAATCGCGAGGACCTCGAGGTCTTCGGGACCCTGCGGCGTCCGCATCGTGACGGTGTCGCCGACCGACGCTTTCAGCAGCGCGGTTGCGATGGGCGAGATCCACGAGACGCGACCGTGCGCGGGGTCGAGCTCGTCGACGCCGACGATCGTGACGGTGCGTTCGGTGCCGGACTGGTCGGCCACCGTCACTGTGGCACCGAAGTACACCCGCTCGTGCGTCTTCCCCGCGTTGTTCACTACCACCGCGCTGTCGAGCCGCTTCGACAGGTAGCGAATGCGGCGATCGATCTCGCGGAGCTTGCGCTTGCCGTAGATGTAGTCGCCGTTCTCGGACCGATCGCCGTTGCTGGCGGCCCACGCAATGGTGTCGACGAGCTTCGGCCGCTCGACCTTCCAGAGGTGTGAAAGCTCGTCGTTCAGACGCTTGTGTCCCGCCGGCGTGGTGTAGTTGGTGAAGCCACCGGTATCGCCGGCATCGTCCTGATCGGCGTCCTTCGTCGGCATGGGCGAGAAACACCTCATGGCACAGTGGCCGAGGGTTTTCGACTCGGCGATCCCGCGGCGATCCGATCGCCAAGCTCCTTCAGGTGCACCGCGGCGCCGCCGAGCGTCAGCTCGATCTGACGCGTGGTCCGGAAATACCGGAAGAGCGGATACTCGGTGTCGACGCCGATCCCGCCGTGCAGGTGCTGCGCGGCGTGCGCCACACGGAAGCCGCCGTCGGCTGCCCAGAACTTCGCGGTGTGGAGCGCCGCGTCCGCGGGTCGGCCGTTGGCGAGGAGCCACGCCGCTTGCCGGGCCGTCAGCGTGATCGCCTCGGTGTCGATGTAGGCGTCGGCCGCGCGCTGCGCGACCGCCTGGAACGTCGCGATCTTCTGCCCGAACTGCTCGCGTTCCGAGACGTGCGCGGCGGTGAGGCGGAGCGCCTCGGCCGAAACCCCGGCTTGCGTCGCGCAGAGACCGGCGAGGAGGCGCTTGGTGGTGGCGGCGACGATGGCCATGCCGGCGTCGGGTGCGCCGATCACGTCCGCGGCGGCGACGCGTACGTCCGCGAGGCGGACGGTCGAGCGGAGCTCGCGCGCCGTCGTCTCGGTCGTTTCGAGCATGACACCGGCGCCCCGCGGATCGACGAGGAAGACGCCGCACGCGCTCGCTCCCGTGCGCGCCGAGACGAGCAGGCGGTCGGCGACGTGCGCCATCGGGACCAGCGGCTTCTCGCCGTCGAGTCGCCACCCGGCGCCGTCGCGCGTCGCGGTCGTCGCCGGGAGCGCCGCCGCGAGCTCGTCGCCGCGCTCGCCGAACGCGATCGCGAAGACCAGCGAGCCGTCGACGACGCGCGGCAGGAGCCTTGCACGCTCCGCCGGCGTGCCGAACGCGTCGATCGTCATCGCCGCTCCGACGACGGTCTGGAGATAGGGCAGGGGCGCCACCGTGCGGCCGACTTGCTCGAGCACGAGGCACGCCTCCACGAGACCGAAGCCCCCGCCGCCCACGTCCTCGGGAAGCGGCACGCCGAGGAGCCCCGCGGTGGCGAGCTTCTTCCACTCGTCGGCGGCGACGTGGTCATCGGTCGATTCGATGGCACGGAGGCGTTCCCGGGTCAGCGACGCGCGGAGGATCTGCAGGGTCAGGTCGGCAATGGAGCGTTGGTTCTCGTCGAGCTCGAGGTCCATGGTGGGCTCCTGGTCGTGCTAGTGGCGCGGCACGCGCGGCATGCCGAGGCCGAAGAGCGCGATCAGATCGCGCTGCACCTCGTTGACGCCGGCGCCGAAGGTCAAGAAGAGGGTGCCTTGGTAGGCGCGCTCGAGCCGGCCGCGGAGCGGCGCCCCGGGCGCGTCGCTCTTGAGCATGCCGGCCGAGCCGTAGATCTCCTGGAGCAGGCGGTACGCCTCGCAGAAGAACTCGCTGCCGAACACTTTGGTCGTGCTCGAGATCCCGGGATTGGGATCGCCGCAGGTGACGGCCTTCCAGTTGGCGAGCTTCAGGTACTCGAGCTTCGCGTGGACGCGCGCGAGGCTCGTCCGCACCCAGTCCTGGTCGATCACGCGTCGTCCGTCGGGGAGCTTCGTCGCGCGCGCCCAGGCGACCGTGTCCTCGTACACCTTGGCGACCATGCCCGGCGGCGCGATCGCGACGCGCTCGTAGTTCAGCTGGTTGGTGATGAGCTTCCAGCCCTTGTGCACCTTGCCGATCAGCGCCGAGGCCGG
>JANNPN010000107.1:0-30246 GCA_031400185.1 Polyangiaceae bacterium
GGTCGCGACCCAGTTGCCGCCGCTACTGGCTTGGCAGCCGCGGTCGCTCGCGCGGACGGCGCCGCTCGAGAAGCAGTGGCTCTTGTACGTGCACGACTCGGGTCCGCAACCGTGCATCTGCATCCGCGGACCATGATGACGATGCGGGGCACACCCCATCGCCAGGAGGGCGAGGGCGGGGATGACGAGCAACGAGTGTCTGAGACGCATGGAGATCCTCCTTCTCACGTCGCAGGCTTACGAAAGCCAACCGTCGGCGTCTACTCCACCCCGTCGCTTTTGCGGACCGTGGCGATCACGTCCGCCCACGCTTCGGGATGCGCCCGGTGGGGCTCGGAATGGCAGAGGATCGCGAGACGATCGGCGACGCCGCCGTAACGCCGTCGTAACGCCGTGGCGACGTCGGCCGGGCCGCACCGCACGGCGAAGGCGTCGAGCATCCGGTCGTCGATCAGCCCGGCCATCTCGAGCCAGCGCCCTTGCTTCGAGAGCAGGTTCAGCTCGGGCTGGGCGGCGCCCCAGCCGTGGGCGTCGAGCACGACGCGATACTGCGGCGTCGAGGCGTAGAAGGCGAGCTGCATCCGGGTGGTCGTCTCGGCGTGCTGGTATTCCGCTTCGTCGTGGCCGGTGACGACGAGCGCCTGGCAGGCGATCGTGAAGTCGGCGCGTGTCCGTCCGCTCTTCGCGAAGCCGCTCGCAAGCGCCGGGAGCGTGATCTCCGCGAGGGACATGGGGCTGTTCATCGGGTGGACGAAGAGCCCGTCGGCGACCTCGCCCGCGATCGCCGTCATCGCCGTGCCGACGCCGCCGAGGAAGACGCGTGGCGGTCCGTACGGGCTCGCGCCGGGGTCGAAGAACGGCGTCATCAAGGTGTGCCGGTAGAGCTCGCCGCGGAAGTCGAGCGGCGCGCCTTCGTTCCAGCAGCGCCAGATGGCACGGAGCGCGAGCACCTGCTCGCGCATGCGGGCGAGCGGCCGTGACCACACGGCCCCATAGCGCTTCTCGATGTGCGCCTTCACCTGCGAGCCGAGCCCGAGAATGAAGCGGCCGCCGGCGAGCACGTTCAGGTCGTGCGCGGTGTGCGCGAGCTGCATGGGGCTCCGCGGCGGAGCGATCGCGACCGCGGTTGCGAGCGTGAGGCGCGTCGTGTGCTCGGCGGACAAGGCGAGCGGCAGGAAGGGATCGTGCGGGCCTTCGAACGTGAACGCGCCGTCGTAGCCGAGCGTCTCGAGCGTGCGGGCCTCGCCGGCGACGGTCGCGAGGTCCGTGGTGAGGAGCGGAGCGTCGATCTGCATGCCCCGTCTACAGCACGGCGCGAGGCGTTCCGCCATGACCGTGCTTGCGCCGCTCCTGTCGGCTGAGTACACGGGCACATGGCGACCGACGTCCCGACCGCCCGCCGGGGTCTGATGGCATTCCTCGCGAAGCAGGGCGGCTCGCTCCCGATGCGCGAGCTCCACACCCACAGCCTCCTCTTCTACCAAGCGGGGCATCAGGCGTTCTCGCAGCTCATGGAAGGGCTGGTCGCCGACGGCCTGGTCGCGTTCGACGCCGGGACCTTCAGCCTGACCGAGGCCGGCCGGCAAGCCCTCGCCGACGGCTAGCCGGTCCGGAAGCCACGTGCCCGTGGGCGAGCGGTATCGGCCGGCGCCGGTCGTGACGGCGCTCGGTCCGGAGTTCTACGACGTCGTAGCGCCGGCGCGCTTCCCGCTCCATCGTCTCCGCCATCGCGATCACCGCTGGGCGGCGCGGATCGGCCTCGACGCGCTCGCCGTCGCCGAATGGGAGCGGCACTTCGCCGCGTTCGACCCGTTACCGGAGAACCTCCCCGCGGCGCTCGCGCTCCGCTACCACGGCCACCAGTTCCGCGCGTACAACCCGGCGCTCGGCGATGGCCGCGGCTTCCTCTTCGCGCAGCTCCGCGACGCCGACGACGGCCGCCTCCTCGACCTCGGCACGAAGGGGAGCGGCCAGACGCCGTGGTCGCGCGACGGCGACGGCCGGCTCACGCTGAAAGGCGGCGTCCGCGAGGTGCTCGCGACCGCGATGCTGGAGGCGCTCGGCGTCTACACCTCCAAGTCGCTCTCGCTCTTCGAGACCGGCGAGATGCTCTTTCGCGGCGACGAGCCCTCGCCGACGCGCTCGTCGGTGCTGGTGCGGCTCAGCCACTCGCACGTCCGCTTCGGGACGTTCCAGCGTTACGCGTTTCGGGGCGAGCGCGCGGAGCTCGGGCGGCTCCTCGACTACGCCGTCGAGCACTACTTCCCGGCGTGCGCGGCGCCGGACGTCGCCGACACGGCCGTCGCGTTCCTCGGCGCCGTGGTGCAGCGGAGCGCGCGCCTCTGCGCGAGCTGGATGGTCGCGGGCTTCGTGCACGGCGTCCTCAACACCGACAACATGAACGTGACCGGCGAGAGCTTCGACTACGGCCCGTATCGCTTCCTCCCGACCTACGACCCGGAGTTCACGGCGGCGTACTTCGATCACCACGGGCTCTACGCGTTCGGCCGCCAGCCGGCCATCGTCGAGTGGAACCTCGAGCAGCTCGCGAAGGCGCTCTCGCATCTCACGCCCCGCGCGGGCCTCGAAGCGGCACTCGCCGGCTACGCGCCGGCGTACGAGGGGGCATTGATCGATCGCTTCCTCGCCCGGCTCGGCGTCGTCGCGCGCGGCCCCGACGACGACGCGGCGCTCGGGACCGCCGTGTACCTCTTTCTCGCCGAGAGCCAGGTCGGCTACGAGCAGTGCTTCTTCGACTGGTACGGCGGCAGCGCCAGCGCCGCGCGCGCGCTCGCCGGCCCGGCCGCCGACCACTACCGGAGCGAGCGCTTCACGGCGCTTCGCCGCCGCCTCGACGACTACGTGCCGCGCGCTCCCGAGCGCCTCGCGCACCCGTACTACGAGCGCCCGCGACCGTGCACGCTGCTGATCGACGAGATCGAGGCGCTCTGGGACGCGATCGCCGGGCGCGACGACTGGTCGCCGTTCGACGCCAAGCTCGCCGCGATCGAGGAGATGCGGGTCGCGCTCGGCCTCGACGCGGGCGCCGATCCGGCCGGGTGACTAACTCCGGCTCCGCCGGCATGACGGGGGGAGGAGGATCTCATGACCTGGCTCGGCATGCTTGCGATTGCGGTGGTGGCGGTGGCGCTGTTCTCGTTCGTCGGTGCGCGCCCGAAGGGCGGGCGGCCCGTCGAGGGCACGCAGCTCATGGCGGTCGCGCGGGTCGTGGCGATCGTGACGGCGCTCGCGGTCGCGTGGGTCGCCTTCGGGCGCTGACCCGGCGTCAGAGCCGGATGCCGAAGTAATCGTAGAAGCGGCGGTTGTACTCCTCGTCGGAGAGCTCGTCGCCCATCGCGACCCAGTCCTCGTCGCTGATCTTCGGCCGGCCGCGCACGAACCCGAGCGCGTCGTCGCCGACCGGCCAGCGCAGGCGGTACGTCGGTGTGGTGATCGCCTCGAGGATCGTCGCGGCGACGATGTCGGGCTGCGCGCCGGCGCGGAATCCTGCGGCGAACACCTTGCCGTTCCGCCGCATGATCGAGTGATACGGCGAGGTCTTGTCGTAGCGGGTCGCCTCGCCCGAGTTCTCGAAGATGTTGGTCATGATGACGCCGGGCTCGACGTTGACGACGCGGACGCCGAAGCGCCGCACCTCGTGCGCAAGCGCCTCGCCGAGGCACTCGAGCGCCCACTTGGACGCGGAGTAGGGGATCTGGTTCGGGGTCGCCCAGCGCCCGGTCATCGACGTGACGTTGACGATCGCGCCCCGGCGGCGCTCGCGCATCGCCGGCAGCACGGCCTGGATGCAGCGGACGGCGCCGAAGTAGTTGGTCTCGAACATCCGGCGGTGCTCGTCCGCAGGGCCGAGCGCGCGGGGCGCGGCGCCGCCGATCCCCGCGGGGTTGACGAGCCCGTCCACGGGACCTTGCGCGGCGACGTCGGCGAATGCCGTCGCGACCGACGCCGCGGCGGTCCCGTCGAGCGCGACCACCTCGACCGGCAGGCGCTCGGCCGCGACGGCCTCGGTCAACGGGCCGGCCTTGGCGACGTTCCGCATGCCGGCGAACACCCGGTAGCCGTTCCGCGCGAGGTGGAGCGTGGTCGTGAGCCCGATGCCCGTGCTGGTGCCGGTGACGACTGCGGTCTCCATGGCGGCCTCCGTTCGCGCCGTCAGCGCCGCGTGCCGACGACGATGTTGGCGGTTTCCGTTTCGGGGTCGAAGACGATCTTCGCTTCGCGGCGCTCGAGCTGACGGCGGACGTCGGCGATCTTCTCGGCGAGCGTCCGCTCGACCGTGCCGTAGTCGGTCCCGTCGCGGGTGACGAACTCGGTGATGAGCGTCTCGAGCGCGTCCTCGGAGAGTGCGGAGTAGGGGACGTCGACGCCGCTCGACTCGCTCGGTGCGCTCATCGCGCCTCGTCGTAGCGCAGCCCCGTCGCGCGCGACAAGCGGGGGGTCGATTGCAAGTGCGTCCGCATCTTGCCATGCGAAGCGGCCGAATGACCGGAGGATCCGCGCGCTCGACTCGGCGGCTGCTCGTGATGGTCGGGCTCGTCGTGCTGACGGCGCTCGCGTTCGCGCCCGCGCGCCTGCACGAGTTCATCCTGTACGACGACACGGTCTACGTGACCGAGAACCCGCGGGTGCAGCAGGGCGTGACGCCTGCCAACCTCTGGTGGGCGCTGACGACGCTCGACGCGGGGTACTGGCACCCGCTCACGTGGTGGTCGCACATGCTCGATTGCGAGCTGTTCGGCCTCGCCGCCGGCGGGCACCACGTGACGAGCGTCGTGCTCCACGCCGTCGCCGCGGTCCTGCTCTTCGCGGCGCTCGACGCGATGACCGGCGCGCTCTACGCCAGCGGATTCGTGGCGGCGCTCTTCGCGCTGCACCCGTTGCACGTCGAGTCGGTCGCCTACATCGCCGAGCGGAAGGACGTGCTGAGCGGCGTCTTCTGGATGCTCACGTTGCTCGCGTACGCGCGCTACGTGCGGGCGCCGAGCCGCGGGCGGTACGCGGCGGTCGTCGGTGCGTTCGTCCTCGGCCTCATGGCGAAGCCGATGGTGGTGACGCTGCCGTTCGTGCTGCTGCTCCTCGACTACTGGCCGCTCCGGCGGGTGTCGATTCCGGTGCGGGACGGCGCCCTGCTGCGCCGGGTCGTCGCCGAGAAGATCCCCATGCTCGTGCTCGCCGTGGTCGCGAGCGTCACGACGACGGGCGCGGCTTCCGGCATCGGCGCGGTCGCGGACCTCGAGACCATGCCGCTCGGGCGGCGCCTCGCGAACGCCGTCATCGCCTACGTCACGTATCTGTCGAAGACGGTGTGGCCCGCGAACCTCGCCTGCTTCTACCCGTACCCGGCGTCGTTCGACCCCGTGGTGGTGGCGCTCGCGGCGACGGCGCTGGTCGTCGTGTCGGTTGCGGCCGTGCTGCTCGCGCGCCGCCTGCCGTACGTCGCCGTCGGATGGTTCTGGTATCTCGGGACGCTCGTGCCCGTGATCGGCCTCGTGCAGGTCGGTCAGCACGCGATGGCCGACCGCTACACCTACCTGCCGCTGGTCGGACCGTTCATCGCGATCACCTGGGCCGCCCGCGCTGGGCTCGCGGGTACGCGCCGCGGCCGCTCCGTCCTGGCCGGCGCGGCCGCGCTGGTGCTCGGCGCGTGCGTCGTGACGACCCGCGCCGAGCTCGCCCACTGGCGCGACAGCGTCGCGCTCTTCGAGCACGCGATCGCGGTGACCGAGCGGAATCACGTCGCGCACAACAACCTCGGGATCGCGTACCGGAACGCCGGCCGTCCCGACGAGGCGCGCGCGCAGTTCGAGGCCGCCCTGGCGATCGTGCCGGACTACCTCGACGCGCGGAACAACTACGGCCTTGCGCTCCGCGACGCGAACCGCGACGCGGAGGCGCTGGCGACCTTCCGCGAGGTGCTCCGCCGGGTCCCCGGATACGCCGAAGCCCAGCTCAACCTCGGTGAGACGCTGGTGAAGCTCCGCGACTGGCCCGCGGCCGCCGCCGAGCTGCAGACCGCCGTCGACCTCCGTCCGGACCATGCCCCCTCGCACGTCCGGCTCGGCGCGGCACTCCGCGCGCTCGGAAAGCTGGACGAGGCCGTCGTGCACGAGCGCCGTGCGCTCGAGCTCAGCCCGGACTCGCCGGAGGCGGAATGCTTCCTCGCCGACGCGCTCGCGGAGCTCGGCCGGACCGACGAGGCGCTCCAGCACTACCGGCGGGCGATCGCATTGCAGCCGGAGTACGCCGACGCGCACTACAACCTCGGCACGACGCTCGCGCGGAGCGGGCAGATCGACGCGGCCCTCGGGCACTTCGAGGCCGCGGTTCGGCTCGCCCCCGACCACGTCGAGGCGCACAACAACCTCGGACGCGCGTTCGCGGCCAAGGGGCGACACGACGAGGCGATCGCGGAGTATTCCGAAGCGATCCGTCTGATGCCGGATTTCGCGATCGGCCTCGCGAACCGCGCGAACGCGTACGAGCAGGTCGGCAAGCTCGACCTCGCTGCGGCGGACCGTGCCCGTGCGGCCGAGCTCGGCCTCCGTCAGCAATGAGGAGCCTCCGCTGGTTGCGGCGCCGCGCCGCCGCACGTAGACGCGAGCCATGAACGTCACGATCGAGACCGCCGCCGTCGCGTCGTCCGGGGGCGCGGCGATCCGCTGCGCGGTGTTTCGTCCGCAGGGTGCCGTGGGCCGGCGCTACGCGGGCGTGCTCGCGTACTCGGACATCTTCCAACTGACGCCGCCGCACCTGCGCGTCTGCCAGCGCCTCGCCGGCTACGGGTTCGTGGTCGTGGCGCCCGAGATCTTCGCCCGCGAGTTACCGGCCGGACGGGCACTCGACTTCGAGCGCGATCGCCAGCTCGCCCTCGACACGACCGAGCGCATGACGCTCGCCGCGTTCGACGACGACCGGCGCGCGCTGCTCGCATGGATGCAGCACGACGCCGGGGTCGATCCCGCGCGCCTGCTCGCCTGCGGGTTCTGCATCGGCGGCCACCTCGCATTTCGCGCGGCGACCGATCCCATGGTGAAGGCGACCGCGTGCTTCTACGCGACCGGCCTCCACTCCGACACCGTCGGCGGCGCGCACGGCAGCGCGCCGTCGCTCGCGGCGGCTGCGTCGATCGGCGGCCCGTTGCTTCTCGTCTGGGGCACGCGCGACCCGCACATCCCGGCCGACGCGCGCGCCAAGATCCACCGCGCGCTCGCGGACGCCGGCACGGCCTGCCAGGTCCGGCTCTACGACGCGGAGCACACCTTCATGCGCGACGAGGGCGCGCGCCACGAGCCGGTCGCAACCGACCGCGCATTTCGCGACATGCTGGAGCTCTTCGAGCCTTTCGCCTGAGCGACGCCGAGCGCCCGAACGAACGCGGTCGTCGGCTATCTCCGGACCCACGAGGACGATCGGGATCGTATCCCCGTGTGGCCGTTCGACGCCGCACACCGCGATCCGCGCGAGTCGCGCGTCGTCTGGGGCTCGGAGCCCCGACGCCTCCGTCGACACGATTCGCCCTGACAGTGACGGGTCGACGCGGCGATCGCGGCGCTCGCCGCGAGCTCATCCGCCGGACGGAACGCCCGGTACGTCGGCCGGATCGAGCAATCCATGCCGCCGCCAGCCGATTGCGAGAAGCCAGGTCTTCGCTCGCGCCACCGGTGGTCGGTCGGACGGGCCGCGGGCTCGAGCGTTCCCGGTCACGGGAGGTCGCCACTTCCAGCCTTCGAACCAATGCGCGGACGATGCCGGGTCGAGCCGCACGGCCTTCGTGACCGCGGTACGCGCCGTTGCGGCGTGGCGGCGCGCGTTCAGCAGGACGTACCGTAGCGTGTTCCGGACTTCCTTCGGCGTCGCCAGCACACGCAGGTGATAGCGGTCGGCGAGCACGGGCCCGGTTCGTCCTGCGACGCGATTTACCGCGCGTGCCACCCGCGCCCCGATCGCCTTCATGCCGCGCCCGAGCGTGTCGCGATCGCGCGCCTCGACGATGAGGTGCGCATGATTCCCCTGCAGCGAGTACTGCACGAGGCGGAAGCCCTTCCGTGCACGAGCGGCGCGAAAGCTCCGTTCGAGCTCGCGAACGATGGGGCCGGTGCGAAGCGACGGCACGCCGGCGCGCATGCGGAGTGTGACGTGCGCAGGCAGTGGCCGCCCGAAGTGCGCTCGTCGCCGGTGCGGCATCCCGGCCTCGGCACCCAGTGGTTTTCGCCCGGCGCCTGCCCGCCGACCGCCCCACGTACGCTGCGGCGGGAGCTCGAGGCACAGCTGTCGCACGCGTCGTGCCATCTTGTTAGGGCTATGTTATACAATCCGTGGTCGAAGGCAACCGAAAACTGTTCGCCTTGTCCTTGAGCGCACACAGTCACTGGAGAGATGTCGTATCGCTGATGGCGGCGTCGGCGCGCCTCTAGGGCAGCTCGGGAAGACCCGGAGTACGCTCGGGTCGTTCGTCCAGCCTGACGAACCTCTCGGGGTCCGGTGTGGGTTGAGCGGTCCGCTTCTTGGCGCGCAGCCGCTATGCCGCCGCCTCCGGCGCGCTCGCCTCGAGCTCCAGACCCCGCGTCTCCGGCAGCCACGCCACGACCGCGATCGCCGCGAGCACGCCACCCCCCGCGACGACGGCGAGCGCGAGATGAATCCCGCCGAGGACCGGGGCGAGGGCGCCCGCGAGCGCGAGCCCGGCGATGCCGCCGACGGCGCCCGCGGCGGTGAGCCAGCCGGCCGCCGCGCCGCGGAAGCTCGTCGGGAAAAGCTCGGCGGCCCAGGCGCGGATGATCGTCATCTTGCCGCCCTGGAAGAAGACCATCGCGGCGAAGCCGGGCCAGAGCGCCCAGCGCCCACCGAGGAAGAAGACGAGCTCCGCGACCGTCAGGCCGAGGAGGAACAGGACGCCGATCGGCCGGCGGCCGTGGCGGTCGGCGAGGATGCCGCCGAGCGACCAGCCGGGGAGGCCGAACAGGCCGGCGCCGATGAACATCGCGCTCACCTGGCCCGCGCTCCAGCCGTAGAGCGTGACGGGAACGTAGGTGACGAACGCGAACGCCGCGACGTCGTAGCTCATGGCGAGCGCGACCACGGCGAGCGCCGCGAGCAGGCGGCCGCGATACGCGGGCGGCGGCAGCGTCGCCGCCGGCCCGCTGCGCGCGAGCCAGCGCCGGCTTTCCGGAAGCCGCCGGCGAAGCACGGGCGCCAGCGCCAGCGGCACGAGGCTCACGAGACAGAGCCCGCGCCAGCCGCCCGGGATCCAGTCGAGCGCGGCGAGCAGGAGCGCCGCGAACCCAGCCCCGAGCGCGTTCATCGTCCCGAGCACGCCCTGCGCCTCGGCGCGGCTCTCCGACGCCGTCTCCTCGGCGGCGAGCACCGCGGCGGTGAAGAGGGCGCCTTCCTGGAAGACGCGCGCCGCGAGCTGCCACACGACGAGCGCCGCGAGCGATCCGGTGAGCGCCGTCGCGGCGCCGAAGAGCGCGAAGAGGACGATGCTCACGAGCAGCATGCGCCGGCGGCCGATGCGGTCGGCGACGGGTCCGAGCACGAGCACGCCGAGCGAGCCCGTCGCGATCGCCGCGAGCGCGTACGAGAGCGCGTCGGACGAGGCCCCGAGGTCGGCGCCGACGTAGGCGAGCGCGACCGTCACGAGCGAGCGTCCATAGCCCTCGAAGAAGATCGCGCTGCCGAGGAGCGTCACGAGCCGGCGGTCGTCGCGGCGCATGGGTCGCCTGCTAGCGGCCGCCCCGCCGGGGCGCAACGCTGCGCGTAGCTGGGTCTATTCAAGCGAGGGGATCTCTCCCCTCGCTCCATCGGGCACAGCCCGACGGAGCCTCACTCCCCGGCTCGCTCCGCTCGGCCGCGCGCGGCGCGCGCGGAGGGTGCGTCGTGGGTCACGCTCCTAGCCGCCATGCTCGCT
Source organism: Polyangiaceae bacterium (assembly GCA_031400185.1). Classification (GTDB taxonomy): domain Bacteria; phylum Desulfobacterota; class Binatia; order UTPRO1; family UTPRO1; genus UTPRO1. The sequence continues at coordinate 9,929 of JANNPN010000107.1, forward strand.
GCGGCCACGTCGTCCGCTACGACGAGCGGCCCGTGCCGCTCCTGCTCTCCGCCGCATCGAGCCTACCGGCGCTCGGCGTCGCGCTCGCCGTGCTCGCGGGTCGCGGTCGCTGCGGTCCGCCGGGCGGCGCGCGGGCCGAGCTCGCACGGCTTCCGCTCGCGCTAGACGCGGACGTGCGCCTCGACGTTGCCGGTCCCGTCGTGCTCTTCGGCGAGGGCCCACGCTTCACGACACGCTTCTGCGGGCTCGCGTTTCGCCTCGTCGTCGCGCACAAGCGCGCGCGCTCGACGTGCCCGCAAGCGCAGACGCGCTCGACGGGCGCGAGCCGGGGAACGCGTCGACCTACGTCGTCGGTCACGTCGTGACGTTCCCGCCCCCGACGACCGCCGCGATGCCCGCCGGGGTTGCGGTCGCGAGCGCCGCGGGCCGGCTCACGGCCGGGCTCATCGAGGGCTGGACAGCGGTCGGCTTCGGGGGCGTCGACGGCGTCCTCACGATCGAGGCACGGGCCGTCGGCCCAGTCGGATGGCGGTCTGGAACGCCTACCAACCGACGGCGAACGGCGTCCGCACCGTCACCGTACTCTTCGGTGCGGACGGAAGCGTTCGCGCGTGCCGAGGCGTCGTCCACGCGATCTTCGCCTCCGCACGCTTCGACTGAGCGCTAGCGCCGCCGCCGCGCGCGCCGGGGCGCCTCGTCGCTCGTCGCCCGCAGCACTTGGATCTTCGCCTCGCGACGGTCGCCCTCGGAGGAACGCTTCAACGCGTCGGGCTCCGGCTCGTCCACGCACACCTGGCGGAGCGCCCGCGCGAACGGGATGTCGACCATGCGGTAGAACTGCACGGTCTCGGGCTGGTAGTCGGCCTCGCGCAGGAGGAGCTTCTGGTAGCTCCGCCCGTTTCGCGCATCGCGTCCGACGAAGCGCGCGTCGCGGACCTCGTGGAAGACGCCCTGGTCGCCCTCGAACCCGAGGTCGCCGCCGTAGAGCCACTCGTAGTACGCGCGGCGCTCGTTCTTGACCCGCAGGCGCTCCGGCTTTCCGGCGGTCAGGGAGTACGCGATGAAGTAGCGGACGCCCATCACCTCGGGGGTCAGGTCGCCGTCGACGTCGAAGACGTCGTAGTCTTCGGAGCGGGTGAGGAACACGTCGACCGCGTAGAGCTGATCGGAGTCCGCGGGCAGGAGCTGGCGGAGCTCGGCGATGTGGCCGGTGTTCAAATGGGTGCAGCCGTGCGACATCGGGCCACGCGAGAGCAGCCAGAGCTTCTGGAACGGCTTCCCGTCGCGGCTCCCGTGCGTGACCGACCGCCACGCGGCCGGCAGGAACGAGGCGTCGGACGGCCGCATCTTCCACCACGGCGTGTGAATCGCGTTGTGCATCGTCGGCGTGACGTGCATGTACGGCAGCCACGGCGACCAGCTGTACGAGTCGTCGATCGGGATGTGGTCGGCGACGAGCGAGCGCTGATGGGTCGTGAGCGCGCGCCGGCCCGGCGTCGGGTACTGCGGGATCGCGCGTCCGCGCCAGCTGGTGTACGCGGCGACCGTGCCGACCGGGTAGATCGCGGTGAACTCGTCGAAGGTGACGACGCCGTCCCGCACCGGATACAGATGGCCGCCGACCCGGGCGAGCAGCGCGGCATAGGCCGGCGTCATCGCGTCGATTCCCGCCGCGTCGGTGCTCGTCGCGGGCGCCTGGCGCACGAGGTCGTCGAGCGCGGGCGCGGTGCCGGCGGGCACGTCGCTCAGCCAGAGGCGCGTCGGCAACAGCTGGTTCAGGAGCTCGAGGCGGCGCGCGCCGTCGAGCCGCGTCCGGTCCGCCGCCGTCACCTGGTCGACCCAGCGCGCCGCGAGCTTCCGGACGGGAATCGTGATCCGGAAGACGCGGCCGGGGTTCAGCCGCTCGATGAGCTTCAGGTTGCGCTCGCGGAGCGCCGCGGGCGCGAGCCCGCCTTCCTCGGCGACGAGCCGCTCGAGCCCGACGTCGGCGAGCGTCCCCGCGAAGGCCTCGAAGCTCGTGTTCTGCGTGAGCTCGAGCCGGCCGCCGTCGATCAGGCGGCGGTAGGTGCGCTCGCGGGTGGCGAGGTCGCGCGCGTACTCGCCGATCACCTCGTCCGACAGCACCTCCGTCACCCGCAGCTGATTGCCGCGTCCGAGATGGACGTGGAGACGCGCCGCCTCCTGCGCGCGCGGTGCGAATCCCGTGTAGAAGGACGGCTCGGCCTCGTCGTAGAAGACGCCGTAGCGCGGCGGCTCCTCGACCATGAGCCCGCGCTCGGCACGGTCGCCCTTGAGCGCGGGGGCGGCGGTATCCTTTGCCGCGGCGGGCCGCGCCGCCACGAGCGCGAGGCTCACGACGAGCGACGTCACGGCGGCAACCAGCATCCCCTTTGGGCAGGTTCGCATCGGCAGTCTCCTTCGGGGGGTCGGATCTACTTGAGCAGCAAGCGCGCGCGATCGAGCGTGTGGCCGGCGCCGATCTTGCGGAGCTCGCGATTCAACTCGAACCCCGGGGCGCTGTCGAACGCCACCTTGCTGCGGAAGAACTGGATCGGCTCGGGCGGGTACGTCGCCTCGTGGAGCGGCAGGTCGCGGAGCACCGCACGCTCCGACGCCTTCTTGCCGACGAAGCGGCAGACCGGCACGCTCTTGATGCGGGCCTGGCCGACGGCGCCGAGCTCGATGTTGTCGCCGTAGAGCCAGCGGTAGAACGGCTCGCGGCGGTTCGTCACCCAGGCGCGCACCGGCGTGTGCTCGTTGCTGCGGTAAGCGAGGTAGTACTGCACGCCCATCACCTCGTCCTTGCCGTCGCCGTCGATGTCGAAGGCGTCGTAGCAGCCGGGGAGGTTGCGGTACGTCTTCACCTGCGTGAGCGTGTCGGATTCGGACGGCACGAGCTGGCGCAGCTCCGCCATGTGACCCGACGGGAGCCGCGTGCAGCCATGCGACGTCGGCCCGCGGCCGACGATCCAGAGGTTCTCGTAGGGCTTGCCGCTGCGCTCGCCCGCGACCTTCCGCCACGCGCTCGGCAGGAAGGGCGTGTTGTTCAGCTGGCAGCGGACGCCCGCGTTGTGGAACGCGTTGTACGCGATGCCGCCGGCGTGCTGGTACGGCAGCATGCTGATGAAGCCGTAGCCCGGGTTCGGCGAGAGGTAGTCGACCATGCCGAGGATGCCGCGGCCGTTGGTGCGGCGGATGAGCGGCCAGACGCCGGTGACGCCGAAGTCGGGCAGCTTCTCGCCCTTGTAGGTGGTCGTCGCCTCGGCGGTGCCGGCCGGATAGAGCGTCGTGAACTCGTTGGCGACGACCGCGCCGCCGACGACCCGATACCGGCCGCCGCTCGCCTGCTCGATGAGGCTCGTGAGCGCGGCCGCGTCGGGCGTGCTGCTGCGAGCGCCGTCGAGCGCACGCCCCAGCACGGCGTCGAGTGCCGGCGGGACGGATTCGAGGGCGAGACGCCCCGGCAGTACGGCGTTCGCGGCGTCGAGGCGGCCGGTCGCGTTGCCGACGTCGATCGTCGCGAGCGCCGCCTGCCAGCGCGCGGCGATCGCGTCGAGCGGCAGCGTGATCGCGAAGACGCGCTCGGGGTTCAGCGTCTTCATGATCGCGAGGGCCTTCGCGCGATACGCTTCGGGCGTGCCGCTGGCGCGTGCCGCGACGGCGGCGGCGACGCCGTTGTCGTCGAGGGCCTGCGTGAAGCGCTCCCACTCGCGGTTGGTGGTGAGCGTGATGACCCCCGCGTAAACCAGCTCCTGGATGACGGTGCGGCGCTGCTGCAGGTCGCCGAGGTAGGCGTCGAGCTCGGCGTCGCCGAGGACGACCGTCGCCCGCACCTGATTGCCGCGCGCGAGCTCGATGTGGAGGCGGGCCGGGTCCTGCGTCCGCGGCGCGAATCCCGCGTAGAAGGAGGGCTCGTACCAATGGAAGTAGACGCCCTGCGGCGGCGCGCTGCCGTCCCACGTTGCGTCGCCGGCGTTCTCGAGGGCGGCCTGCGCGCGCCCTGCCGCGAGCGCGAGCACGAGTGCCGCGACCAGCGCGCCGAGCCGCGTCGGCCCGTGGCGCCTCATCGGATCACCTGCGCGAGCGAGAGCGTGCTCGCCCGCTTGGGGCTCGCCGGCCCGTCGAGCGCCGCGAGCGCCGGGATGTTCTTCAGCTCGTCGTTCCCGAGGAACGGGCGGCACTGGAAGAGCCAGAGCTTGCCCTTCGTGAAGCCGAACTCGATGTCCCACGGCTTCGGCTGGCCGGCGGCGTTCAAGACCGGCGTGAACCGCTTGGTGATCGCCTTGCCGGCGTCGATCAGCTGCTGGAGCTCGTCCGGCGCGAGCACGGTGTCGCTCCCGGTCGACGGTACGGCGCGGCTGCCGCCCTGCGCGTCGAGCGAGTTCTTCCACGGCGACTTGAAGAGCGTGATGATCTCGACCCCCTGCGGCGACCAGAGGAGGGTTTCGGCCGACGTGCCGTCGACGGCGCCGCCGACGCCCTCCGACGTCGCGACCAGCATCTTGCCGGGGTCGCCGGTCGTCGCGTCGGCGGTGACCAGCACCCCGGACTTCTCCGACGGCACCGACTCGAGGATGACGACCGAGGACAGCACCCACACCGGGTCGTCGATCAGCGTCTGGCGCCACGAGAAGGAGCGGAACTGAAACGGCGAGGCCCACACCTCGCTCAGCCCGGAGTAGATGTCGTCGAGCGTTCGTCGGTTGAACACCGTGAGGTTCAGGCCGGCGCCGTTGAAGTTGTCGAGGTCCTCGACGTTGGTGTCGCTCCGGACGAAGCAGCCGACGGTCGCGTCGCCACTCGTGAGCAGGCCGTTCTTGGCGAGTCCGTCGCGGATTGCCTGGCGGAGCGCGGGATTGAGCGGCGTCTCGCGGATAGTCGTGCGGATCACCTCGAGGCGCGGCTCGATCCACGCGGAGAGCTCGCGCTCGCTCTTCCCGGCGGCGGTGAGCTCGCCGAAGAAGGTGGTGTAGGTGCGCTCGACGAAGGCCGGCAACGGCTCGCCGGCGCTCGCGATGCTCTGGCCGCGCAGCGAGGCGGGGACGATCACCTTCGCGTTCGAGTAGTGGTCGTAGTACGCGCCGAACGGCACCACGATTCCGCGTGCGACCTTGTCGGGGAAGATCGACTTCAGCTCGCCGAGGAACGCCGCCTTCGGCCCGCAGAAAACTCCGGAGTCCTTGCGGCGGACGTCCTTCAGGTCGATCGTCAGCTTCGGGCCGAGGTCGAGCTTGGCCCGGTCGATGTGGAGGCGCTTCCCGCCGCGGCCCCCGAGGCTGCCCGCGTTCTGCCGCCTCTGGTTGCGCGTGTACTCGTCGTAGGCCGTCCGGGCCTCGGCCGTCATACGGCTGGCTTCCTCGATGATCACGCGTCCGCCCGGGGTCGCGATCAGCACCACGGCCTTCCCGTCGTGCATGCGGAGCCGATCGAAGGCTCGCGGCCCGAGGACGACGTTCGGGATGCCGAGCGCGCGCGCGAGGAGCTGCACGTGCGAGAGCACGTTGCCTTCGCCTTGCGTCAGGATGCCGGCCGCGGGGTCGAGGTCGGCGGGCGTCTCGGTGAGCGCCACGATCTCGTCGCGTTGATAGCCGTGGTCCTTCGGGCCGACGCGCAGGCGGCCGTACGCGAGCCCGGGGTTGAGCGCGCGCACGTCGCTCTCGACGGTCTCGTCGAAGAAGCGGTGCTTCGGACGGTTGCCGCCCGCGACGAAGTCGTCGAGCCGGCGCGCCACCTCGGCGTAGAGGATGAGCGGCGAGCCGCGCAGCACGTCGTCGCGGATCTTCGCCGAGTCGGGGAGAAGGAAGGACCACGCGTCCATGACCTCGGCGAACGCGAGCTCGGTGTTCCCCTGCGCCCACTCGGTGACGCGCTGGGCCGCCCGGAGCCGACGGGCGAACTCGACCCGCTCGGGCTCGTCCTTGGCGGCGAGCTCGCGGAGCGCCGCAGTCGCGGAGTCGTGCTCACGCGCGTTCAGCAGGCCGGCGCCGTAGGCCGCGTCGGTGAGGGCGCGCAGCATCTGCACGTGCTGCTTCGCGGTCACGTTCGGATCGGCGAGGAGCGTGCTCACGCGTTGCTGCAGTACCTGTGCGGCGGTGATGTCGAGGTCGACGAGCCGGCGCATGTCGGCGGGCGCGATCCGTCGGGTGAGCGCGGCGCGGCGCGCGTTCGCCATCATCGTGCCGATCGCCTCGATCGCCTCGATGGGCGTCGTCGCCGCCGTCGGCAAGAGGCGCGTCATCTGGTCGCGGACGTCCGGGTCGGTGATCGCCTGCACCTGCGGGGCGAGCGCGCTCTCGTCGAGCACCGTGAGCTTCTGGATCTCGCGGATCAGGTCGTCGACCTGATCGCGCACGCCCCCCGGTCCGAGCTTCGCGCGGTACGCGGCGAGGCCCGGCAGCAGACCCGCGGACACCTGATTGTGGGTCGCGTCCTTCAGCGGCTTGAAGTCGGCGCGTTGCTGCTCGATGCGCACGGCCATGTTGCGGACCTTCTGGACCTGTCCGACGTCGTCGCGGACGAAGTAGCGGCGCTGCAGCTCGTAGGCGAGCAGGAAGTGCTGGTTCGGGTCGAACGCGTCGGACCCGAGATACTTCTCGAAGAAGGCCATGCCCGCCGGGGTCTCGTCCTCGGCGCTCGAGAGGCCGCGGTACTGCTTCATGAGCGCGAGCTTGTGCGTCGGGTGGGTCTCGACGAAGTACTTCTCGAGGATGTAGCCGCGGACCAGGTCGTGGGGGTTCGGAAAGCTCGACCAGTAGTAGCCGTCGCGCGAGAAGATGTTCGCAAGGTACATGCGCTCTTTGATGAGCGCTTCGGCCCACGGGGCGCGGTAGGCGGAGCAGAAGATGGGGTTGGCGCACGGGACGCGCACGGCGCCGTTCGGAGCCAGGACGCCGCGCTTCTCACCGTCACGACAGAGGCAGAAGTTCTCGGTGTACGGACCCTTCAGCTTGCTGAGACAGAGCGCGAAGTTGCTCTTCAACGCCGCCTGCTGGGCGGCCGAAAGCGCGGGGGGCTGGAAGGCTTCGGCAACCGCGGCGGCGCCGAGCACCCCGCCGAGCACCGCTGCCGTGAGGTCGCGTCGCCACCGCTGCATCATGTCCCCTCCATGGTCGGGGGCCGGTTTCTAGCGGAAATCGCCAGGTGGAGAAACCACATGAGCCGCTGACGGACCCTGGGGTTCTCCGCTATGGTGCCGTGCGCATGCGACCTCGTGCTCGTTGGATCCTCGCCGCCATCGCCCTCTCGTCGCTCGCGACCGTGGCGCGCGCCGCCCCGCCGCCCGCGTCCGCGGCGCGCGAGTATCTCGGGACCATTCAGGCGTCGCCCGACCTCCAGACCTTCCTCGATCGCACGATGGCGACGCTCACCGCGCCCGACCCGGGCATCCGGCGTGCCAAGGTCGGCGTGGCGCTCCTCGATCTTCCGAAGGATGGCCCGCCGCGGCTCGCGCACGTCGGCGGCAACGCGCCGATCTACCCGGCGAGCGTGGTCAAGTTCGTGTACCTCATGGCGGCGTACGCGTGGCAGGAGGAGGGGAAGCTCACGATCGATCCCGCGCTCGACGCGCAGCTCGAGGCGATGATCCGCCAGAGCAGCAACGCGGCGACCCAGAAGGTCTTCGCCCATCTCACCAACACGAGCCCCGGACCCGAGCTTCCCGGTGACCAGTACCGCACCTACCGCGACCGCCGGCAGACCGTGAAGCGCTGGCTCGAGTCGCTCGGCATCGACGACCTGCACTGCGTGAACCCGACCTACGACGGCGGCGGCGACCTCGGCGGCCGCGATCGCCAGTTCCTCCGCGATCGCACCGTGAAGGGCGGGCTCGCGAGCGACGACGGCGAGTATCCGAACCGCCAGGCGATGACCGCGATCGGGACGGCGAAGCTCCTGACGCTCCTCGCGACCGACCGCGCGTTGACGCCGGAAGACTCGGCGACGGTGCGTCGGCGGATGAAGCGCGACCCGAAGCAGCAGCCGCACCTCGCCCGCCGCATCGCCGGCGGCGCGGCGCGCATCCCCGGCCTCGAGGTCTACGCGAAGAGCGGCACGTGGGGGCCGGATTACGCCGACGCCGGCATCGTGCGGGCGCCGGACGGCCATCAGTTCGTGCTGGTCGTATTCACCGAGGCGACGCCGGCGTACCGCGGCGAGCTGATCGCCCAGCTCACGTACCGCGCGGCGCAGTACCTCTTCACCGAGCAGCAGGCGCATGCCGGCAGCGGAAAGACGCTGCCGCGGAACTGGCCCATGGCGCCGTCGGTGCTCGACCTGAAGCTCGCGTTCGACGACTTCACCATCAAAGAGGTGAAGGGGGCGGGAAGCGGTGTCACGGGTGCGTCGCGCTTCGTCGTGCAGTTCGCCGACGGGCAGACGTTGAAGGTCAAGTGGAAGCGCTTTCCCGCGAAGACGCTCGACGGCTGGAACAACTCACCGCGGAAGGAGTTCGCGGCCTACGTCATCCAGCGCTGGCTCTTCGACGAGGCCGACTACGTCGTCCCGACGCCGGTCCCGCGCTGCATCCCGCTCGACGTGTACGAGCCGGTCGACGCCGACGCCCAGCCGAGCGTCGCCGGGACGTCGTGCGTGCTCGGACTCTTCGCGGTCTGGATGAACGACGTCGAGGTCGTCGACGACCTCGACGATGACATCGAGGAGCACATCGCGGAGAACCCGGCGTTCGGCGAGCACCTCGCGGACATGAACCTGGTGACGTATCTCATCGACCACCGCGACGGCCGCGAGGGGAACTTCCTGATCTCCACGGACCCGCGCGACCCCCGGATCTTCGCGATCGACAACGGCATCGCGTTCGAAGGGTTCCCCTGGAATTTCTTCGTCCCGAACTGGAACAAGATCCGCGTCCCGTGGCTCCGCGCCGACCCGATCGCCCGCCTGCGTGCGCTGCCCGCGGAGGAGGTCGAGCGGCTGGCGTCGCTCTTCGACATGGACGCCGACCCCCAGGGCATTCTCCGCGTCACGCGGCCGACCGCGCCGCTCGATCCGAAGAAGGGCGTGCGCATCGCTCCCGGCAAGGTGCAGCTCGGCCTCACCACGAAGGAGATCGGCGCGTTGAAAGAGCGGATCCACGACCTGCTCGCCAAGGTGGACGCCGGCGAGATCAAGGTGCAGTAGGCGAAGACGTGGCTGCTGGCGGTTGGTTGGCGCCGCCGCGGTCTGCTCGATCCAGCCGATGTACCGGGCTGACCCGGCGCCGCGCGGCTGCTCAGCTCCCCCGCACCTCCATCGTGAACGGCACCGTCAGCACCTGCCCCCTCCGCTGGAACTGTGCCCACGCCTTGTAGGTCCCCGGCGCCGGGAAGTGGCACTGGAAGCTGATCTCCGGGCCGCGCGTCGGGCGTGCTCCGCTGCGTTCGACGGGGTGGCTGTGGACGAAGCGGGTGCGGTCGGCGCTCACGATGATCAAGTGACCCATGGCGCCGAGGAAGGGCTCGAGGTCGGTGACGGGAGTGCCCTCACGGCTGAGCGATACGGCAAGCGACAGGTTCTTGCCCGCGACCAGCGGCGCGGACGGGGTCAGCGCCGCGGTGTAGCCGTCGACGGTCTTCGGACGATCGGCGTCGACGACGAGCGGCGTCGGTGCGAGCGGCGGGCCCTCGACGGTGACGTCGACCGGCACCACCTGCATGCCGACCCGCGGCGGGGTGAAATCGTGGAAGAGGGTGTAGCGGCCCGCGGCGGGGAACGTCATGCGGAGTGTGAACGTGCCGTCGCGGCGGCGGCTCGGGTGCTCGTGGGCGAACCATGCCAGGTCGGCGGAGGTGATGAGCAGGTGCAGGAGCTTCTCGTGGACGACCTCGAGGCGGCGGACCGGTTTGCCGTCCGGATCTGCGATCGTGAACGTGAGCGTGGTCTCGACGCCGGGGAGGATCGGCGCCTCCGGCGTCACGTCGACGCGGTAGTGCGGCGCATCGGCGAGCCCGAGGGCCATGCCGCACACGGGGCAGCGGTGCGCCTCGTCGTAGGTCTTCTCGCCCTCGCAGTGCATCGGGCACGTGTACGCGTCGGCCGCCGCGCCGCCGGCCGTGGGTGTGGCCGCGCTCGCTTTGGGCACGGGCGGGCCCGCGTGCACGACCGCGGGGAGCAACGACACGACGACCACGACGAGGGCGACGACACGCATGAGCGCCACGTTGTAGCGGGGAACACGGACCGCGGCGAGATGGGTGTGCGGCGCGCGACTCAGACCAAGAGCGCCGCGCGCAGGCGCTCGCGCAGCTCGTCGGTCACCCCGAGCGCCTCGCGGAGGTACGTCTCGATCGAGCCGAAGCGCTCCTCCATGGCGGTGAACGCGGCGTCGAGGTACGGCTCGCGCGCCTCGAGCAGCGTGCGCATCTCGCGCGGGCGGACCGAGAGCCGCGACGCGAGGAACACGAGCCACACCCGCCGCCGCGTGGTCCAACGCGTGAAGTGGTTCGTCAGCAGATAGTCGTCGACGATCGTCGCGCGCGGCACGCCGAGCGTGAGCAGCACGATCGTGGCCGCGAAGCCGGTGCGGTCCTTTCCTCCGTTGCAGTGCATGAGCGCCGGTACGTGCCCGGGCTCGGCGAGCGCGCGGAGCATGCCGGCGAACGCGGGCGCGAAGTCGGTGACGTACGCGCGATAGGCGGCGAGCACCGTCTCGGCGAGCGCGCCCGCGGCGAAGTCGCGGCCGAGCAGCCGGCGACGCACGAGGCCCGGCTCGAGCGCGGGGTAGTCGACGGGCAGCGTCACCACCTTCACCTCGGTCCCGGACGGGAAGCGGCTCACGACGTCGTCGCGCTCGGACGGGGAACGGAGGTCGCACACCAGCCGGATGCCGAGCTGGTCGACGGCCGCAAGGTCGGCGCGCGTCAGATGTCCGAGATGGCCGGAGCGGAAGAGCCGGCCCCAGGCGACGACGCGGCCGTCGCTCGTCGCGTAGCCGCCGAGATCGCGAAAGTTGTCCGCCCCGTCGAGCGGATAGTGCCGCGTCCCGCCCGTCGCCTCAGTCGCCATCGTCGCGGGATGCGTCGTGCGCGAGACCGTGCGCGAGGTTGGCGTCGAGGCGCTCGTCGAGGAGCTCCCGGATGCGCCGGCTCAAGGTCTGACAGATCGCGACGGCGATCGCCGGATGCTCCTCCATCACCTCGAAGAGGTCCTGGCGATCCAGCCGGAGGAGGTGCACGGCGCTCTCGGCGACGACCGAGGCCGAGCGTTGCTCGCCGTCGAAGAGCGCGATCTCGCCGAAGAACTCGCCCGGACCGAGGGCCGAGACCGGCACGTCCTCTTTCAGGATCCGCACGTGGCCGTCGACGATGAAGTACATCTGGGCGTCGAACTCGCCTTCGCGGACGATCGCCTCGCCGGCGGCGACCTGGCGCTCGGCGACCACGCGCGCGAGCTCCGCGAGCTGGCGCGTCGTGAGCCCCGAGAAGAGGTCGAGGCGGCGAAGCAGCAGGATCATGTCGACGTGGGTCATCGTCGGGTCCGTGCGTTCGTATGACACGGCGCCGGTAAGGCGTGCCAGTACGTCCGGTGCGAGCGTGCCGCGCAGCAGATCCTGACTGAGTCCGTCGCTGCCCGCGAGCACCTCGGCGGCCGCTTCCTCGAAGGACGGGAACGGCCGCCCGAGCGCCTCGGCGGCGGTGCGGGCGAGCGACGTCGAGCTGCCTTCCTCGAGGAGCGGCAAGAGGCGCTCGCGGTCGTTCGGCGGGAGCAATGCCTCCAGCGCTTCCAGGACGAGCGCGCGGTCGCGGACGCTGTGCGTTCGACCGATCAGGCGCCCGACGCGAGCGAGGCGGTCGTCGTCTTGCACGGCGGCGATCAAGAGCACCGCGGTGTGCGAGCTCTCGTCGATCCGCTCGTGGATGCGTTGCAGCACCGCGTCCGACACGTCGCCCGCCCGCAGCACCTCCGCCTGCACGATGAGTCGGCGCATGACGTCGATCTCGCGGTCGACGAGCGCACCGAGCCGTTCGCCGTCGACGGGGAGCCCGATCAGGATCGGCAGGACGGCCTGGCGCGCGCGAAAGCGTCCGAAGCGGAGCGTGTGCAAGAGGACGTCGACGGCTTCGGACCCGAGGGCGCGGAGCGCCTCGCGCGCCGCGGCGACCTCGTCGCGGTCGTCGGACGTGAGGTGGTGCACGACGTCGCGCGCCGACTCGGCGACGCTGGCGTTGCCGACGAACCGGAGCACCGCGATCCGCACGGCGGCATGCGGGTCGAGGCGGTGGACCAGGATGCGGGGCGCGTGTCGCACGAGGCGCGCCCCGTGGACGCCGGCGATCTCGGCGAGCGCTGCGGCCGTGTGCGCGCGATCGGCCGGCTCGTCGAGATGGGCGAGCAGGTGCTCGAGCTGCGCCTCCCAGGCGGTGCCGCCGGCGGTCGATCGCCGGAGGTCCTCGCGGAGCTCCTCGCGCGCGATGCGGCGGCTGTCGGGGTCGGAGCTCGCGAGCGCCGAGCTCGTCGCGGCGTCGAGCTCGCTCGTGGTGGCCGCGCCGACCCGCGCAAAGCACGCGAGCGCGGCGAGCCGCACGGCGGGATGCGGGTCGTCGAGCGCCACGCGGAGCGTCTCCGGCCGTCCCTTCGCGACGACCCCGATCAAGCGGCCGTAGGCTTGCACGAGGTGGGCGCGCTCGAGGACGCCGAGCCCGTCGGGCTTCAAGAGCGTCGCGGCGAGGTGGCGCGCGCTTTCGTCGTGAACGAGGTTCGCCGCGGCCTCGTGCTTCAAGACGCGGTGCAGGGTCGCGACCAGGAGCGGGCGCTGCTCGATGGGCGCGACGCGGACCGCGCGGGAGAGCGCGCGCACGGCGCGGCGCGGCGTCGCCTCGACCACGATCTCGCAGGCGGCGCGGCAGCGCTCGGGATCGCTGCTGACGAGGCTTTGCTCGAGCAGGCGTACGGTGCCGCCGTCGAGCAGCTCGGTCAGCGGCGGGGGGTCCTCGAAGTCGTTCCGGCGGGCGGTCGCGACTTGCAAGAGCAGGTTCGGGTAGAGCCGCCAGAGCACGAGCGCCAGCACGAGCCATGCGGCCGCGATCGGGAGCCCGGCGAAGCCGACCCAGAGCGGGGTGCCGAAGGCGAGCGCGGTGATGATCACGATGTTGCCGATCACCGATCCGGTGCGTTTCACCGGACCGTCGATCAGCGTCGTCACCGCGGCGCGGACGCGCTCGGGGAAGAGCGTCACGAGGATGCGTTGCGCCGGGTCGTAGACGGCGTGATCCTGGAGGTTCGCACCCGCAACCGCGAGGATCCCGGCCGCGAGGCTCAGCTGGATGCTCAGCCCGACGAGACCGAGCAGGTAGATGAGCGGCGAGAGCGCGGAGGCGAGCGGCACGCCGAGGCGGCGGAAGACGGCCGGCGTCCCGACGACCTGAATCAGCAGCACGCCGACGTTCAGCCAGCCGCGGAAGAGCGCGTAGAGGTCGAGTAGGCGCTGCTCGCCGCCCTGGCCCTGCGTCGCCTGGTCGGCGACGTACGCGAACTCGAAGTACAGGATCGGTCCGAGGATGCCCGCGAGGAGCGAGGCCAGGACCAGCACGCGAAAGAGCGCTCCGGCGCGCCAGAGCGGCACGAGACGCCGGCTCGCGTCGTCGTCGAGGAGGTCGGTGCGGGCCGCGCGGTGGTAGCGCGCGCGCTGGAGGCGCAGCAGGGGGACGACCGCGGCGCCGGCGAGCACCATGGTGACGCTTGCGATCGGCAGGAGCGTCGCGATCCCGAACGTCCGGCCGAGCCAGCCCGAGGCGAAGCTGCCGGCGATCGCGCCGAGTGTGCCGCCCGCGCTGATGAGCGTGAAGAGGCGCTTCCCCTGGCGACCGCTCACGAGGCTCCCGACCGCCGTCCAGAAGACGACGAGCGCGATCGCGTCGAGCTGCTTCGCCATGAGCGCGAGCACGACGAAGGCGCTGCCGACCTCGGCGATCACCAGGAGCCACAGCGGCAGGAGCGCCAGTGCCAGCAGGCCGAGGGTCGTGATGAGCAGGCGACGCGGCTCGTAGCGGAGGGCCAACCGCCCGACCGCGAACGTCGTGGCGGCCAGCAAGATCGAGTTGAACAGAAACACCCACGGCAGCCGGTCGACGCCGACGCGCTTCAGGAAAAGGGTGTCGGCGACGTTCGCGACGGAGATCGCCGCCCACGACATCGCAAAGAGCGCGAGGGCGCTCCAAGCGGTGATCCGCACCTCGCCGCGCTCGATGCCGAAGAGCCGGACGACGCGCACGACGAGCTGCTGCAGCGCGGGCGCCGGGCTCGGGTCAGCGTCGACGCGCACGTTCACCGGGTGGCTCTACGCGGCCTTGGCGTCGGCGTGCGGCGCCGTGAAGCGGTGGAACTCGCGCACGATCATCGCGGCGACGACGAGCCATGCAATCACGAGCGCGACGTTGACGTAGAAGAAGTGCTGCGTCGAGAGCTGCAGGAGCTGCACCCCGAGCAGCACGGTGAGTGCCGCGAAGCCGTCGCCGAGGCGTACGAACAACGAGTCGACCACGGGCTTGGCCTTGTACTTCATCTCGGAGGTCGTGGGCAGCCACATGACCTGACGGGCGGTGTTGTTGATCGAATAGTCGGTGCTGTTCTCGGCGACCTTCATGATGCGCACCATCCACAGCACGGGAAGGATCGCCATCGAGGTGTACGAGACGAGCGCGATCGCCGGCAGCATCATGAAGAGCGGGCCGAATCCGCCGTAGGCGAGGAGACGCGACGCCACCAGCGCCTGCAGGAACAGCGCGCACACGTTCACCCAGAAGTAGAAGTTGCCGTAGAACGCGGCCGTGCCCTCGCGGACGAAGCTGATGGTCGCCGCCTGATCGGTGATCCCGCGCGCCTGGCGCTCCTGCTCGAGGGACTCCTGCACGACGCGGAACAAGAGATTCTCGCCATTGGTGTTGACCCAATTCGTGAGCAGCGCGACGAGCGCCGCGGCGAGCAGGTAGCGGTTGCGGAGGACGAAGGCGAGGGCGCCGTGACCGTCGCCGGCGGCGGCCGGCGTCGTGGGCTGCGCGCGCTCGGCGCGCGGGGTGCCGAGCGGACCGCGCACGTCGGCGCTGCGGGTCAGCAGGATCGAGATGCCGAGCGGGACCGTCGCGAGCAGCAGCAGCGTGCCGCTGTCGAAGGTTTTCGATTGGACGAGCCGCTCCGTCAGGAACGAGCCCGCGGCCGCGCCGGCGGTCGCCCCGATGCCGATCAGCGGCAGCAAGCGGCGGCCGCGCTCGTCGGTGTAGAGATCGGCGGCGAAGGCCCAGAACTGCGCCACGATGAACACGCCGAACATGCCGACCCAGAGGTAGAACGCGACGCCGGAGCCCGGGAGGTTCGCAAGGATGAACCCCGGTTGCAGCAGCCAGAAGACGACCAGACAGGCCATGCACGCGAGCGTCGCTCGCGTGATGAGCGTCCCGCGCGGCCAGCGCGTCGAGAGTCGGGCGTACGCCGACACGATGAACGCGAGCAACACGCTTTGCCCGAAGCTCGAGTACGCCTTCACCTCCATCTTCGAGAGTCCGGCGACGTCGGAGACCGCGATCCAACTCTCACGCAGCGGCTTGATGAAGTAGTACGCGCACAGGATCAGGAAGACGTTCACGAACAGGATGAGGCTCGTCGGGCCCTCGCCGGCGCGGATGTCCGTGAACACACGGAGCACGCGCTCGAGCATGCTGAGTCCCGTTCGTCGTTCCTGCACGCCACCTCCCGCCAAGGCGGGAAGCTCGACGTCCACGTCCGAGATCTCGCCGATCAGCACTCGTTCTCTACGACGGCAGGGGGACGGTGACAAAGGGCGCTCGGTTGTCGGCGTGGATTCTCGATGCTACCGTGCGCGCCGGTCGCGTCGCTCACGCGGCGTCGTTTCGGTTTCGCGCGGCTCGGCCGCGACGTCCCCACGAAGGAAGGTACATCCATGGGTGGTAAGTCACGGACCTCCGTCACCAAGCGCCAGAAGGAACAAGCCCGACAGCAGCGCCGCATGGTCAAGGAGCAGCGGCGCGAGCAGCGGGCCGCCGAGAAAGGCACGAAGCCCGAGGACGCCCCCGAGGGTGAGGATCCGGACATCGCCGGCATCGTGCCGGGCCCCCAGCCCCACCCCTTCGCTGACGAGCTCGAAGCCGAGCCGGCCGAGGGCGAGGACAAGGAGCAGCCGTAGCGGCGCGGCTCACCAGCCGATCGCGTACGAGGGCATCCGTCGGCTGACTTCCCCGCGCGGATCGGCACCACCGCGAAGCACGCCGCGGCGCTCGTCGACGCGGATGCACAGGACGTCGCCCGCGATCCAGTCGTCCTCGACCGTGACGGCGTGCCCGCGCCCCGTGAGCTCGGCGCGCACCGGCTCCCCGATCCGTCCCTCCACCCGGAGGCCTCCGGGCATCGCCTGGTGGGGGTAGAAGCTCGACGGGAAGTGCACGGACGAAAAGCGGGCCGCCTCGATCGCGTCCTGCACCTCCATCCCGAACACGACCTGATTCAGGAACACCTGCAGCGTCCACTGATCCTGTTGGTCGCCGCCCTGGGTGCCGAGGACCATCTCGGGAGCGCCGCCGCGTGTGACGAGCGTCGGCGTGAGCGTCGTGCGCGGACGTTTGCCGGGGACGAGCGCGTTCGGATGGCGCGCGTCGAGGAAGAACGTCTGCACGCGCGTTCCGAGCGGGAAGCCCACGCCGTCGATCACGGGTGACGTCGGGATCCACGCGCCGCTCGGCGTGAACGACGCCATGTTGCGCTTGTCGTCGACCGCGGCGACGTACACGGTGCCGCGGCCCCAGTCGCGCGCGGTGAAGATACTTGCGCCCGTCAACAGCGCGGTGCCGCTGCGCGGGTCGCCGGGCCGTTGCTCGAGCGAGGCGCGTGCGGGGTCGACGAGCGCGCGCCGGACGTCGGCGTAGGCGGGCGCGAGCAGTCCGGCGAGCGGGACGTCGACGAACTCCGGGTCACCGTAGAACTGCTCGCGATCGGCGAAGGCGAGCTTCGCGGCCTCGGTCACGAGGTGGACGTAGTCCGCGGTGTTGTGCCCGAGGGCGCGGAGATCGAAGCCGGCGAGCAGCGCCAGCTGTTGGAGGAACACCGGGCCCTGGCTCCACGGTCCGCATTTGTGGACGAGGTAGTCCCCGAACGCGAGGCTCACCGGCGCCTCGAGCTCGCTCCGAAAGTCGTGCAGATCCTCGCGGGCGAGGAGCCCGCCGTGCGCCTGCGCGTGCGCGACGATGCGCTCGGCGATCTCGCCGCGATAGAACGCGTCGCTCGCGGCCCGCAGGCCGTGGCTCCGGCCGGGCGCTACGGCGCCGTCCTCTGCGGCGATCATCGTACGGAAGGTGCGCGCGAGGTCGCGGTTGGTCACGAGCGCGCCGACGTCGGGGAGCTCGCCGCCCGGGAGGTAGAGCGCCGCCGAGGTCGGCCAGGTCGACCGGAAGGTGGCGGCCATCGCGGCGAGTGAGACGTCCCCGAACTGGTGGGTCGGCGCGGGACCGCGGAGCGCGGGGTGCATCGGGAACCCGTGCTCGGCGAGCTCGAGCGCCGGCGCGGCGACCTCGGCGAAGTGCTTGGTACCGGCACGTGCGAGCGTCGCGAGGAGCGCGTGTGGCGCTGCGGGGGGACCCGCCGCTAGCACGCCCGCCATCGGGATCAGCGGTAGGTCGTGCGAACGGAACCACTCGATGGTCGCGGCGCGCGGCGCGCGCGTATTGCCGTTCACCGCGAGCACACGCCGGTCGTGCGCCGTGTAGATCAGCGCGGAGAGCTCGCCCCCGAACGTGTGCAGGTGCGGGTTCACGAGGCCCTCGACGAGCGTCGCGGCGACCGCCGCGTCGACCGCGTTGCCACCGGCGTGCAGCATGCGGAGACCGGCCGCAGCGGCGAGATAATGCTCCGCGACCACCATGCCGCGCGGGCAGAGGAGCGTCGGGCGCTGGCTCATGGTCCCAGCCCATACGGACGCGCGCGCTGCGGATCAACCTCGCGGCCCGATGCCGACCCGCACGCCGGCCGACCGACGGTGTCCTGCGCTTCGAACGCGCAGCGTTCGCGAACTGAACGCGCCGCGTTCGCGCGACTGAACGCGCCGCGTTCGCGCGAACTGAACGCGCCGCGTTCGCGCGACTGAACCCGCCGCGTTCGTTCGACCGAACCGCCGCGTGCCCTCGACCTGAACGCGGCTCCCCGCCATGATCACCCTCGTTCGGCCCTGAGGGGGAGAGGCGCGCGACGATGGCGATCACCGACCGGCTCTTCGGACCGGCAGCTCGCATGACAAGTCGGAAGCCACGGCGCGCGACGCCGGCCGCACGGGCCGCGGAGCGGGGGTCGTGACTGAGCTGCCGCGGCTGCACGTCGAGGCGAACGGAGCGGGTTCGCTCGTCGTCCTCGGCCACGGGTTCGGTGGGAGCGCGCGCAACTTCCGCGGTCAGGCGCGGACGCTCGGCGACCGGTTCCGCGTCGTCCGCTTCGATGCCCGCGGCCACGCGCGGAGCGACGCCCCGGACGACCCCGCCGCGTACACACCGGCGGCGTTCGTCTCCGACCTCGGGCGCGTGCTCGACCAGGAGAAGGCCGCGCGCGCCGTGATCGGCGGGCTTTCCATGGGCGCGGGTATCGCGCTCCGCTTCGCGGAAATGCATCCGCACCGAACGCGGGCGCTCGTACTCGCCGCGTTTCCGGCCGGTGCCGACCGCCCCGGCAGCTACGCGGACGTGGCGGAGCGCTTCGCGGCCCGGATCGAGCAGGCCGGTCTCGACGCGGCGGGGGCGGAGTTCGTCTGGGGCCCGTCATCGGGCCTCGATCCGCAAGGGGCGAGCCTCGTCCGGCGGGGTTTTCTCGAGCACCAGCCGCACGCCCTCGCACACGTGCTCCGCGGGGTGATCGCCGCGCAATCGAGCGTCGCGGAGCACGCCCCCGCGCTCGCGAGTGTGCGGATGCCCACGCTCGTCGTGGTCGGCCGGCGCGATCGCCTCTCGCTCGACGCCTCCCGAGCGCTCGCGGCCGCGTTGCCGCAGGCGACGCTCGTCGAGATCCCGGACGCGGGACACCTCGTGAACCTCGCGCGCCCGGCCGAGTTCAACGCCGCCGTCGCGGACTTCCTCGCAGGCCTGCCCGTCGAACACGTGTAGACGGTTGCGCGGGCTGTGAGGGACAATGGCGCTCGGGGGTTGCATGAGGGGCATGTCGCGCATCGCACTGGGTCTCACGTTCTCGACTGTGCTGGCGCTCGTCGTGGCGGAGCGCGCCACGGCGCAGGCGCCGGCGCCGAACGACCTGCAACCGGCCGCCGTGCTCGTGATTCCGTTCGACGTGACCGCCGGTCACGCGAGCTTCATCGTGGTGAGCCGCATCGGCGACACGTTGTTGAAGCCGGCGATCACCACGCACTGGGTGTTCTACGCCGCCGACTGCAGCCACCTCGCCGACCTCGCGATCGGGCTCACCGAGAACGACACGATCGTCGTCGATCCGACGCGCATCCAGAGCCAGACGCAGGCGCCGGGCTCGCCGGTAAACGAGCAGCACGGACCGATCGTGAGCCTGAGCGGTCAGCGCGGTGTCGTCATCGTGACCGTCCAGCCGCCGCCCGGCATCTCGCCGGCGCAGCTGATCGGCTCGTGGACGATCGCGAACGTCGCCGCCAACACCGCCTTCGGCGCCAACGCCGTCGGCTTCACGAGCACGGCACTTCCGGATCCCACGGTGCTCGCCGCCGCAGGGCTCGTCATCCCGACCTTCGATCCGTCGACGCTCGACACGTCGCAGGTCATCATCGTGGGTCTCGAGCAGCAGGGCGACAGCATCGTGCCGATCGCGCGCCCGAGCGCGGTGCTCGGCGGCGCGCACGTCTGCTGCAACACCGCCATCACCGACACCCTCGAGACCATCGTTTCGGTGCCGGACGTCTGCTTTGCGTGCGCGCTGTTCGCGCCGGTCGCGCCGACCCGCATCCCGAGCGACGACCCGCCGATCGTCCCGCTCGCGACCTCACCGACGACTGCCGGAACCGTCGTGCTGCAAGCCTGCCGCACCGCCGGTGAAGACGGCCTCCCGGCCCCCCTCGGGCAAGGCGGCTTCCCGCAGTTCCTCGTCGCCTTTCACGGCCAGTCCGTAGGCCCGTTCGGCGTCGTCACCGCCGGCAAGTACGGCGCGCCGCTCGTCGACTAGCTCAGAAGGGGGCTCTCTCCCCCTTCGCCGCCGCGGCAAAGCCGCGTCGGCTCAACCCCCGGCTCGCTCGCGCTCGGCCGCGCGCTGCGCGCGCGGAGGCGTTGTCTTGGGTCAGCCTCCTAGCTCAGAAGGGGGATCTCTCCCCCTTCGCCGCCGCGGCAAAGCCGCGTCGGCTCAACCCCCGGCTCGCTCGTGCT
>JANNPN010000123.1:0-5455 GCA_031400185.1 Polyangiaceae bacterium
GTCGGCTAGCGGGCCTTTGGCGAGCCCAGCTTGCCCTGCGAGCACTTGCCTCGTTAGCGGGATGGGCGTGCGAGACGTTGGCCCGCGAGCCGACTCCCCACGCCTCCCTCCGCAGCGACCCCGGCGCGACCGCAAGGCGCGACGAGCGCTGCGGTCACGACGCTACGAGATCTCGTCGACCTCGGCCGCGCGCGCGGGAATCCATGGGCCGGCCAGGCGGTAGAGCGCCGGCAAGACGAAGAGCGTCAGCACCGTGCTCGACACGAGGCCGCCGATCACGACGGTCGCGAGCGGACGCTGCACCTCGGCCCCCGTCCCCGTGCCGAGCGCCATCGGGACGAAGCCGAGCGACGCCACGAGCGCCGTCATCAGGACGGGCCGGAGCCGCGTGAGCGCGCCATCGACGATCGCGCGCTCGAGCGCCATGCCCCCCGCACGGAGCTCGCTGATGAACGTGACGAGCACCAGCCCGTTCAGCACGGCCACGCCCGAGAGCGCGATGAAGCCGACCGCGGCCGAGATCGAGAACGGCATGTCGCGGAGCCACAGGCTCGCGATTCCGCCCGACAACGCGAGCGGCACGGCCGTGAACACGATCGCCGCCGGGACGATCGACCCGAACGTTCCGTAGAGCAGCAACAGGATCGCGAGGAAGCAGAGCGGCACCACCAGGGCGAGCCGGCGCTTCGCCTGGACGAGGTTCTCGAACTGCCCGCCCCAGGCGAGCCAGCTGCCGGGCGGGAGCTGCACCTCGGTCGCAATCCGCGCTTGCGCCTCCGTGACGAACGAGGCGAGGTCGCGCCCGCGGACGTTGCTCTGGACGACGATCCGGCGTTTCCCGTTCTCGCGGCTGATCTGGTTCGGTCCTTCGGTGAAGGTGACCGCCGCCAGCGCCGACAGCGGAACGGAGCGCAGCTCGGCGCGCTGGATGTCGTCGCCGCGGAGCGCCACCGCGGTCGGCATCGCGTCCTCGTGCGACAGCGGGATCGGCAGATGCGCGAGCGCCTGCGGATCCTGCCGGAACGTTTCCGACAGTCGGACGACCACGTCGAAGCGTCGGTCGCCCTGGAAGAGCTGCCCGGCCTTCCGCCCGCCGACCGCGATCGCCGCGACCTCGTGGACGTCCGCGACCGCGAGGCCGTAGCGGGCGATCGCGTGCCGATCCACGTCGATGCTGAGCACGGGCGCGCCCTCCACCTCCTCCACACGTACGTCCGCCGCGCCCGGAATCGTCTGGAGCAGCGCCCCGATGCGTTCCGCCGCCGGCAGGATCACGTCGAACTCGTCCCCGAAGACCTTCACCGCGAGGTCCCCGCGTACGCCGGCCAGGAGCTCGTTGAAGCGCATCTGGATCGGCTGCGTGATCTCGTAGGCGTTCCCCGGGAGCTCGGCGAGCGCCGCCTCGAGACGGTCGCGCACGTCGTCCTTCGTGTCGCGCGGGTCGGGCCACGTGTCGCGCGGCTTCAGCACCACGAAGGTGTCGGAGATGTACGGCGGCATGGGGTCAGCGGCCATCTCGGGCGTGCCCGTCCGCGAGAAGACGAAGGCGACCTCGGGGAGCTCCTTCACCCGCCGCTCGAGCACGCGCTGCATCGCGGTCGACTCGGTGAGGCTCGTGCTCGGGATGCGGTACGCCTGGGCCAAGAGGTCGAGCTCGCTGAGGGTCGGCGCGAACTCCTGCCCGAGCGTCCGGAAGAGCAGCAGCGAGCCGACGAACACCGCAACCGCGGCGGCCACCACGATCACCCGCGCCCGGAGTGCCCACCCGAGCGCGGGCCCGTAGAGGCGCTTGGCCCATGCGACGGCCACATTCTCGTGCTCGCGCACCCTCCCGGTGATGCCGAGCGCCACCATCGCCGGCACGAACGTCAGCGACAGCACGAACGCCGCCACGAGCGCGAAGATCACCGTCCGCGCCATCGGCTGGAACATCTTCCCTTCGACGCCGGTCAGCATGAGCACCGGAATGTAGACCGTGACGATGATCGCCTCACCGAACGCCGTCGCCGTCCGCACCTGCCGGCTCGCGCGGTACACGACATCGAGACGCTCGCGCAGCGTCAGCACCCGCCCGAGCTCGCGCTGGCGGGCGGCCAGGTGACGGAGACAGTTCTCGACGATGATGACCGCCCCGTCGACGATCAGCCCGAAGTCGATGGCGCCGAGGCTCATGAGATTCCCGCTCGTCCGCGTCTGCACCATGCCGATCGCGGTGAGGAGCATCGAGAGCGGAATGGCGCAGGCCACGATGAGCGCGGCACGAAAGTTCCCGAGCATCAGGAAGAGCACCACCACGACCAGGAACGCGCCCTCGGCGAGGTTGCGCTCGACGGTCGCAATCGTCGCGTCGACGAGCAGCGACCGGTCGAGGACGGTCTTGGCGCGCACGTCCGGCGGCAGACTGCGATTGACGTCGTCCATCGCGGCACCGACCGCCGCCGCGACGGTGCGGCTGTTGGCGCCGAGCAGCATGAAGGCCGTACCGACGACGACCTCCTCGCCGTCCTCGGTGGCGCTGCCGGTCCGTAGCTCGCGTCCGATCTGCACGGTCGCGAGGTCACGGATGCGAATGGGAATGCTCTGCCGCTCGGCCACCATGACGTCGCCGAGCTCCTCGATGCGCGTGAGCCGTCCGGTCGCGCGGACGACGTAGGCCTCGCCGTTGTGCTCCACGTAGCCGGCGCCGGTGCTGACGTTGTTGCGCTCGAGCGCCGTCAGCACGTCGTTGAACGTGAGCCCGAAGGCGCCGAGCGCGCGCGGGTCGGGCTGGACGTGGTACTGCTTCACGAACCCGCCGATCGCGTCCACGCCGGCGACGCCGGGAACGCCCTTCAGCTGCGGGCGGATGATCCAGTCCTGCACGGTCCGGAGGTAGGACGCCTGCTCGACCTCGGTCCGGAGCAGCTCGCCCTCGACGGTCAGATACGCGCCGTCCGACTGCCAGCCCGGACGCCCGGCGACGACCTCGGCGCCCGCGCCGTGCGGGTGCTCGTACTCGACGGTCCACATGAAGATCTCGCCGAGCCCGCTCGAGATCGGTCCCATGGTCGTCACGACGTCCCCCGGCATCTCGCCGCGCGCCGCCGCGAGACGCTCCGCCACCTGCTGGCGGGCGAAGTAGACGTCGACGCCGTCGGCGAAGACCGCCGTCACCTGCGCGAAGCCGTTCCGCGAGAACGAGCGCGTGTACTCGAGGCCGGGAATGCCGGCGAGCGCCGTCTCGAGCGGGAACGTCACCTGCTTCTCCACCTCGACCGGCGAGAGCGCCGACGCGACCGCGTTGATCTGGACCTGGCGATTGGTGACGTCCGGCACCGCGTCGATCGGCAGCTGCAGCAAGGACCAGCCGCCGTAGACCGCCGCCGCCAACACGGTCAGCAGCACGAGCCAGCGCCGTTCGATCGAGAACTTGAGTATCCCCTCCAGCATCGCCGGCGCTCAGTGCCCGTGCCCGCCGACGCCCTTTTCGAGCTCGGCTTTGACGAGGAACGATCGCTCGTCGGCGACCCGGTCGCCGACGGCGATCCCACTCAGGATCTCGGCCTTGCGGCGCCCGACCTTCCCGAGCACCACGGGCCGCGCCTCGAAACGATCGCCCTCGACCGCGAATACCGCCGGCCGGCCGTCGACGGTGTGCACCGCCCGGCGCGGCACGACGACCGCCGCCGCGACCGGGTCGTACACGGTCGCCGTCACGAAGAGGCCCGGCCGCCACCCGCCGTCATCGTTCGGCAGCACGACACGCGCGCTCGCCGTCCGCGTCGCCTGGTCGACGATCGGCGACACGTACGCGATCGTCCCGGTCGCCTCGCGGTCGCCGTGCGTCGCCGTGATGACGACGGGCTTCCCGACCCGCACCTCGGCGAGCGCCGTCTGGTAGACGCTGACGTGCACCCAGACCGTGCTGAGGTCCGCGACGATGAAGGCGGCCTGCTCGCGCGTGACTGCCTCGCCGGGGGCGATGTGCTTGTCGATCACCGTGCCGTCGAGCGCGGTCCGGAGCTCGAACGTCGCCAGCTGCTCGCTTTCGATGAGCGCGAGGGTATCGCCGGCGCGCACGCGGTCGCCGACGTGCCGGCGCACCTCGCGCACGATACCGGGCACGCGCGGCGCAATGTGCGCGATGCGATCGGCATTCGGACGTACCTCCCCCGGGAGCTCGACCCCGAGGTCGATCTCGTCGCGACCGGCGACCGCGAGCGTCACGCCGAAACGCTGCAGATCCCCGACGGTGAACGCATGCGCTCCGTGCGCCGCGTGCTCACCGTGCTCGGCATGGGCGTCGTCGTGCGCGTCGTTGCCGTGCGCATCGTCGCCTGGCCCGGGTCTCTCCTCGGCGGGCCCGGCCTTCGGCTCGCTCGCGTGGTCGTGATCGTCGTGCTCCTCGTCGGCCCGAACGGCGCCGTCGAGCGTCAGCCCCGCGAGGAGGGCCCCGGCAACCACCATCCGTACCAGCCTCATCGTCCGTCGCACGTCGCACCTCCGTTCGCCGCGTCGACGGTCGCGGCGCGGCCGGTGAGACGCGCGATCTCCGCGGCCGCCGTCAGATGCCGGGCCGCGACGTCGAGATAATCCTCCTCCACTCGCGCCACGCTCCGCTGTGCCTCGAGCACGTCGATCTGGCGGAGCAACCCTTGATCGTATCCGCGCCGCGTTTCCGTGAGCGCGCTCGCCGAACGGGGCAGGACCGTGCGCCGAAGCGCTCCGGCCTCCTCGCACGCCGCCCGCAGATCCTCGTAGGCTTTGGCGACCGCGAGACGGGTCGCCGCGAGCGCCGCATCCTCCTCGGCACGCACCTTCCCGGCGTGCTCCCGCGCCTCGAGCACCGCGCCGTGATTCCGATCGAAGATGGGGAGCGGCACGGAGACCTCGGCGACGAACGCGTTGCTCTCCGCCGACACGAAGCGCCGCGCCCCGACGCGGACCGTGACGTCGGGTACGCGGCGCGCCTTGGCGAGCGCGAGCGCGGCCCCGGCCCGCTCGCGGTCGGTTGCGAAGCGAGCCAGGTCCGGATTGCCGTCGACGCCGGCCATCAGCTCGCCGAGCGGCCGCGGCGCGGTGAGCCGTTCGACCGAGCCGCCGACGTCCGTGAACGTGACCTCGGCGTGGCCCCACGTCGCCGCGAGCGCGCGATAGGCGCTGCGACGCTCGCGGTCCCGCCGGGCGCGGTCGGCCTCGGCGTGCGCGAGCGCCGCCTCCGCCCGTGCCTGCTCCGCCGGCGATCCGACGCCGGCCGCGACCTGCTTCGCGACGGCCGACCGCATCTCGCCCGCGAGCGTGACGACGCGCGTCGCGAGATGCTCGCGCGCGCGCGCCACGAGCGCCGCTCCGAAGGCGCGCATCGTCGCCGCGGCCACCTCGGCACGCGCCCGTTCGTAGTCCCAGACCGCCAGGCGGCCATCGAGCCGCGCCACCTCCGCACGCTCCCGGCGCTTGCCGCCGAGCTCGACGAGCT
>JANNPN010000392.1:0-7578 GCA_031400185.1 Polyangiaceae bacterium
AGGGTCGATCAAATCGGCGGCCGTGCCGAAGGCGCCCGGCATGTCGCGGAGCGCGCGGTCCAGATTGGCCTGCGCGCGCGAGCAGATCGCGATGTTCGCACCCTCCGCGCCGAACGCAACAGCGCAGGCAAGACCGATGCCCTTCGATCCGCCGGTGATGAAAACGACCTTGCCGGACAATCCGAGATCCATGACGCGCCGCCTATCGCCGAGAGCTCGTCGTCGAGACATGGCCGTGAGGGTCGGTCATCGACGGCGGATCGCTCGCCGGAAAGGACTCGTCGACCGACCCGTCGACGGCGTCCTGCGGGCGGCGGTCGTCTCGTGACGCGCGCTGCCGCTCTCCCGTGGGCAGATCCAACTGCTCGATCGGTATCTCGCTGCCGCGCAGGTGTCCGAGGATCACCGTCCAAGCGCGCGCGACCCACGACCGCGTGTCGCGAGCGGTCGGATTCGTGGCGGGGTCCGCCATGAGTCCCGCGGGAGGCGTCGTCAACCCGCGACCGCTTCTTGCCGTTCGCCGCGGCGACGCGGCGTCACGCGGAGCCGCGAGGTCCGCGGATGCCGCAACGGAGCGCGCCGGCTGATCGGCGAGTTCTCGGCCAGGAGTCCGAGCGCGAGCGATCGGGGCTCGAAACCGAGGACGCCACACACGTTCCCGAACGAGAAGACACCGTCGTCCTCCTCGTCCCTGATCCAGAACTCGGCCTCGACGGCGCGGGTGCTCTGGCGCTGCCTGAGCTGACTGATCGCGTCGAGGAGGACGGCGAACATCAGCCGTTTCTCGGGACTGTCGGGCAACCCGAATCCGCCATCGGCGAAATATTGATCCGGGAGGACGACGTCCGGGACCGAGACGTCCGGGGCACTCCGACCCTGAGGGTCGGCATTGCGGGAGCGGCGGCTGGAGCTCTTACGTCGGCTGAGGTCGTTCATGCGGAGTTGGGCAGTGCGAATGTGGTGCCAACACCAGCACCCAAGTTTTCGGGCCTTCGCCAAGACCCGCGTGTAAGGCCTACAGCGGAGCAGAGGTGCTGTGTAGAAAGCGCTCATGTGAGGGGGTGTATCCCGGTCGATCGCTTTGCCCACCTGGCGCCGGACGTGCTCGAGCAGAGCATGCATACCTCGGCGGTCGGCTTGGCCGCTGCGCCCGCCGGCTGATCGCCATGTCGTTCCTGTGCGGTGAACGCGTGCGGCGAACGATGCTGCCGAGCCGGGCGAGAGGGCCGTTCGGCCGCATCACGTTGACGGCCGTTCGCTCGGGGCCGGCTGCCGTCGCGTGCACCGACGCGCTCCCGGCGCGCAGCCGGCAGTCGCTACGTCCATCGCGGTTATTGGTCGGCCAGATCGGGAAGCGCTGAATAGATCAACGTGGAGGGAAGGAGGTACTCGACGTCGGAACCCGAGAGCGGATGGTCGCCAACCATCCGCTCTCGGGACCAACGACGCCTGACAGCCACGGAGTGGCTTCAGCCAACCGGTGTTATGGGACCTCGTCCGGTGAGGAACGCAACCACGAGAAAGATCACCGCGACGACCACGAGCACGTAGCCGATCTCGGCAGACATTCCTGCGACGCCCCGCATGCCCAGCACAGCAGCAACCAGGGCGATGATGAAGAACAATACCGCGTAGTGCAGCATGTGAGCCTCCCTTCGGAATGAACCGCTTCTGATCGAGGGAAAAAGCGAGAAGCGTGCCACCGAATTCGCGAGCATCCGCGCACCCGCCGCCCCACGGCTTTGTAAACCCTACGCGCGGCTCTCGTCCTGCACGGGAAAATCGGCGCGCGCCTCGTCCGCGACCGCGATGTCCTCACCGCCGTGCCGGGCGAAGACGGCGTACGCACGGCGGCGCTCGTCCCGACCATCGACGTGGACCGAAACGAGGATACCGCCGCCGACCACCTTGCCCTCGAAGCGGCGGGCCTCGAACTCCGGAATGTTGTACCCGAGGAGCGCACCCGCGGTTCCGCCGACCGTCGCGCCGACCCCGATGCCGCTGAGCGCGGACAGGATCGGACCCGCCGCGACGAACGGCGCGGCCCCCGGAATCGCCAACGTCCCGATTCCGGCGAGCCACCCGACAGCGGCACCGATCACTCCGCCCGCACTCGCACCCGCGGCGGCGCCTTCAGGGGCCTTGGTGCAGCTCGTGTGCGCGAAGTCGCGGGTCGTCGCCTTGTCCGAATACAGAACCGAGATCGCGTCGTCGTCGAAGCCGCCATGGCGGAGGTCGGCGACGATCCGCGAGGCCTGGGTCACCGTGCTGGCGATGCAGAATGCGGCGCGTGCCATGGCTGACCCTCCCGTTGGTCCTCGACCAGTTGGTCCTCGACGCGACGGACGCCGGGCGCGCTCTCCGCGAGACTCGCGAGCACGAGCCGGTCTTCACCGCTCGGGACCGTGCCGCGCAGCGTGACCACGCCTTCCTCGGTGGACACCGTGACGCGGTCGGCAAGCGCGGCGACGTTCTCGTCGCGGGCGATGCGCCGCTCGACCTCCTCGGTCGTCCGCCGGTCGTCCATGCGCGCCGCATGCGCGCCAACCTTGGTGCATCGTTCGGCCGCGGACACGTCCTGTACCTCCGTGGTCGACAGCACGCTCGCGCAGAGCGCGACAGCCGCGACGATCCGGAAGCACCCACCCCCTTCGTCTTGCATTCGCATACCTGGCTACGGCAGCAAGGGCCGTGCCGGTGCATTCGCAAAAATACGCTATGTGGGCGCCAGCACCGCGTTGCCTTTCTACAAGTTACCGATTGCATCCGAGCGTGGAGGGCCCGCGATCGCCTGTGCAGTCAGCGCGTTGCGACGGGCTGCGACCGGCATGCGGCTTGCGAACCCCAGCGGCGCGCGCAGCGCAGACGGAGGTGAGACGTGGCCTACGAATCACGGAAGTTCGACCTCAAGGGGTTGGCGGGCATCTCGGACGAGACGCTGCGACTGCACTTCAAGCTCTACGAAGGCTACGTCAAAAGCACCAACACGCTCACCGACAAGATCGAGAAGATTCTCGCCGACGGTAAGGTCGATGCGGAAGAGACGCCCGCGTACTCAGAACTGACGCGCCGCCTGGGTTTCGAGTACAACGGCATGGTGCTTCACGAGTACTACTTCGAGAACCTCTCGCGGGACCGCACGCGACCGGACGGAATCTTCGCCGAACGCGCGGAGAAGAGCTTCGGCAGCTTCCAGACGTGGAAGACCGACTTCGTCGGGGTCGGGAACATGCGCGGGGTCGGGTGGGCCATCTGCTACGAGAACCCCGCCAATGGCCGGCTGTCGAACCATTGGATCACGCTCCATGAGCACGGCAACGTCGCGGGGTTTCGGCCGATCCTCGTGATGGACGTGTGGGAGCATGCCTACCTCCTCGACCATGGGAGCGAGCGCGCCAAGTACGTGGACGCGTTCTTCGACAACGTCGCGTGGAGGGTGGTGGACGGGCGTCTCGGCGAGGCGCGATGAGCCGTCGCCGGGTTGGCGCCGCCCTGCTCGCATCATTCACATGGCTCGCGCTCGTCGCCCCGGCGGCCCATGGCACGCCCGAAAACGACCTCGACCCCGAGAACCTGATCTCCGACTCGCTGCCGTCGCGCGCGACCGCCGACGCAAGCGCAGGTCGCGCCCTCCCCTTCGCGATCTTTCCCCAGGCTGGCTACGGGCCCGACACCGGCCCGAAGGTGGGCGTCAAGTTCGAGGGTCGCGATCTCTTCGGCGGCGCGACCGCCGGCGACGCGAACCTGCTGGTCGCGCTCAACCGCCAGCAGAAAGCGACGGTCAACGTCGGCAACCCCGAGATCGGCCCGTTCTTACTGTTCGGCACCGCCGCTTGGTACACCGACCCGGCCGTCGAGTTTTTCGGTCTCGGCAACAACGAGATCGGACCTGATCCGCTCTCGAACCACGAAATGCGGCGCGCCCGCTTCGGGCTCACCGTCGGCTACCGCATCCTCCGGAAGTTCGCCGTCGTGCTCGCAGCCTTCTACCGCGACACCAACGTGAAGAACGGCAGCGACGACGACACGCCGTCGACGCAGCGCTTCGCCCCCGGCCTCACGGGCGTCCACGGCGCACCGTCGAACTATCTCTCGGCGGCGCTCGTCTACAACTCGCGTGACGATCTCGTCCGGCCGACCGAAGGCTGGGAGATGATCATCAAGTACCTGAACGCCGACAGCGTTCTCTGGAACCGCGACACCGACTACCAAAAGCTGCTCTTCGACGTGAGCTTCATCCAGCCGCTCGTCTGGCGCCGGCAGGTGATCGCGTTGCACGCGAACACCGAGGTCGTGTTCGCCGACGACGAGGACATCCCGTTCTTCGAGCTGAGCTCGCTCGGCGGCGACGACACGATGCGCGGGTACTTCCCGCAGCGCTTCCTCGGCAAAGGCAGGGCGCTCATCAACGTCGAGTATCGCCTGAAGCTCGTCGACTTCAATTTCCGGAAGCTCTGGGACGTCTCGATCGACGGGGTCGCGTTCGGCGACGTCGGCCGCGTCTATGAGGACTCGGAGGATTTCCTCGAGCACACGTTCGATCACGTTCGCTACAGCGGCGGCGGCGGGGTCCGCGTCGCGCTCTCGTCGGGATTGGTCGCGCGCATCGACGCCGGCTTCAGTCCCGAAGAGAAGGGGCTCATCTACTTGACGTTCGGTCACACCTTTTGAATGACGAGGCGCACGATGCTGAGGGCGGCCGCACGATGCTGAGGGGAAGGCGCACGCACCCGCGCGGAACGCGCCGCTCGATCGCAGGACGACGGGTCGTGATCGGGGTGGTCGTGGCGGTCGTGCTCGGCGGCGCCGGGCTCTGGGCCTGCGGCGGCGACGATGGCGACCGCGACGAGCAGAGCTGCAACCGCTGTACGATCGGCATCGACCAAGGCTGCTTCAGCGAGTGTCGCGGGCTCTGCCTCCCCGACGACCCGAACTGCGAGCCGCGCTGCGCCGCGCAATGCGACCAGTGCCGTCGCGACCTGGTGTGCGGCGCCTGCGTCGGAAACTGTGCGGCCGATGCGCCGACCCGCTGCGCGCCGAGCAACGCGACGATCGAGTGCCAGGAAGGCACGTATGGCGGCTTCTTCCCGGAGCCGCCCGAGTGAGCGGCTAGCGAACCGCCCGGCGGGTCGACGCGACAGGGGTGAGCTTGCCGCGCTCGATCTGGATACCGGTCGCGGCGAGGCGGCCGAGCCAAGCCGCGACGACGGCAGCCGCCGGATCGCCGTCATCCCACGTAACCTCGAGCTTGAGCGTGCCGCGCGTATTGCGTGGGGTCAGGTCACGCACGTGCAGACGCAACATCTCGAGATCGTACGGTGTCGGCTCGGCCGCGAAGTAGAGCGACCCCTTCGGGGATTCGATTCTCGCTTCCAACATTGTCTGCACCTGCTCGCGGGAGGGAGTACCGGACTGCGCGGAGTTTGCGCCGAGGACGTGCACGTTGACAATCGGTATTTCCCCGAGTTCGCGGAAAAAGACATCTGACTCCGCGAACGCGAGAGCCGCACGATCGGCACGCTCAAGCGGAACGCACGGCGCAATGCGTCGCAGAGATCGAGTGCGGCGAGCTCGATCAGCGCACGCGCGCCATCGGTCAGCGGCGAGCTGGTGCCGCTTGACCCGTCGGCGAGCCCGCGCGACCCTCGGCGCCGAGGAGGGCGACGCGCATGGCTGCACGCGAGTATGACGTCATCGTGATCGGCGCGGGGCCAACCGGCGAGAACGTCGCCGCCCGCACCGTCCGCGGCGGGTTGTCGACGGTGATCGTCGAGTCGGAGCTCGTCGGCGGCGAGTGCTCGTACTGGGCATGCATGCCGAGCAAGGCGCTGCTGCGGCCGCCGCTGGCGCTCGCCGACGCGACGAGCGTCGACGGCGCGAAGCAGGCCGTCCGGGGCACGCTCGACGTCGCCGCCGTTCTCGCCCGCCGCGACGCCTTCGCATCGCACTGGAAGGACGACGGCCAGGTGCGCTGGCTCGACGATACCAAGATCGACCTCGTGCGCGGCGTCGGACGGCTGAGCGGCGAGCGGCGCGTCACGGTCGCGCCGGCGCACGGCGGCGGCGTCGAGCTCGCCGCGCGCCACGCCGTGGTGGTCGCCACGGGGACGCGCGCCGCGCTGCCGCCGATCCCCGGCCTCGCCGAGGCGAGACCGTGGACGAGCCGCGAGGCAACGAGCGCCACGCACGCACCCGCGCGCCTCGTCGTCCTCGGGGGCGGCGTTGTCGCGTGCGAGATGGCGACCGCATGGCACGCGCTCGGGACCCGGACGATCACGATCCTCCAGCGTGCGCCCCGGCTCGTGCCCGCCGTCGAAGCGTTCGCGGGCGAGTCGCTCGCGGCGGCGTTCCGCGCGCGTGGCATCGACGTCCGACTCGGCGCCGATACGCGGCGGGTCGAGCGCCGTGCCGACGGCACCGTCGTCGTGACGCTCGCGGACGGCGCGACGCTCGCCGCGGACGAGCTGCTCGTCGCCGCCGGCCGCGATCCCAACACCGCCGACCTCGGACTCGAGTCGATCGGGCTGCCGCCCGGCGGCTGGCTCGCGGTCGACGCGAGCCTTCGCGTCGGCGCGGTCCCCGGCGGCTGGCTCTATGCCGCCGGCGACGTCAACCGGCGCGCGCTCCTCACGCACATGGGGAAGTACCAGGCGCGGGCCTGCGGCGACGTCATCGCGGCGCGTGCGCGCGGCGCCGCCGACCGGTCCGCCACGCCGTGGTCGGAACACACCGACACCGCCGACGACCGCGCGATCCCGCAGGTCATCTTCACCGACCCGGAGATTTCCGCCGTCGGCTTCAGCGAGGACGAGGCGCGACGGCGCGGCCTCCGCGTCCGCGCCGTCGACTACAACATCGGCCACGTCGCCGGGGCCCGCCTTCACGCCGACGGCTACGCGGGCCGCGCCCGCATGGTCGTCGACGAGGACCGCAAGGTCGTGGTCGGCGTCACGATGATCGGCCCGGCAGTCGGCGAGATGATCCACGCCGCAACGATCGCCGTCGTCGGCGAGGTCCCGCTCGACCGCCTGTGGCACGCGGTACCGTCGTACCCGACGATCAGCGAGGTCTGGCTGCGCTTGCTCGAGGCCTACGGGCTATGAGCGGTTGCCCTGGGCCCGTCGCAGAGGCGCCGCGGGCCCGAGGTCGCCCCGGGCCGCTTTGCGGAAGCCCCGCGGCGACATGCCCGCAGCGCGGTGGAAGGTGCGTACGAAGTTGGAGAGATCGCCGAAACCGACGTCGTACGCGACGTCGGTGATCGGTCGCTCCTCGTCGGCGAGGAGGCGGGCCGCGTGGCGGAGACGCGAGCGCACGAGGTACTGGTGCGGGGTCACGCCGAGCACGTTCGCGAAGAGGCGCAGGAAGTGGAAGGAGCTGAGGCCGCTCTCGCGCGCCATCACGGCGAGGTCGAGGGGCTCGGTCGAGCGCTCCTCGATGCGGAGGGCCGCATCGACCGCGCGCCGCCGGTCGCGGGGCGCCCCCCCCCCCCGGCCGCGCCCCGCGCGCCGGCCGGCGGCCACCAACCCGGGGGCGCGCACACCCGCGCCCACCGGCCGGCCGCGTCGGACACACGCACCC
>JANNPN010000146.1:0-17478 GCA_031400185.1 Polyangiaceae bacterium
CTCGAGCTTCGCGGTCGCGAGCCGGGCCGCGGCGACGCGCTTCTTCAAGGGGATCTGCAGCGCGCCGATCAGATCCTGCACGAGGCCGAGCTCGGCACCGGTACCCGACGGTCCGAGCCCGAGCCGGACGTTCGCGTGCAGCACCGGGTTCGGCAGGAGGCCCGCGCCCGCGAGCTCCGCCTCCGCGACCCCGAGCTCGCGATAGATGGCTTGCAGCGAGCGATTGCTGAGCAAAGCCACCGCCACCGCGCGCTCGGCGGTGAGCGGCTCCGCGAGCATCCGGGCCACCGTCGCGTCGATCGTGCGTGCGGCCGTCTCGTCCGCCGGCCACACGGGCGTCATCGCGCCGCGGCTCGTCACGAGCCGCTCGACGTCGCCGAAGCCGGCGCGCGGATTCACCGCCGCGCACCCGAGCAAGGGCACCACCAGCAATGTCAGAAAGGAACTACGCATGACGCATCTCCCGTCGTCGTGAGGATGCGCGCACGGGACCCGTGCGCGTGAGGAGTCAGACGAACGGGAGGGTCAGAGCAGGAGGACGCGCGTGCGGCGCTGGACGAGCGGCGGGGGGTGTCCGGTGAGGACGCCGGTCGTGAGCCGCCGGCCGGCGAGATGGGCAATCGGCGCCATGGCGGTCGGCGGGTGGACGGCAATCGCATGGACGATCGGATCGGCGAGCCGCACGGCGTCGGGGGCGGTGAGCTGCGCGCCCGTGCAGTGCTGGCAGACGCGGCCTTGGCGCTCGCTCGGTGCGGGGGCGGCGCCGTCGCGGCGGCAGCAGGCGTGCGGGTCGGCGGTGCGGGCCGACGCGCCGATCGTCATCACGGTCGCGTGCGCAGGGCCGGCGCAGACGCAGGTCAGATGCGCGGCCAGGAGCACCGTCATGAGCATCGCGACGCAAGGCGTCCGTCGAGCCGTTCGTGCCGTCCGCACGTGGTGACAGTAACGGACGCCAGGGGGCGAGTCGAGATCGCGTCGGGATGCAATCGATCCGTGTCCGCGAGCGGCGCATAAGGCCGCGACGCTTGCCAAGAAAACTAGAACATGTTCTACTTCCGCGGTCCGAAATCCGCCGCGACGTCGTCCCCAAAAGGAGATCCCGTGGGCAGAAATCCGTTGCACACCAAGCTCTGCGACATGCTCGGGATCGACTTTCCGATCATCGCGTTCACCCACTGCAAGGACGTCGTGGCCGCCGTCGTGAACGCCGGCGGCTTCGCGGTCCTCGGGGAGGCGATGCACACCGCCGACGAGATCGGCGCCGACATCCGCTGGATCCGGAGCCGCGTCGGTGACAAGCCGTTCGGCATCGACCTCGTGCTCCCCGCCTCGGCGCCCGACGCCGACACGCTGGAGACCCTTCTCTCGAAGATCCCCGACGAGCACAAACGCTTCGCCGCCTACATCAAAGAGAAGTACAACGTCCCCGAGCCGAAGGGCTCGCAGGCGCTCCACCAGTGGGGCGGCCTGAACCAGGACATCGCGCGGAAGCAGCTCGAGGTGATCCTCGACGAGCGCGCGCCCGTCTTTGTCTCCGGCCTCGGCAGCCCGGCGTTCATGCTGAAGGCCGCGCACGAGCGCGGGATGAAGGTGTTCGGTCTGATCGGGAAGGCGCGGCAGGCGAAGCGCGAAATCGAGGCCGGCGTCGACGTGATCATCGCGCAGGGCTACGACGCGGCCGGGCACACCGGGCCGATCGGCACCTTCTCGATCGTGCCGGAGGTCGTCGCGATCGCGGGCGACACGCCGGTCGTCGCGGCGGGCGGAGTGACCACTGGGCGTCACCTCGCGGCCTCGCTGTGTCTCGGTGCCGCCGGGGTCTGGACCGGTACGTTGTGGCTCGCGTCGCGCGAGTCCGACAACGACATGATCATCAAGGAGAAGCTCGTCGCGGCGACGGCCGACGACACCGTCTACTCGAAGAGCGTGTCCGGGTTCGCGATGCGTGTGCTCAAGTGCCCGTGGACCGAGGAGTGGGCGACCTCCGAGGCGCCGCGGGTCCTGAACTCCCCGTACCAGATGCTGCTCAGCTCCGACTACATCCAGGCTGCAAACGACCATCGGCGGGCGGATCTCATGTTCGAGGCGGCCGGGCAGGGCGTGAGCTTCATCGACTCGATGAAGCCCGCGAAGCAGATCGTGAACGACATGGTCGAGGAAGCGCTCTCGGTGTTCGAGGAGATCACCGGCGAGTCGGCGGACGTGTGAGCGACTTCGCGAGTAGGCTGCCGAGCGTCCCCGGGTTCGACGCGGAGCGCGCCGGCAAGCGCGCCGAGTGCGACGGGGGCGGGGCGATCGCGGGCACACGCTACGCCGCGCGGGAAGAGTTCACGGGCACGCTCACCGGCGAGTACGTCGACCACGGCGATCCTCCCTGGCGCTGGTACCTGCTCGGCAGGCTCGAGCGCCGCCCGGACGGCTATCCCGGCGACGCCGTCTGGTGCCTCGCCGAGAACCTCTTCGTCGAAGGCGAGCCGTAAGCGGCATGGCGCTCCGAATCGTCGTCTGCGCGAAGGAGGTCCTCGACCCCGACGCGGTCAACAACTACGCGCTCGAGGGCAAGCTCGTGATCGGCGAGGACGGCAAGTCGCTGACACAGGCCTCGATCCCGCGCCTCATGAACGCCTACGACGAGCAGGCGATCGAGGCGGCGCTCCGCATCCGCGAGGCCGGGACGGCGTGCACGATCACGGTCGTGTCGGTCGGGGCGGGCACGGAGATCTTGAAGCACGCGGCGTCGCTCGGCATCGACGAGCCCGTCGCGATCCAGGCCGACACCGCGGCGCTCGACCATCTCGGGATGGCAAAGCTGCTCGCGGCGTTCGTGCAGTCACGCGGCGGCGCCGATCTCGTGCTCTGCGGGCGCCAGGCGTCCGACGACGACCAGGGGGTCGTGCCCGCGATTCTCGGCGAGTACCTTGGGCTTCCCGTGGTCACAATCGCGCGGGCGGTCGACGTGACGGCGACCGGCGAGGGATTCGCCGTGCGCGTCGTGCGGGTCACGCCCGACGGCGACGAGACCGTCGCAGTCGCGGCCCCGACGGTCGTCACCATCAGCAACGAGCTTGGCCAGGCCCGGTATCCGACGATGGCCGGCCGCATGGCCGCGCGGAAGAAGAAGATCACGAGCGTGACGGCGACCGAGCTCGGGGTCGCCGCGGAGACCTTGGTCCCGCGCGTGCGGCTCGTGAAGCAGTTCGTCCCGACGGTGAAGGGGGCCTGTGAGGTGATCGAGGGTGCGTCGCCGGCCGAGGCTGCCGCCAACCTGATCGCGCGTCTCCGCAGCGAGGGCGTGCTCCGATGAGTCGCGTCGTCGTCTGCACCTGGGGGACGAGCGGGGGCGCCGAGGAGCTCTTGACGCTCGGCCGCGGCGTCGCGGCGGGGCTTGGGGCGCCGTTCGGGTGGGTCGTGCTGGGCCCTGCACCGCACGATCTCATCGAGATCGCGAATCGCCAGGACGTCCCGGTCGTCGACCGGATCGAGGACCCGAAGCTGCAGTCGTTCGGCGGCGACGTCGCGGTCGCGGCGCTCGCGGCGTACGCGCGTGAGCACACGTTCACGCTGCTGCTCGTGCCGCAGACCTTCGACGCGCGCGTGCTGGCTCCGCGGCTCGCGGCCCGCATCGACGCCGGCGTCGTGATGAACGGCCTCGGGCTCGCCGTCGAAGGCGGGGAGATCGCGGTCACCGCGTCGGCCTATGGCGGCGATACGCGCGTGGTCTACGCTCTCGGCGGCGGCGGACCGTTCGTCGTCGGCGTGAATGCCAGCGCGCTCGATGTCGAAGCTGCCGAGAAGCCCGCAACCGCGGTGCTGCGCCACGTCGCGGTCGACCTCGGCGGCGTCGACGAGCGCGTGCTGGTCGTGAACCGCAGCGAGACCACCGGCCCGCGCATCGAAGAGGCCGACATCATCGTCGCGGGCGGCCGCGGCCTCGGCGAGAAGGACAACTACCGCCTGATCCACGAGCTCGCCGCGGCGCTCGGCGGCATGGCGGCGGCGTCGCGGCCGATCGTCGACGAGGGCTGGGCCGAGCCCGCGCGCCAGGTCGGCCTCACGGGCAGGATCACGCGCCCGTCGCTCTACATCGCCGCCGGCATTTCGGGGGCCAGCCAGCACATGGTCGGCTGCGCGGCGGCGAAGACGCTGGTCGCGATCAACCGCGACCCCGACGCCGCGATCTTCCGCTACGCGCGCTTCGGCATCGTCGGCAACTGCCTCGAGATCCTGCCCGAGCTGGTCCGCGCCGTGAAAGGATAGGTGTCGTCTCCATGAGTGAACGCATCAACGTCGCCGAGGGTCTCTTCGCCGAGACCAAGGACGGCGCCCGCCTGATCGGCTCGCGCTGCGCGTCGTGCAAGACGCCGTACTTCCCGAAGGTCGACTACTGCCGCCACCCGGAGTGCGCGGCATCGAAGATCGAGGAGGCCGGCTTCGGACCCGACGGGACGATCTGGAGCTGCGCCATTCAGGACTATCCACCGCCGCCGCCGGCCAAGTTCGACAAGCCCTACAAGCCGTACGCGATGGCGGTCGTCGATCTGAACGACGGGCTCCGCGTGCTCGGGCAGATCAAGACCGAGGACATCCGCGCGGTGAAGCCCGACCAAAAGGTCACGCTCGTGATCGACACCCTCTGCCACGACGACGCCGGCAACGAGGTCGTCACCTGGAAGTTCGAGGTCAACCATGCGTGACGTTGCCGTCGTCGGCCTCGGGATGCACCCCTGGGGCAAGTTCGCCGAGAAGTCCGTCCAGCAACTGTGTCGCGTCGCGGTCGATGCCGCCCTGAAAGACGCCGGCGTGGCCTGGCGTGAGATCGAAGCCGTCGCCGCTGCGAGCTCGCGCTTCTCCGGCGGCCGCGGTTGGGGCTTGAACGGCAACGACGTCATCGACGACATGGGTGCCACCGGCATCCCCGTCTACAACCTGTCGGCCGGCTGCGCCGCCGGCGGCAACGCCTTCAACATCGGCACCATGCTGGTCGCGAGCGGCCAGCACGACATGGTGCTGGTCGTCGGCGGCGAGAAGATGCCGAAGGGCTTCATCCAGACCTCGGGCGTCGAGGAGACGACCGACCCCGAGTACCTCCGCCAGCTCTGCATCGGCGTTCCCGGTCCGACGTTCTGGGCGTTCATGTGCCGCCGCCGCATGGCCGACTACGGGACGACCGAGGAGCAGCTCGCGAAGATCGCCGTGAAGGCGCGGAAGCTCGCCGTCCACAACCCGAACGCGCGCTTCCGGAAGGAGACGAGCGTCGAGGAGGTGATGGGCTCTGCGCTAGTCAGCTATCCGCTCCGTCTCTTCGAGATCTGCCCGGTGAGCGACGGCGCCGCCGCAGTCGTCATCTGCTCCGCCGAAAAGGCCCGGAAGCTCACGACCAAGCCGCTCTGGGTCGCGGCGAGCGCCATTGCAACCGCGCGCTTCGACGACGGCATCCCGCGCGGGCTTGCCGGCGCTGTCCCCGCGGACGGCAGAGCCTATCACAGCGAAGCGGCCGCCGCGGTCCGGAAGGCGATGGAGAAGGCCGCGATCGGCCCCGACGGGATCGATCTGATCGAGCTCCAGGACAACACCGTCTACTACGAGCTCTCGTTCCCGGAGGAATGGGGCTTCTGCAAGCCGGGCGAGGCCGAGCACCTCTTGGAAAGCGGCGAAACCCTTCCCAACGGCCGCCTCCCGATCAACCCGAGCGGCGGCTTCATCTCCTTCGGCGAAGCGACCACCGCGCAGGGCCTCTTCCAGATCTGCGAAGTCGGTTGGCAACTCCGCGGCGACGCCGGCGGGAGACAAGTCGAAGGCGCCAAAGTCGGCCTCGCGCAGACCCTCGGCCTCGGCGGTAACGGATCGGCGAGCATTCTGAAGGTCTGAAGCCCTGAAGAACTGCGCGCGTCGGCAGCGGTGGCGGGGTGGGACCACCCGCGCGCCGGCTCGGGCCCGCGACGTCCATCCCTCCCACGAAACAACTATTCGCAGGGTCCGCGTGTCGCGCTCACGAGCCGTCGCACGGGTCGTCCCACCCCGCCGGCACGCCTACGGCCCCATCTGAAGTTCTAGCCGCCGAAGACGCCACACGAGCCGTCCGCACGCTGGGGTACTTCTTCATGGCCGCTTCCGTCCACATTGCGCGGGGCCGGTGCTGACGGGGCGTGGGGTGGTGGGCTGCCGGCTCGTGAGCCGGACACGCGGACCCTGCGAATAGTTGCTTCGTAAAGCGGGATGGGCGTCCGGGGCCCGAGCCGGCAGCCCACCACCCCACGCCCCGCCCGCAGTGGCGGTTCGTGCGTCTTGATTCGAAAGCTAGACCGAAGACGGAACGTCCGTGTGCCGGATGCTCTGGCCCTTGACCATGAAGACGACCATCTCCGCGATGTTCGTCGCGTGGTCCGCGATGCGCTCGAGGTACTTCGAGACGAAGAGGATGCGCATCGCGCGTGTGATCGTCGTCGGGTCCTCGATCATGTAGGACAGGAGCTCGCGGAAGATCTGGCCGTTCAGCTTGTCGACCTCGTCGTCGCTCCGGCAGACCGTGAGCGCGAGCTGCGGGTCCTCGCGCACGAAGGCGTCGAGGCTCTGGCGCAGCATGGCGAGCGAGATCTCCGCCATGCGCGGGATATCGATGTAGGGCTTCAGCGGCGGCTCGCCGCCGAGCTCGATCGCGCGCTCGCTGATGCTGACGGCGCGGTCCCCGATGCGCTCCAGATCGGTCGTGATCTTGAGCGCGGTCGTGATGAAGCGCAGGTCGCGGCCCGCGGGCTGGCGCAGGGCCAGGAGCCGCAGGCACAGGTCGTCGATCGCGACGTCGAGCGCGTTGACCTCGACGTCCTTCCGGATCGTCACGTCGGCGAGCGCGTTGTCGCGCCGCACGAGAGCGTCGATCGCGTTCCCGATCTGCTTCTCGACCAGGCCCCCCATGGTGAGGATGTTCTGGCGGAGGTCGTTCAGCTCTTCTTCGTACTGCCGGTCGGTATGTGTGGTCATCGTCCGCTCACCCGAATCGCCCCGTGATGTAGTCCTCGGTTTCCTTCCGCTCCGGGGTCGTGAAGAGCTTCTTCGTCTCGCCGAACTCGATGAGGCGGCCGAGGTAGAGGAACGCGGTGTAATCGGACACCCGCGCCGCCTGCTGCATGCTGTGGGTCACGATCACGATCGTGTACTTCTCGCGGAGCTCGTGGATCAAGGCTTCGATCTTCGTCGTCGCGATCGGGTCGAGGGCGGAGCAGGGCTCGTCCATCAAGATTACCTCCGGCGCCACCGCGAGCGTGCGCGCGATGCAGAGCCGTTGTTGCTGCCCGCCCGAGATGCTGACGCCCGACGCGTGCAGGCCGTTCTTGACCTCCTCCCAGAGCGCGGCCTGGCGGAGGCTCTGCTCGACGATGTGCGCGAGGTCGTCGCGGCTCGGGCGGACGCCGTTCAAGCGGAGGCCGGCGGCGACGTTGTCGAAGATCGACATCGTCGGGAACGGATTGGGGCGCTGGAACACCATGCCGACCTTGGCCCGGACCTGGACCGGGTCGACGCCCGAGGCGTAGATGTTCTGGCCGTCGAGTAGCACGCGCCCTTCGACGCGCGTCCCGGGCACCGTCTCGTGCATCCGGTTGAGACAGCGGATGAACGTCGATTTGCCGCAGCCCGACGGCCCGATGATGGCGGTCACGGCGCGTTCGGGCAGGACGAGATCGATGTCGTGCAGCGCCTGTGTCGTGCCGAACCAGGCGCGCAGGGAGGCGACCTCGAGCTTGTTGGGCATGTCCTCGGTCACCGGCTACCCGCGAGCCGGCCGCGCGTGAGGAGTCGGACCGACAGGCTGGTGGCCGCGATCAGCGTCATCAGCACGAGCGCGCCGGCCCCACGCCTGGCGGTGCCAGTCGTCGAAGGGCGAGATAGCGTACGTGTAGATCTGCACGGGCAATGACGAGATCGGGCCGCGGAGGCCGCCGTGCCAGTACTGGTTGCCGAACGCCGTGAAGATGAGCGGGGCCGTCTCGCCGGCGACGCGCGCAATCGAGAGCATGATGCCGGTCAGGATACCGCCCCGGGCCGTCCGGAGCACGACCGAAATCGTCGTCCGCCAGGTCGGGACGCCGAGCGCGAGGGACGCTTCGCGGAGGGAGGTGGGCACGAGGCGGATCATCTCCTCGGTCGTGCGGGCCACGACCGGCAGCATGATGACGCCGAGCGCGATGCCGCCGGCATAGGCGGAGAACCCCCTCATCGGCAGGACGACCAGCGTGTAGGCGAAGATGCCGATGACGATCGACGGCACGCCGTTCAAGACGTCGGCGCAGAAGCGGACGGTCGAGCCGGCAGCCGTGCGGCCCCGTTCGGCCAGGTAGACGCCGGTCAGGATCCCGATCGGGAGGCCGATGACGCAGGCGAGCGCGACCAGGATGGCGCTTCCGACGATCGCGTTCGCCATGCCGCCGCCGACCTCGCCGACCGGTTTCGGCAGCTGCGTGAAGAACTCGAAGTTGAGCGCGGTGACACCCCTCGCGACCAGGTAGCCGAAGATCAGAGCGAGTGGCACGAGCAGCGCGATCGTACAGACGACGCCGAGCAGCGTGAAGAGCCGGTCGACGTGGCGGCGGGTCCGGAGCGTCATCGTCAGTGCCCCGCCGCGGCGTCGCCGACGCGCCAGACGAGAAGGCGAGCGAGGATGTTCACGAGCATCGTCACCACGAGCAAGACGAGCCCGATCTCGACCAGCACCTGCACGTACAGATCCGACGCCGCCTCGGAGAACTCGTTCGCAATGACGCTCGCCATCGTGCTCGCCGGCGCGAAGAAGGAGGCCGAGATCTCGGGGCGGTTGCCGATGACCATGGTGACCGCCATCGTCTCGCCGAGCGCGCGCCCGAGTCCGAGCATGATCGCACCGACCACGCCGACGCGGCCGTAAGGGAGGACCGCCATGCGGATCATCTCCCAGCGCGTGGCTCCGAGCGCGAGCGCCGCTTCGCGCTGCGCGACCGGCACGGTGCGGAAAACCTCCAGCGCGACCGACGTGATGTAGGGCACGATCATGACGGCGAGGATCATCGACGCGGTCAGCATGCCGACGCCGTAGCTCGGCCCCTGAAAGAACGGCAGGAATCCGAGCGTGTCGGCGAGCCACGGCGTCACCCAACCGCGCACCCAGGGGACGAGCACGAAGATGCCCCAGAGGCCGTAGACGACGCTCGGGATCGCCGCGAGGAGCTCGACGAGGAATGCCACCGGCGCGCGGAGCCAGGAAGGCGCCATCTCGCTCAGAAAGAGTGCGGTACCGATCCCGAGGGGCACCGCTTGGAGGAGCGCCAGCAGCGAGGACACGAGGGTGCCGTAGATGAAGGGGAGGGCGCCGTACTCGTTGGCGACAGGGTCCCATTTCTGGACCGTGAGAAAGCTCCAGCCGAACGTCCGCATCGCCCCCGCGCACTCCCAGGCGAGCACGGCCACGATCGCCACCACGACCCCGACGAGCGACCACGCCGCGCCGGTCGTGAGCGCCCTGAAGACGGCGTCGCCGACGTTCCGCCGCCGCCGCGTCGACATCAGCGGGGCGACGTTGACCCACGGTGTCGACGCGGCGTCGCGCCCGTCGACGCCCGCGGCGTTCGACATGGTTGGTTGCGGAGCGTCGAGCGTCATCGTGTCGGTCGCCACCTCACTTCCCGAGGAGCGCTGTCCCGTCCGGCGCGGTGATCTTCGCGAGCGACGCCCTCGCCTTGGTCGCGACCGCGGGCGGCAGCGGAGCGTAATGCAGATCGGGGACCACCTTCTGCCCGTCCGTCAGCATCCAATCGAGGAACTTCACGAGCTTCTTGCCTTTCTCGGCGTCGCTCTGCTTCTGGTACACGAGGAGCCATGTCATGCCCGCGATCGGGTAGGCATCTTCGCCGGGCGCGTTCGTGATGGAGACCCGGAAGTCTTCCGGCATGTCGGTGACCGATGCGGCGGCGGCGGTGACCGATTCGAGGGACGGCGTCACGTCCTTCCCGGCCTTGTTCACGACCGACGCGTACGGGAGCTGGTTCGAGCGGGCGTA
The DNA here is from genome assembly GCA_031400185.1 of Polyangiaceae bacterium. Classification (GTDB taxonomy): domain Bacteria; phylum Desulfobacterota; class Binatia; order UTPRO1; family UTPRO1; genus UTPRO1. The sequence goes on from JANNPN010000146.1 coordinate 10,025, forward strand.
GATCAGCTCGACGTAGCCGATGGAGAACGGCGTCTGCTTGACGAGACCGGTGACGCCTTCGTTGCCCTTGCCCCCGAGCCCGACCGGCCAGCTGACGGCGGTACCGCGCCCGACCTTGTCGGACCACGTCTGGCTCACTTTGCTCAAATAGTCAGTGAAGATGTACGACGTGCCGCTGCCGTCCGAGCGGTGCACGACGATGATGTCGCGCGCCGGCAGCTGGACGTCGGGGTTGGCCTTCGCGATCGCCGCGTCGTTCCACTTGACGATGCGGCCGAGGAAAACGTCGGCGACGATCTCGGGCGTGAGCTTCAGGCCCGTCTTCACGCCTTCGACGTTGTAGGTCAGCACCACGGCGCCCATCACGGTCGGGACGTGCATGATCGGTCCCCGCGCCGCCGCCAGCTGCTCGTTCGTCATCGGGCCGTCGGTGGCGCCGAAGTCGACGGTCTGCTCGGTGATCTGCTTGATACCGCCGCCGCTCCCGATCGACTGGTAGTTGAAACGCGCGGTCGGGTCGACCGAGGTGTAGAGGCTGAACCACTTCGAGTACATCGGGTAGGGAAAGGTGGCGCCCGCGCCGTTCAGCTGCAGCTGCGCGTGCGCGGGGCCGGCGCCGAGCGCGCCTGCGACTACGAGGAACCCGAGAAGACGTTGAATGCTACGCATGAGGCCTCCGTTACGGTTGGGACGGGCGTCGCGTTCGCGTGCCGACGTCGTCGCGTGACCGTCGAGCATTGCAGTCGACTGCTCGCGCTCGAGCGCGTGGGTGAAAGGGAGCCGCTCGCGGTGCACGGCTCGGGGCTCAGAATTTGAGGTTCGCATCGAGCTGGGTGCGGATCAGGGTTGCGTTGCCGTCGGTCGCTCCCGAGGAGTGGTCGCGATCGAGCGAGTTGATGAAGTGCGCCTTGGCCGTCAGTTGGAAGTTGGGGAAGAGCACGTAGTCGAAGCGGAGGATGTTCGCCTGGACGTTGGTCGCGCCGCGGATCGTCCCGGCCGCGGAGACGTACTCGCCGTCGCTGTAGGCGTACATCGCAGGCACCGCGTCCTGCTCGACGCGAGTGTAGATGTACGAGACGGCCCACTGCCCGGGGGTCTTCAGGTTGTTGTGATACCAGTCGCGACCGCTCGAGCCGAAGCCGGCGCCGACGGTGAATCCGACGTCCCGGTGGCTGTCGGCCTCGGTGTTGTAGGCGACCTCGCCGAAGAGGCCGGTCGAGTAGGTCTTCCAGACGCTCGCGAAGTTCATCTCGCCGCCGAAGTTCACGATGTTGAAGTTGGAGTCGAAGCCGCGGACTTCGCCTTCCTCGTTGCGCGTGAGGGAGTTGCTGATCGCGAGCGAGCTGTTGAAGTTGCTGCTCGAGCGCTCCAGGAACTTGCGGGCGACCTTGTCCATGTCCTGGTACGAGTAGTCGGCGAACGCGAAGGTCATGGTCGGACCGCCGTCGATGGCGAGGTCGGCCACGATCTGCCCGCCGATCATCCAGGGGTCGCCGGCGCCGTTGGTCTCGTCGACGACCCACTGGAACGCGTTCAGCTTGAGGCCCCGGAAGAGCCCCTCGCGGTGCTCCACGAGGACCAGCTGTTCCTGAGCGCCTTCCGGCGTGAGGTCGTCGTCGAAGATCATTTCGGAGGTCCGGTAAGCGGTGACCGGCATCTTGCCGCCCATGATGTAGCCCCAGCCGGGCTCGAGCCCGAAGGTTTTGCCGGGCTTGATGGTCAGGTAGGCCTGGTCGAGGTTGATCGACTTCCGGGTGAAGGTACGCTCGAAGGACTGGTTCGTCGAGATGGGGTCGTCGGGGTTGCCGCTCGCGATCCGGATCGTCGCCCCGATCTCGTCGGTCGGGTTGACATTGAACCCGAGGCGGGCGCGGAGTCGGGCACGGGTGCGGGCGTTCAGATCCTGGGCGTAGAACCCTTCGAGGCGGGTGCGGACGTCGCCGAAGGGCGTGAACATGGCGAGCCAGGCGGGAAGCTTCGCGGCGATCGCGTCGCGGCGCGACTCCTCCGCGGCGGCCTTTTGCTTCTCCTCCTCGCGTGCCTGCTTCAGCTCGTCGGCCGTGATCAGACCCTTCTCCACGAGAATGTCACCGAGATCCTTGGCTGCGACGGTCCCGGCAAAGCAGAGACCCACGAGTCCCGCGGCGATGACCCGCAACGCCGCACACACTTCTCCATTGCGCCATGATCCTCTCATGCGTTCGTCCCCCTCGGTCTTCCGTCAGGGCGCCGCGACATGCGGCTCCATCGAGGCTCCCTTTAGACGTGGGACGGTTGGCGGCCGGTAACGGCAGCGTTACAAGAGCGTTACGTGCGAGGCCGCATGGCCCGAGTTTGTGGGCGCGGAAGTGCTACGGGACCGTGAACTCTCCGTGCCAGGCGCTTTGCGAAAGCGATCGGGTGCCCGGCGGGGCCAGAAAAGAGCGTCAGGACGGCGATGCGACGTTGACCCCCGGGTCCGGAGCCCCCATGCTCGACGCATGAGGTGGGGGTCGACGCGTCGGGGCATCCTCGCGGCCGTGGTCTTCGGATCGTTGGCGACGACGGACGCGCATGCCATGGGCACGGGCGCCTGTCTGGCCGGGAAGCTCGGCGACGTCGGTCGGACTGCCGCCCAGGAGATCGGGTGCCTCGGGCGGGACGCGACGAACCCCGATGCGACGGTTCGGACCGCCTGTCTCGCCAAGGCCGAGCGCCGCTTCACGGGCGGCGACGACGCGAGCAAGGGTCTCTTCGCGAAACGCGAGCGTCGGCCGCCCTGTCCGACCGTCGGCGATGCGGACGACCTCGCCGCCGCGATCGGGGCGTACGTCGCGAGCGTCGACGCGGCGGTCGGCAGCGCGACTCGGCCGAGCCGCTGCGACGCCGCGAAGCTCGGGTGTCTCGCGCGCTACGTGAGCGGTACGTTCGGGTGTCTGGCACGCGCCGCGAAGAGCACCGGCGTCATCGACGCGCGGTGCGTTGCGAAGCAGGCCGCACGGCTCGGCGACGACGCGAGCGGGTGTCTCGCCAAAGCGGCCGTCCGCGCCGACTGCAGCGCGACCGGTGACGCGGCGATGCTCGCGGCGGCCGCCGAGATGTTCGGCGCCGCCCGGCTCTGCGATCTCGACCCCGGCGGCACGCAGGAGTGCACCGCGTTGCCGACCCCCGTGCCGACGCCGACCCGCACGCCGACGCCCGTTGCCACCCGGACGCCGACGCCGCGTCCGACGGGCGGCAGCAACGACGCGTCACAGCTCTGCGTCGACACCATCAATCAGTATCGCGCCTCGATCGGCCGCGCGCCGCTCGCGCGCTGGACCGAGGCGGAGGCGTGCGTCGAGGACCAGGGTTTCGCGGACAGCGCGAGCGGGACGCCCCACAGCGCGTTCGGGCAATGCGGCGAGTGGGCCCAGAACGAGTGCCCCGGGTGGCCCGGCCCGCCCGAGCAGATGATCGAAGGCTGCCTCGCCGTCATGTGGGCGGAAGGTCCGGGTGAGCCGTACTCGCAGCACGGCCACTACATCAACATGGCGAATCCGGGCTACACGAAGGTCGCGTGCGGCTTCGCGGTACTGCCGAACGGCCGCGTCTGGGCCCTCCAAGACTTCCGCTAGCGCAGGTTGCTGAAAAAGGGCCATCTGCGTCGTTGCTCGGTCGACTCGCTTGTGCGGCGTAGCTCCCGCTACGCCTCCGCGCTCGCTCCGTCGCGCCTAGCAGCTGACCCTTTTTGAGCAACCTGCTGGCTGCTGGTCGCGCATGGTGAGCCCGCTCGCTCCGCTCGCGCGCTTCATCTCAAACAGGACACTGCGCAAAGAGAGATGGATGGGCGGGAGCGCAGCGACCGCCCCACCGCGCGCACGAGGCACCCCCAGCAGGTTGCTCAAAAAGGTCGAGATGCTAGGCGCGACCGAACGAACGCGGAGGCGTAGCGGGAGCTACGCCGCACAAGTGAGTGAGGAAGCAACGACGCAGATCGGCCTTTTTCAGCGACCTGCTCAGTAGCCGCCGCGGGGGGCGCGGCAGCAGTAGAGACCCTGGTCGTCGCTGCAGCACCCCTCGTCCTCGCCGCAGCAGACGGTGACGCCGCCGCGCGAGCAGGTGGTGCTGCGGGGGCCGCACGGTCCGAGATCGTCACGCGGCGGCGGGCTCGACCGCGCTTGCTCGCGATAGTCGTCGGCGGCGTAGCCGCGGCTGTCGCAGCAGTACGGGCCCTGGCCGTCATCGCAACAGGCGCCGCCCGGGCAGCAGATCGATCGCTTGCCGGCCCGGCAGTACTCGTAGTGCTGTGGGCAGAGCCGCGAGTAGTCGTTCCTGAAGAGGATGCTCACCATGTCGACGGGACCCGGCGGATACGGCGTCACGCCGCCGCGCGGGTTCGCGTAACAGCCGACGAGCACGAGCATCGACACCGGGAGCAAGAGCCGCCACATGAGTCACCTCCCTCGAAGCGCCAGTCACGATAGCGATCCGTGTCGTCGTGGGCTACCCGGCGGGCGCCGAATTTACGCGGCGACGATTCGATAGCCTGCGCGCGGGAAATGGAGCGCAATCGCGCCGCATGCCGGGTCGTGGCGGAGGATGACGACCTCGTCGACGTCGAGGGCCAGCACCTCGCCCGGAAAGTGGTCCTGTGGGAGGTCGTCGGACGAGATCACGACCTTCGTGCCGGGGACGAGACCGTTCGGGTCGTTTGGATCGGCGCGCCGCTCGGTCGCGGGCTCCGCGGCCTTGGCCACTGCGAGCGCCTCCTCCGGCGACATTTCCTCGCGCCGGCCCTGGCCCATGGCATCGACGACGCCGAGCCAGCGCTGCACGCCGGGGAAGTGCGACAAGATCGCGCCGGCGCTCGGCGCGTTCCGTACGAACCAGAGCACGTGGTAGACGCTCGCGTCGGCGAGACCGAAGCGATCGCCGAGGACGAAGCCGCCGCGCGCGAGCGTGCGGTCGAGGCCCGCGAGCCAGACCCGCAGCTCGTTTCGCAGGTCCGGCACCGCGCCGAGCAACGCCGCCGGATCGAGGTCGGGCCGCATCTTCCGGCGGTCCTCCAAGAGCTGCGGCGGCAGCATCGCGCCGAGCTCGGTGAACACCTGGGGTACGGTCGCCGCGAACATGTGGCGGTCGGCCCACTGGGTGATCGACTCGGTCGCGGCCTCGAAGCCGGCGGGTACGAGCGGCGGGTCGACGAAGAGCGCGTCGATCTTCCGCGCGATGAGCCGCGTGTCGCACCAGACGTCCGCGCCGATCTGCAGCACGGGGATGCGACGATATGCGCCCGTCATCGGCGTCAGATGCGGGCGGGGCAGCCACATCGACTGGGCGACCGCGCGCCACGGCGCGTTTTTGCAGCCCAGGATCTTTCGAATCTTCTCGGAGAACGGCGACATGTCGTACTGGTGCAGGATGACGTCGTGTGTGCTCATGCGCCGCTCCCTACAGGGGATCGCGTGCGGCGGCCAGAGGGTCGGCGATTCCGTTTACACGACGTGGCCGCGCGGCTACTCTCGCCCGGCCATGCGGACCCCACGCCGTTCACGCGAAAGCGACGCTCGATGACACCCGCCGACGGGGGCGGTCTCGACTACATCCCCGACGACCTTCCGGACGCCTCCAAGGAACGCCTCCGCGCCCTGGCGGAGGAGTCGGCGTCCGAGCCCGCGCCCCTCGAGGTCGGGGAGTACCTGATCCGTCACTGGTGCGAGACGCTCGAGGACGGCAACCCGCTCTACCTCGATCGCGACTACGCGCGCTCACGCGGCTTCGACGATCTGGTCGCGCCGCCCGGAGCCGTCATGACCACGTTCGCGCTGCCGTTCCGCTGGCCGTGGCCGCCGGTGGAACGTGAGCCGGCGCGGCACATCCACTACGACGTGAAGGAGCTCCTCGACCTCCCCGTCGGCATCATTCAGGACGTCGAGATCGAGACCGGCGTGCCGCTCCAGGTCGGCGATCGCGTGAGCGTGAGCCAGCGTCTGGTGTCGATCTCGCCGTGGAAGAAGACACGCGTCGGCGAGGGTCACTTCTGGAAGATGGACCGGCTCTACCGGAACCAGAACGGCGAGCTCGTCCTGCGCGAGCGCATGAGCGCGTTCGGCTACGGGCGCGCGACGACGCCGGTCCCGCCGAGCAGCACCGGCGGCGGCTGGAGCCCGCCGGTCGAGGAGGCGATCGCGGGCGAGCGCACCGGCTACCGCGCGCCGGTTCCGCGCGAGCTCTGCTTCGAGGACGTGAACGAAGGCGACGAGCTTCCCCCGCTCACGATGCCGATCACACTCACCCGCTGCGTGTACCTCGCCTCGGCGACGCGCGACTTCTCCCCGCAGCACTCCAACCGCGACTACGCCCGAGAGCGCTCGAAGACGAAGGACGTTTTCGTCAACACGCCCTTCAATCTCGGCATGGTCAGCCGGTATCTCACCGACTGGGCCGGTCCGACGGCCGTCGTCCGCCGCATCAAGATGGCGATGCGCGACAACGTGTGCGCCGGCGACGACATGATCCTCACCGGCCGGGTTACGACGAAGGAAATGGTCGACAACGAGCCGCGCGTCGCCGTCGAAGTCACGATCTCTACGCAGGACGGCCCGGTCTCTCCGTGTCAGGCGACGATCGTGTTGCCGTCGCGCTACTAGCTCTCTTCACAGACACCGTGCAGCATCGTCGCGTCGTGGTGGGGGTGGGGCGACGCCCGTGAAGACGGATGAGTGGGTGCCCGGCTGCACGACGCCGTAGCCTGGGCTCCGCGCGATTCAGGTTAGAGCTGCCGCACGAGCTGCATCGGCAGGTCCAGGTCCCGCACGGCGGCTTCGGTCAGTATCACCCGGCCTCGCTTGCCCTCGACGGGCATATGGAACCCCTGGGGCACTTGCAGGCTCCCCACGAATACCGGGCGACCTGCGATGAGACATTGCCAGCCGAAGTTCGATCGGCGCACCACCACCACGTCATCCACCACCGTGAATCCGTTGCCGTCGGTGTCGGACATGAGACTCGTTCCGTTCTGTGGACTCGAGTAAGAGAGGCGCCTGCGATGGCGCGATCGCTGCGGCAGCCCCGTTGAGCCGTACGCGGGAAACCGGAAGCAAGCGACGGGACAGTAGCGCGGAACCGACAACGCAACATCCCCGCAAAAATACGCGCAGCGCGTTCTTGCCCCGCTCATGCGCTGATCGCAGAGGGGCCAGCGCATCTCCGTTGGCGACGTTGGCACCGCGACCGTTCTGCCGACCCCGGGGCAACCCAAAGCGTCGGACTCAGCTGACCCCTTTGGCCTGATCAAATAGTGAACTCACTACCCACCGCGGCACTGGGTGGCGCCAGACGAGAGTCGATCACCGGAGTTGTGACGACCTGATCTCACCTCGCGCAGAGGCCAGTGCGCGGGAGGCGTGGGGCGTCTGCTCGCAGGCCTTTGGCGAGCACAGCTTGCCCTGCGAATACTTGCCTCGTGAGCGGGATGGGTGTGCGAGACGTTG
>JANNPN010000189.1:0-6263 GCA_031400185.1 Polyangiaceae bacterium
CGACCCGAGCGCGGGGAAGCAGACGTCCCTCGGGTTCCCCATCTTCATGAGCGACACCCCGGCGCGGCTCTTCCGGACGGCGCCGGCGCGCGGGCAGCACGGCGCCGAGGTCCTTCACGACGTGCTCGGGCTCTCCGAGGACGCGATCACGGCGCTCCGCGCCGACGGCACGATCGGCGGCTGAGGCGGACGCCCAATGAGCGCGCTCGACGGACTTCGCGTCATCGACCTGACGGTCTGGTTCCAGGGACCGGTCGCGGCCCAGCACCTCGCCGACTTCGGCGCCGAGGTCATCAAGGTCGAGCGGCCGAAGGGCGGCGACCAGGGCCGCGGTGTCCGCAGCATCAAGGCGCTCCCGGTCGGCGACTGGAACCAGTACTTCCTCGTCATCAACCGCAACAAGAAGAGCATGGCGCTCGACCTCAAGACGGCCGCCGGACAAGAGATCATGTACCGCCTGGTCGCCCAGTCGGACGTCTTCCTCTCGAACCTCGGCGCCGAGAACCTCGAGGCCTGGAACCTCACGTGGGAGAAGCTCCACGCGCTCAATCCCAAGCTCATTTACGCCACCACGACGGGCTATGGCCCGTACGCGACGACGGCGAAGCCGTCGTTCGACATGACGGTGCAGGCGCTCACGGGCCTGATGAGCCGGCTCGGCGAGCCCGAGCAGCCGCCGATCTACCTCGGCATGGGCTCGGGCGACGCGTACGGTGGGCTGATGGCGGCGCTCGCGATTCTCTTGGCGCTGTGGCGCCGTAACGCGACCGGGGTCGGCCAGCGCATCGACGCGTCGCTCTACGGCGCGCAGCTCTTTCTGGCGGCTCCCACGTTGCAACCGTGGCTTGCGACCCGCGACCCGCACTACGGCGCGAAGCAATCGCGGACGGCCGCGCGCAATCCCCTCTGGAACACGTACCGCGCCAAGGACCAGTGGATGATGCTCTGCGTCCCGAACCGCGACGACGCGTTCCGGGCGCTCGCCGCGACCCTCGACGACCCGGCGATTGCGGGCGACGCGCGCTTCGCGTCCGCCGCCGGCCGGCGTGAGCACCAGCGCGATCTCGTGACACGCCTCGACGGGGCGATCGCGCAGCGGACCGCCGGCGAGTGGATGCAGCGCTGGGCGCCGCTCGCGAGCGCGCGCGTCGCGGCCGCGCCGGTCGCGACGCTCGCCGACCTCGCGAAGGACGCCGGCGCCTGGGCGAACGACTACCTCACGGAGACGCACTGCGAGGAGGTGAATCGCACGGTCACCGTCCGCGGCATGCCGGTCGGGCTTTCGAAGACGCCGGGTACGGTGCGGAGCCTCGGCCCCGAGCTCGGCCAGGACACGGAGATGATCCTTTTCGAGACCCTGGGCTACGATTGGGACCAGATCGGCGAGCTCAAGGCGAAGGGGGCGATTCCCTGATACACGTGCCGGTCGCATGACCCCCCTCGACGGCATCCGCGTCCTCGACCTCGCGACCATGCTCGCGGGCCCGTACGCCGCGACCCTCCTCGGCGATCTCGGCGCCGACGTCATCAAGGTCGAGTCGCACTACGGCGACGACAGCCGCCACCTCGGGCCCGAGCGCGACGGGCAGCGTTCGCCGTTCCTGAGCCTCAACCGCAACAAGCGAAGCCTCGTGCTCGACCTGCAGCAGGCGGCGGCGCAGTCGATCTTCGCGAAGCTCGCCGCGACGAGCGACGTCGTCATCACCAACGTCCGCGGCCCGGCGCTCACGAAGCTCGGGCTCGACTACGAGCAGGTGAAGGCGCACCGCCACGACGTCATCTGGGTCGGGGTCACGGCCTTCGGCCCCGACGGGCCGTATGCGGGCCGGCCCGGTATCGACTTCCTGGCGCAGGGCTACGCCGGCCTGCTGTCCCTGAACGGCGACCCGCAGGGCGACCCCGTCCGCGTCACCGTTCCACTCGTCGACGTGATGACGTCCGAGCTCGTGGTGACCGGCGTCCTCGCGGCGCTGCTCGTGCGGGCGAAGACCGGCCCCGGCCAGCGCATCGACGTCTCGCTCCTCGACGCGCTCGTGCACGCGCAGGCGAGCGGGCTCGGCGCGTGGTTCTTGAAGGAGGAAATCACCCCGCGGACGGGCAACCGCAGCCAGTACTTCGCGCCGTCGGGCGTCTACCCGTGCAAGGACGGGAAGGGAATCGTCATCACGTGTCCGTCGGACAAGTTCTTCGCGAACCTCTGCCGCGCGCTTCAGGTCGAGTGGACCGCGGACGCGCGCTTCGCGAAGATCGCCGCGCGGCTCGCGAACCAGGACGCGCTCGACCAGGTGGTGGCGGCGCGCTGCCGCGACTACGACCGCGACGACCTCTTGCAGCGCCTGATTGCCGCCGACGTGCTCGCCGCGCCGATCCACGACATCTCCGAGGTCGCGAACGACGTCCAGGTTCGCCACAACGACATGATCGTCGCGACCGAGCACGCGACCCTCGGGCGGCTGGAGGTGACCGGCGTACCGGTGAAGCTCCGCGGCACGCCCGGCAGCGTCCGGCGGAGCCCGCCGGTCCACGGGGAGCACACGGTCGAGCTCCTCCGCGAGCTCGGCTACGACCGCGACACGATCGCGGCGCTCGCGCGCGACCGGACGATCGGCGCGCGCGATCTCGCGACGGGCGCCCGCGAACGCACGAGTGGCGCCGGCCCGCGGCCGTGAGCGGTTTCCTCGAGGTGCCGCCGTGTCCCGGCAGCATGGACGTGCTCACGGTCGCGGGCGGCCACCTGTCACTGCATGGGTGGATCTTTCAGCCCGGGCGCGCGTTCGATGCGGTCGCGGCGCACGTCGACGGCGAGCGCGTCGGACCGGTGCGCCTCGTCGAGCGCCCCGACGTCGCGCATGCGTTCGCCTGGGCCGACGACGCGCGGCCGGCGGGGTTCGCACTCGAGCTCGACCTCGCGGGTCCGGCGCCGGCGCGCGTCGACGTGATCGGCAGCGTCGCGGGGACGCCCGCGGCGCGGCTCAGCTGCTTCATGCCGCTCCCCGACGACGCCCACCCCCCGGATCCGCCGGACGCGCTGCAGGAGCGCGTGTCGGCGCTGCACGGCCCGGCCTTCCGCGCGCAGGGCCTCCGGATGTTCACCGACTTGGTCGACCAGACGGCGCGGCTCGGCATCCCGACCGCGGGGCGCATCCTCGACTGGGGCTGCGGCTGTGGGCGGGTGACGCGCCACTTCCTCGCCCGCATGCCCGGCGCGTCGATCACCGGGTGCGACATCGACGGCGAAGCGATCGACTGGTGCGCGGGCCATCTCGGGGCGGGCTTCGTGCGGGTCGGGCCCATGCCGCCGACCCCGTTCGCGGAGGGCGCGTTCGATCTCGTGATCGCGTGCTCGGTGCTGACGCACCTCCCCGCCGACGTGCAGGAGGCCTGGCTCGCGGAGATCCGGCGCGTGCTCGTGCCGGGCGGCCATTTCCTCGCGTCGACACAGGGGGAGTACGCGTTCCGGCTGGCGCACCGCGCGCCTGAGCCCGGAAAGACGCGCGCGCTCGTACGCCGGCTCGTGGGGTCGTCCGCGACCGCGCCGCGTCTCGACGGCATCGTCGACGCGACGCTCGATCCCGCGCTCGACGGCATCGCCCCCGCCGGCTACTACCGCGGCGTCTTCCAGTCGCGTGCGTACACGACCGACGTCTGCTCGAGGTACTTCGACGTCGTCGACTACGTCGAGCGCGGCTTGAACGGCCATCAGGACCTCGTGGTTCTGCGCCGCCCGGCCTGAGGAGCACTTGCGATGACCGCACCCGAGATTCGCCTCCTCGACGGCACCTGGTACGCGGACGACCCGTATCCGAGCTTCGCGTGGATGCGGAAGCACGCGCCGGTATTCTGGGACGCCGCCGGCGAGGTCTGGGGCGTCGCGAGCTACGACGGCGTCCTCAAGGTCTCACGCGACCCCGCGACGTTCTGCTCGCGCGAGGGCTCGCGGCCCGACTCGCCGGCGATCCCGTCGATGATCAACATGGACGACCCCGAGCACCGCCGCCGGCGTGCGCTCGTGAACAAGGGGCTGACGCCGCGCCGCGTGCTCGACCACGAGCCGAAGATCCGGGCGATCTGCGAGGACCTGCTCGCGCGGGCCGCTGCCAGCGGCCGCTGCGACTTCGTGCACGACGTCGCGGCGCCGCTGCCGATGATCGTGATCGGCGACCTGCTCGGAGTCGAGCCCGAGGACCGCGACAAGCTGCTGCGCTGGTCGGACGACCTGATCGAAGGCACGTCGGTGAGCGCGTCGCCCGAGGTGATGATGCGGGCGATGCGGGCCTTCGAGGAGTACGCCGAGTATCACCGCCACGTGGCCGCCGATCGGCGCCGGGCGCCGCGTGACGACATGATGAGCGCCCTCGTCCATGCCGAGATCGACGGCCAGCGCCTCGACGACGATGCGATCCTGCAGGAGAGCCTGCTCATCCTGGTCGGCGGCGACGAGACGACGCGGCACGTGATCGTCGGCGGCATGGAGGCGCTGCTGCGCCATCCCGCGGAGCGGGCGAAGCTCGCGGCCGATCCTGCGCTCGTGCCGGCCGCCGTCGAGGAGATGCTGCGCTGGGTGACGCCGATCCAGAACATGAACCGCACGGCCACGCGCGACGTCGAGCTCGGCGGCGTGACGATCCGGGCGGGGCAGAAGGTGCTGCCGCTCTATCCGTCGGCCAACCGCGACGAGAGCGTCTTCGCGAACGCCGACGAGTTCCGCGTGGACCGGCAACCGAACGAGCACCTCGCGTTCGGTCACGGCGCTCACTTCTGCCTCGGGGCGAGCCTTGCGCGCATCGAGCTCCGCATCATGTTCGAGACGCTGCGCCCGTGGCTGGCCCGCATCCATCTCGAATCCGCCGCGCCGCTGCAGCGCCGGCCGTCGAACTTCATCGTCGGGATCGCGAGCATGCCGGTCGCCTTCGCGCAGTCGTAGGCGCGCGCGGTTCCGACGGGGGCTCGCGCGTTCCCGGTCACGGGTGCTCACGGATTCCAACAGCCGAGGTCGGAAGATGCTGGAATGGGGTGCAATGCGCGCGCCGGAGTGGTCGTAGTTCTCCGCGCTCGACCTCGGGAATCGTGACGTCTCGTAACCGGAACGCAGGAGCCCGCGGCCCGTCGGGGGCCGGTAGACGGCGGCATTCGGATCGTTGGCGTCTCAACGCGGGCGTCTTTCGCTTTCTCGTGCTTGACGAACGTCTCAGCGCATGCAAAGGTAGCCCTAATCATATGCCACCAGGGCCCACGCAGCAACTCGCGTTGTCTTTGCCGGCGCCACCTCGATGGGGCGGACGGCGGGACGGGGCAGGGCGGAAGGCCGGACCCAGGCCTCACATGCGGCATCGGTCGCGCGAGGAGTTCCGGCGCACGCTGCCCGCGCACGTGACGCTGCGGCTTCGCGCCGACCTCCTGTCGTTGCGCGACACGCGGGTCGTGCGGGAGATCGAGCGCAGCTTTGCGGGCGGGTGTGAGCGGTCCGACTTCCGGCTGGTGCACTATGCGCTGCTCGGCAACCATGCCCATCTGATCGTCGAGGCGCACGACCGCGAGGCGCTCGGGCGCGGGATGATGGCGATCGGGTCGCGGCTCGCTCGGGCGGTGAATCGCGTCGCGGGCGAGCGCGGCCGGGTGCTGGCGGACAGGTACCACGCGCGGCTCCTCGGAACGCCGCGCGAGGTGCATCGAGCGTTGCGCTATGTCCTGCTGAACGCGCGGCGACACGTCGGCAAGGCGCGTGCGCGAGTCATGCGCGCCGTGCGACTCGATCGGGCGTCTTCAGGGCAGTGGTTCGATGGCTGGAAGCGCGACGCGGTTCGCGTGACCGGTGCCGCGCGTGACCCGCGCCCCGCCGAGCCGCCGGTGGCGCGGGCGCGGACGTGGCTGTTGCGGGTCGGCTGGCGCCGTCACGGCCTGCTGGATCCCGCCGACGTTCCCGGCGGGTGAGGCGGCAGCGGTGTCCAAGTCGGGTGCGGGGCGGTGAGGCGAGCCGCCTCGGTTGGTAAGGGACCCCGGGCTTGTCAGCCGGGCGGATCGTGACTGGGCGGGCCAGGCCGCCGGCGCCACTACCGAGCCCGACGGCCGCGCGCACCGACCGCCCCCGACCGCGCGAGCCGCCGGCGCGCGACCGCCTGACAGCCCCGACCGCACAGGGCGGAGGCAATCTCCCTTTACCAACGCTCCTTTTGCGCCGCGGCGCGCCCGCTCCGCAGCACGCGTGGCAGACACCGACTCGTCACTCCACCAGCATCGGCAGCTTGATCCGGAACGTCGTCCCA
>JANNPN010000203.1:0-25167 GCA_031400185.1 Polyangiaceae bacterium
AGGGGGAGGAAGCGGAGCAGCAGTCGGGGGTCGGTTCGAGCATCGGTGTATTCCGCTCGCCGCGGACGTGAGCCTACAGAGCGAAGGGCGTGCCAGCACCGGAACCCTCGTCGTTGCTGCATTTTCGGTGCAAGGCGTGGCGTCGCGACGGGCGCCCGCGGCACAGCGGTGTGTCAGAGGCCCCGGAGACGGCCCAAGTTGCCCACGAGGTTGCGGATGACCTGCTGGATGGGCTCGGGGATGGTGCGGCTGAACGCGACCCGCCGCCGGCCGAGCCAGTCGCGCTTGATCGTGACGGTGCCGGTCCGGATCGCGAGCGGCCGTACGAGCTGCCGGAGTTGACGGCGCTCCGCTTCCGCGAGGCCCGTGCCCTCGACGGTGACGACGCGCCGGCCGCCTTCGACGGCGAACGTGATGCGGGTGGTGCCGACGAGCCGCGGACGTGTCACGCGAAGTCGCGAACCATCCGACGCCACCGCTCCATGTCGGCGCCGGGACGGAACGGCAGATACAACGCGACCCGGTCGAGGATGCCGTCGTACCGGGCCTTCACCCTCGTTGCGACCTCGTCCCAGCGGCACGTGACGGCGTACTGCTCGAGCATCTCGTCGGTGATCTCGCTCGCCATGCCACCCCAGTCGCCCTTCGCGGCCTTCTCGTTCAGGCGCGTGGATGTGTCGCCCCAGCCGTGCGCTTCGAGTACGCGCACGTAGGTGCGCGTCGACGCGTAGAACGCGATCTGCAGGCGGACGGGTTCCTTGGCGCGCTCGATCTCTTCGTCGCTGTCGCCAGCGATCACGAACGCGCTCGACGCAAGCACGATGTCCTCACGCTTCCGTCCCGCTTTGGCGAGGCCGCGGCTCACCTCGGGCAACAACGAGTCGCGCAGGTACCGGATCGAATGGAACGGGTGGACGTGGAAGCCATCGCAGATCTCGCCCGCGAGCTCGCACATGTACGTGTTCACGCCCGCGATCCAGATCGGCACGTGCGGGTGCGCGATCGGCCCGGGGCTGAAGAACGGCGTCATCAACGTGAAGCGGTAATGCTCGCCCTCGAAGCGCGGCTTGGTTCCGTTCTGCCAGCAGTCCCAGATCGCGCGGATGCAGAGGATCATCTCGCGGAGACGCGGTCCGGGCGCCTCCCATTTGATGCCGAAGCGACGCTCGTTGTGGCCCTTCACCTGCGTGCCGAGGCCCAGGATGAACCGACCGTTCGATTGCTGCGCCAGGTCCCATCCGATCTGGGCGTGGACCAGGGGACTCCGAGGAAACGCGACGGCGATCGACGTGCCGAACTTGATCCGCTCACTGTGCTCGGCGACGAGCGGCAGCGGCAGGTAGGGATCGTGACTCGTCTCGGCCGTCCAGAGCGCGTCGAAGCCGATGTCGTCGGCGGCACGCGCGAGCGCCGGAATCTCGTTCAGCGAGGTGGGAGCGATGACCGTGTCGAGCTTCATGAGGAGTCCTCCGCGCGGCGACCGTCGAGGCCGCGAACCGCGTGATAACGAAGGCCACCGGCCAACGCCAGACAATCTGCCGCGGTCAGAAGCCGGGCGGCCGCCGGAACGGCTGGATGCCAGGACGCGGCGGCACCGCGGGCCCCGTCAGGTGCCCCGCCGGATTCGACAGCGGGGGGATGCGATCAGGGATCGGTGCGTGGCGCGCGTTGTGGTTGAAGATCGGCGTGAAGGGTACGCCGCCGCCGAAAATGGGGTCGAGGCCCCAGCGCGTGAGGTACGGCTCAGGCGATCGCTCGTGAATGACGACCGTCTGCGGCGGCGACTCGACGGTGATGTTCGGCGCGACGATCACCGTCGGAGGCTCGGGCGGCGGTGGTGGCTCGGCGACGACCGTCGGCGGCGGCACGGCCATCCCGAGGCCCGATGCCACGCGGAGCACCGCGGCCTCGGCCGTCGACTCGCTTTGCGGCAGACGGCGGGCACGCGCCGCCGCGCGCGCTGCCCGCGTCACCTCATCCATTACCGCGGATGTGAGCGTCGCCGCGGGATTCCATCCGGCGCTGGGATAGATGCCGACCAGGTGCAGCACCGATACGGCGTCCTGGGTGTCGCTCGTCATGAGGCCGAGCTCGCGCGCGACCCCGTTCGCGAACGCGGATTGCACGGGGCCGCTCGTGGGAGGTGCCGACGGGGCGTTGCGCGATTGGAACACCTTGGCATCGGGCCGCGCTGGCTCCGGAACGTTCGCGAGCGTGTCGTCGAGGTGGACGACGCCGTCCGCGTCGACCCAGCGGTAGATTTCGCTCCGGGCGGGAACCGAAGGCGCGACCAACATCAGGAGGGCGAGGGCGCCAAACGCAACGCGCATGCGGAGCGACTGTAGGCGCATCGGTTTGCCCAAGCAATTCGCGGTGCGTCGACCGCCTGCCGCCTTGCCGCTCGGGAGGATCGCGTGGTACGAACGGGCCCTTCGCAGGGCGGCGTACCCAAGTGGCTAAGGGAGAGGTCTGCAAAACCTCGATGCAGCGGTTCGAATCCGCTCGCCGCCTCTCGTTTCTTCCTCTGCAAGAAGTCTGAAGCGCGGTCACCGGGCAGAGCGCGCCGGGGTGGTGGAACCGGTAGACACACGGGACTTAAAATCCCGTGGGGGCAACCCCGTGCGGGTTCGAGTCCCGCCCCCGGCATGTCTTGGATTTCGGCCCGTTCGCCGCGAGCGCTGCGCGCTCGCATGCACCCATCGTGCGCCGTAGTTCCGGAGTGGTTGCCAAGCGAGCCCTGTCGGTGACGGCCATGCTGGCGCACCCGCCATATGCCGGGACCCCGGTCCGGGCGAGCTTCTCGGCCTCCCTCCCCGCAAGGAAAATCGCGAAACAGTTGCGCCAAGTGTGTTCGCTCTGGCAGAGAGAGTTCGTTCGCACACGATTGGCGTCGCCACGTACCGGAGAACGCTGCACGGCCCGAGAGCTTCGCGGGTCGCACAACCAGGGAGCCGACATGAAACTCGCGATCACGATTCTTACTGCACTGCTCCTCACCGTACCTGCGGTTCGCGCGAACGCCGAACCCGTCGATTGCGAGGCGGCTCGCTGCACCATCCAAGCGACGATCGACGCGGAGTGCCCCTGCGCCGAGGCGAAGAATCACGGACGCTACACCTCGTGTGTGGGCAAAGTAGTAAACCGTCTCGTCCGCGAAAAGGCGATCCCGAAGAAGTGTCGCTCCAAGATCGAAGGATGCGCGATCCGCTCCACCTGCGGAAAGCGTGACGGCACGGTCGCGTGTCAGTTGCCCGGCTCGTCCGTGACGAGCCGCTGTCGGCCACTCTCTTCCGAGTCCGCGTGCACGAGCCGCGGTGGGACGGTGGTCGCGTCATGTTGTGCAACCTGCAGCGGACCGATCCCGACGGTGACACCGACGGCGGTCGAAACCAGCACGCCGGGTCCGGTCGAGACCGAGACGCCCGGACCCGTCGAAACCGAGACGCCGGGCCCCGGCGAAACTGAGACGCCGGCGCCGACGGCGACCGAGTCGGCCGTGCCGACCGAGACGCCTGGGCCGGTCGAGACGGAAACGCCGGGACCGGTCGCGACTGAGACCGCTGGACCGGTTGCGACCGAGACCGCCGGACCGGTTGCGACGGAGACGCCAGGGCCGGTCGCGACGGAGACGCCTGGGCCGGTTGCGACCGAGACCGCCGGGCCGGTTGCGACGGAGACGCCAGGGCCGGTTGCGACGGAGACCACCGGACCGGTTGCGACGGAGACGCCGGGGCCGGTTGCGACCGAGACCGTGGTTGCGGCGACGGCCACGCCGGTTGCGACCGCGACGCAGACCGCCACGGTGGTTCCGACGACCACCGCGACGGGGACGGTGGTGCCCACCACGACCGCCTCGGTCACGGCGACGCCGGTTCCAGTGACACCGACGCCCGTACTGACCCCAGGTGTTGGAAACGGCGTAGTCGATCCCGGCGAAGACTGTGATCCTGCCGGCGGAACCGCCACCTCCTGCCAAGCTGCGTCGAACACGAGTGCGGCGTTCATTTGCAACGGGGCGACGGCACAGTGTGGCTGCCCGACGAAGGTCACCTTTACGGGGGATCCCACGCACCCCTTGAGCGTCCTCGACACCGGCTGGACCGGTATCGCGCATCGCTCGCCGATCATCTCGAACGGTGACGTGACCGTCGTACTGTCGAATTGCACCGGGACCAGCCGGCCGTGCGGCACGTGCACCGTGACCGGGCCGATCCCCAATCCGAACGCCGGTGCCGGTCAGCTCGACAACCAACGCTGCACCAACGACCAGTCGCGTCGCTGCACGAACGATGCGACGTGTACGCCGCGGAACTGCCTCGGTGGTTCGAATCACAACGCGGCGTGCACCACCGACTCGCAATGCCCGGGCGGTACGTGTCCTGCCGCGGGGACGTGCCAATTCTTCTTCGGCGCGCCGCTGCCGCTTGCGGCCGGCGGTGTCAGCACCTGCGTCAACAACCAGTTCAACGGCCCCATCTCGGGTACGGCGAACGTCGAGAGCGGCGAGGCGGCGAACAAGGCGGCGCTCTTGAGCCGCGTGTTCCTCGCGGCCACGATCGACGAGCCGTGCTCGCGCTGTCTCAACGACGGAGCGATCAACGACGGCATCCAGGGCGGAACGTGCGACAGCGGCCCGCGGCAGAATCGCTCGTGTGACGCCAACGGCAGCGTGCCGAGCCGGCCGGATTTCGGCACGACGAGTCTCGATTGTCCGTCCAGTGCCGGCTCGCAGATCGCCCTGCTCTCGATCGACTTGAGCAATGCGACTGACAGCGTCATCCGGACGCTCAGCGTCGACAGCCCGAACTGTCTCGGGTCGGCGGGCGACAAGTGCATGTGCGGCACGTGCAACAACGGCCTCAATCAGTCGTGCTTCACGAACGCGGATTGTACGGATCCTCCGGGCCCGATCGGTCCGATCTGCAACGGCCAACGCTGCCTCGGCGGCGTGAACGCGGGTGCCGCCTGCACGGGTGCCGCGTCGCAATGCCCGGGCAGCAGTTGTTCGCGTCCCGGCGAGTCCGCGAAGCCGAGCGGGTGCTCCGACGACACGACGATCGCGAATCGCGTCATGGAGTGCGCGGACGGCGACGGTGACGGTGAAGGCGAATGCACCGTCAGTCCGATCGATCAGAACTGCACCGTTGCATCGGGTCATGCGCAACGGGGGTGCATGAACGACGATGATTGCGGGGGAACGTCCAACAGCTGTGGCTCGTTCAACCGCGCCTGCTTCCTGACCGGCGGCGGCACGTTCCAGCCCGCCGGTAAGAACGACGGCAGCGATTCCCTGATCGCCGCCGGTATGGAAGACCTGCCCATGAACGACGTCTCGAATCCGACGCTCGGCGCGGTCTTCTGCGTCGCGCCGACACAAGCGGGCGCCGTGAACGGCGTCGCCGGCCTGCCGGGCCCGGCGCGTGTCACGATCAGGGGCACCGCGGTCGGACTGCCGTAGCGCTTCGCCAACGCCGTCGCGACGAGGGGTCTCGCGCTTCCACACAGGAGGCGCGAGACCCCTCGCTTTTTGCGCGGTTACCCCGGTGCGTCGCCGCGCGAGTGGCTTGTCGAGGGCGAGCCGTTGTGAAAAGAGGGCACCGAATGTCGTCGTTGGCCTCGCCGAACGCATGACGCCGGCCGACGCCAGCCATGCCGCCCGCACGGTCGCGCTCGCGACCGCGAGCGAGGCCGGCCCCCTCCAGGTCCAAGGGAAGTTCTTTTTCACCGGCGACCAGAAGTTCTACATGAGGGCGGTCTCGTACGGCCCCTTCAAGCTCGGCTCGCACGGTACGCAATTCCCCGAGCGCGACATGGTCGAGCGCGACTTCGCGCTCATGAGCGAGCTCGGCGCGAACGTCATGCGGACGTTCACCGTACCGCCGCAGTGGTTGCTCGACCGCGCCGAGGCGTACGACCTGCGCGTCATGATCGGGATTCCCTGGGCGGAGCACATCTGCTTCCTCGACGATCCCGCCGTGACGGAACAGATCCGCGCCACGATCCGGCAGGCGGTGCGCGATTCCCTCGGTCACCCGGCGGTCTTCGCGTACATGATCGGGAACGAGATCCCGCCCGACATCGTGCGCTGGTACGGCCCGGAGCGCATGCAGACGTTCCTCCGCGTGCTGCACGGGGACGTGAAGGCGCTCGCGCCGACCGCGCTCGTCAGCTACGCCAACTTCCCGCCGACCGAGTACCTCGACCTCGAGTTCCTCGATTTCGTCTGCTTCAACGTCTATCTCCACCACGAAGAGGACTTCCGGCGCTATCTCGGACGGCTGCAGAACATCGCGGTCGATCGGCCGTTGGTGCTGACGGAGCACGGCATCGATTCCGTGCGGCTCGGCGACGAGGTGCAGGCGGCGACGCTGTCGTGGCAGGTCCGCTCGGCGTTCGAGTGCGGGCTCGCGGGCACGTGCATCTTCTCGTGGACCGACGATTGGTTCACCGGCGGCCATCAGATCGAGGACTGGTCCTTCGGGCTGGTGACCCGCGATCGCCAGCGGAAGCCGTCCTTTCATGCGATCAAGACCCAGTACGCTGCGCCGCTCCCGCCGCCGCTGCGCCAGTACCCGAAGGTCTCCATCGTGATCTGCGCCTACAATGCCGAGCGCACGATGGACGCCTGCTTGGCCTCGCTCGAGAGGGTTCGCTACCCCAACTACGAGGTTGTCGTCGTGAACGACGGCTCGAATGACGCGACCCAAGCGATCTCGGAGCGCTACGTGGAGGGCAACCCGCGCCTCTTCACCCTGATCAACCAGGTGAACAAGGGATTGTCGGTCGCCCGCAACGTCGGGATGGAGACGTCGGCGGGCGACATCATCGCCTACACAGACTCCGACTGCGTCGTCGACCCCGACTGGCTGACGTACCTCGTCTTCAAGTTCCAAGCCGGGTTCGTGGCGGTCGGCGGCCCGAACTTCCCCCCGCCCGAGGACAGCGCCGTCGCCGCCTACGTGGCCGCGTCTCCCGGCGGGCCGACGCACGTGCTCCTGAACGACGAGGTCGCCGAGCACATCCCGGGCTGCAACATGGCCTTCCAGAAAAAGGCACTCGAGGGCGTCGGCGGCTTCCAACCGATCTTCACCGCGGCGGGCGACGACGTCGACCTCTGCTGGCGTCTCCAGAACCAAGGCCATGTCATCGGCTTCAGCCCGTCGGCGATGGTGTGGCACTTCCGCCGCAACACGGTGAAGGACTACTTGAACCAGCAGCGCGGTTACGGGAAGGCCGAGGCGCTGCTGTATTTCAAGCATCCGTACCGGTTCAACATGCTCGGGCAGTCGCGCTGGCTCGGGCGCATCTACGGCGACTTCACGACCTCGATCTTCTCTCGTCGGCCGGTGATCTATTCGGGGACGTTCGGGCGCGGGCTCTTCCAGACGCTCTACGAGCCGCCGTCGTCGCTGTTCGCGTTCCTGCCGTTCACCCTCGAGTGGAACGTCGTCGCAGCCGTGCTGCTGATCGCGGCGTTCGCCGCCGGCAAGTATCTGATGCTCGCGGCAATCCCGCTCGCGATCACGCTGGTGTCGTCGGCGGTGAGCGCGGGATACGCGCGCATCGATCCGCGCTACGACCACTGGCGTGGGCGTTTGCTGGTCGCGATGCTGATCTATCTCGGGCCGCTGCTGCGCAGCTACGAGCGCTATCGCTGGCGGGTGAAAGGTCTCACTGACGTCGAGCGCATTCGTTTCGGCGAGATGCGCCAGCCGCCGCGCATTCGCTGGCTCGGGCGCGAGTTCTTCCTGCGCTATTGGAGCGAGAGCAGCCAGGAGAAGGAAGAGCTGCTGGAGGGCGTCATCCGTTTCCTGTTGCCGCGGAAGTACCTCATCGCCCACGACCTCGGCTGGAGCGATTGGGACCTCGAGATCCACCGCGGCATCGCGACCAAGTCGCAGCTGCGGGTCGCGGTCGAGAATCACGGCGGGGTGAAGCGGCTCTTCAACGTGCGCTGCGCGATCAAGACCTCGCGCGCCGCGAAGCTCGCGCTCTGGTTCGCGACCGGCCTCGTCGCGATCGGCGCGTACCTGTTCGTCCCCGAGTTGCTGACGGTCGCGATCCTGCTCGCCGCGCTGATCGCCGGCTCGATCTTCTATCAGGCGGTCCGACTCGGGCGGACGATGTATCAGGTCCTGGAGATCGTCGCGCAGCAGATCGGGCTCGCGCCGATGGAGTCCGAGAGCTGACCGCGGCCGGGACGACTGCGGGATCCGCCGCCAGGCGGCGCTTCCCGCTGATCCGCACGGTCGCGCATTACCTCCGCCCGCATCGCTTCGCCTTCGTCTTCGCGCTCGCGCAGGTGGTCCTGATCAGCGCGTGCGAGCTCTTGAAGCCGTGGCCGTTGAAGCTCGTCGTCGACAACGTGCTCACGGGTACGCCGGTCGTGTCGGGACCGGGCGCGGGGCTGACGCCGCAGGAGCTGTTGCTGGCGGCGTGTGTCGGGCTCGTCGTGCTGTACGTCGTGCTCGCCGGGCTCGGTACCCTCAACAACGCCACCACGATCGCAATCGGGCAGGGAATGGTGAACCAATTCCGGCTCGACCTGTACCAGCATTTGCAGCGGCTCTCGCTCAAGTTTCACACGAGCCGCGACGTCGGCGACTTGCTCTACCGGGTCACGGCCGACGCGTTCGCCATTCAGACGCTCAGCATGAACGGCGTTTTTCCGATCATCACGTCGGTCGTGCTGTTCGGCGGGATGGTGGCCGTGATGCTGCGCATGGACTGGGTGCTGACCGCGGTCGCGCTCGCCGTCTGCCCGGTGATCTTCGCCGGCATCTCGTTGCTCGGCAGGCACATCAACGCGATCGCGACCGACGCGCGCGAGAAGGAGAGCCGCCTCTACACGGTCACCCAGCGCGGGATCTCGGCGATCCGCGTGATCCAGGCGTTCACGACCGAGGAGGAGGAGGCGCGCCAGTTCGCCGCGTCGAGCACGGACAGCCTCCGCGCCAACCTTCGTATGTACATGATGCAGACGTTCTACTCGGGCGCGATCAACGTCATCATCGCGGTTGGGACGGCGCTCGTCCTCTGGGTCGGGGCGACGAAGGTCCTGAACGGCACGCTCACGATCGGCCAGGTGCTCGTCTTCACGACCTACCTCGCGTCGCTCTACGCGCCGATCAACAGCATCAGCCAGACGATCGGGATGATCCACGGCGCCCGCGCCGGGGCGCAGCGGGCGCTCGAGATCCTCGAGACGGCGCCCGATCTCCCCGACGGGACGCGCAGGCTCGACGGCGCGCAGCTGCGAGGCGAGGTGCGGTTCGACCGCGTGCGGTTCGAGTATGCGCCGGACCGGCCCGTGCTTCGCGACATCGACATCGTCGCGAAGGCCGGGGAGGTCATGGCGATCGTCGGCCCGACCGGTGTCGGCAAGAGCACGCTCGTGAGCCTCGTCGGCCGCTTCTACGACCCGGTCGAGGGCGGCGTGCTGCTCGACGGCGTCGACCTCCGCGAATTTCGCTTGCGCGAGTTGCGGAGCCGGATCGCGATGGTGCTGCAGCCGCCCCTCGTGTTTCCGACGACGCTCCGCGAGAACATCGCGTACGGCCGGCCGCAAGCGACCGAGGCCGAGATCGCGCGTGCGGCGCACTTGGCGCAGCTCGACGGACTCCTCGCGCGCCTGCCGCGCGGACTGGCGACCCCGGTCGGCGAGCAGGGCGCGACGCTCTCGGGCGGCGAGCAGCAGCGCGTCACGATCGCGCGCGCCATCATGCGCGACGCGCCCCTCTTGATCCTCGACGAGCCGACGTCCGCCCTCGACACCGAAACCGAGGGCCTCATCATCGCCGCGCTCCGCGAGTTGATGCGCGGCCGCACCACGTTCGTCATCGCGCATCGTCTCTCGACGATCCGCCATGCCGACCAAATCGTGGTGCTACGCGACGGGACGGTCGCCGAGACCGGAACCTTCGATGAGCTGGTCGCGCGCGGCGGCCCGTTCACCCGCCTCTACGAGGCGCAATTCGGCCGCTCTGGCGGGAAGGCAACGGCATGAGCAGGCGGAGGGGACCGCGCGTCGTCGTGCTCGGAATCGCGGCGCAGTACCCGCTCGCAGGCGTTACGTGGCAGGCGATTCACTATCTCGTCGGGCTCCGCGCGCTCGGGTGCGACGTCTGGTACGTCGAGGATTCGGGCGCACCGCCGTAT
Source organism: Polyangiaceae bacterium (assembly GCA_031400185.1). Taxonomy (GTDB): domain Bacteria; phylum Desulfobacterota; class Binatia; order UTPRO1; family UTPRO1; genus UTPRO1. The sequence continues at coordinate 10,159 of JANNPN010000203.1, forward strand.
GACCCTGCGAGCGGCGGTCTCGGCGTCAGCGCCGCCGCAAACGTCGCGTTCCTCGCCGACGTCATGCGTCGCTTCGACCTCGCCGACCGCTGGGCGTACTGGGACGCGCTCACCGACCGCTGGCACGGCCGTGACGCCGCCGGCGTCCGCGCGTGGTACCGCGACGCCGACGCGATCTTCAACCTCTGTGGTGCGACCAAGCTCCGGGACGAGCACCGCCAGGGTGCGATGATCTGCTACGTCGAGACGGACCCGATCTATGAACAGATCCGGGTCGCGAACGGCGAAGAGGACAGCATTGGCTTCCTCGCGTCCCACGACGTCCTCTTCACGTATGGCGAGCTGCTCGGCACCCCGGCGTGCCGTGTGCCCGTCGAGCGCTTCACTTGGATCCCAACGCGGCCGCCGGTCGTGCTCGATCTGTGGCATCCGGGGCCGGAGGGGCGGGCTTTTGCGAGCATCGCGACGTGGGAGAACAAGGGCAAGAACGTCGTCTTCCGTGGGGAAACCTACTATTGGTCGAAGCACGTGAACTTCTTGAGGATGATCGACGTGCCGCGCGCGAGCGGCGAACCGTTCGAGCTCGCAATGGACCCCGGCGACGACGCGGTGCGTGCCGATCTCGCATCGCACGGCTGGGCGCTCGTCGACCCGCGGCCCATCTCGGCCGACGTCGACGCGTATCGGAGCTACGTCGAGCGCTCGCGCGGCGAGTTCACGGTCGCGAAGGATATCTACGTGCGCCCGCGGAGCGGGTGGTTCAGCGATCGCAGCGTGTGCTTCCTCGCCGCCGGGAAGCCGGTCATCACGCAAGAGACCGGCTTCAGCGCGCTCGTGCCGAGCGGGGAGGGATTGCTCGCGTTCGCGACGGCGGAGGAGGCGGTGGAGGCGGTGCACGCCGTCGCGGCCGACTGGCCACGCCATGCGCGAGCGGCGCGCCGGATCGCCGCGGAGCACTTCGCGTCCGACACGGTGATCGGTGCGATGCTCGATGCCGCGGAGCTCCGATGAGCGAGCGAACGCTTCCGGACATCGGGGCGGTGCTCGCACCCCTCCTCGAACGTGTCGCGCCCGACGAACGGGCCCTCCTGATCGCGATCGCGGAGCGCATGGCGGCCGAGCGCTATCGGACCTGGGCCGCCCAGGTCGACGATCCGAACGTCCGCGCAGGTCTCCTCGCGTGCGCGGCGCGCGAAGACGAGATCGCGAGCCGCGTCGAGGCGCTCTATCCCGACGCGCCCGCCGCCCAGGCGCGCGTGCGCGCGGCGTTGCCGGAGCTGCCGACCGTCAATGCCGCGCTCTTCGCGGGACGGCCGCTCGCCGAGCAGTTCGCGATCCAGGCCACAGGCGAGCGGCTCGGGGCCGCGACCTGGCGCGCGCTGGCGGCGTTCCGGACCGACGCGGTCGGCCGCGGGGCGCTGCTCGGGTGCGCGCCGCTGGAAGAGGCGAGCGCGCAGTTCCTCGAGTCGCTGCGAACCTGATCCGCGCGTCCGTCAGGCCGGGGTCAGATCGCCCGTCACCAGGTTCAAGACGAACGCGCTCGTCGTGTCGTCGTCGAACGTCGCGGTCAGGCTGGCGCTCGCGGGGCCCGTCACCTGGAAGTCGAGGCGTTTCAGCGCGAAGTTGTTCGACGTGTCGGCAATCGACCCGCCGCCGGCGAGCACGTGTCCTTCGTCGTCGACGTCGAGGCCCTCGACGACCAGCGTGAAATCTCCTTGCGGTGTCGTGAGCGTGATGGTGCCGTCGGCGGTGAACCCGCCTCCGGAGCGCGGGACGAAGCCGAAGAGGCCGCCGAAGTCGACGACGCGTCCGGAGTCGCGGTCGGTCACGGTGAAGGAAAACGCAATCTGCGACTGAGCGAAGTTCACGAGGATGCGGCGGCTGAACTCGAAGTGTCCGAGCCCCGGGCTCCCGTAGCGGCACGCGTTGAACTCGATCCGCAGCACGGCGCCGGTGAAGTCCTTGGCGCGCGTACCGCCCGCGGGGCAGTCGTCGACGTCCACGACGGCCGGCAGGGCGCGATCGCTGGCGATGGCGAGGTCCGCCGCGAAGCCGAGCCCGAACGCGAAGAACGGCAGCACCGGATCGACGGCTTCTGCGATGCCGTTGCCGGTGCCGCCGGGGCACGCGTCCGGCGCGCTCAACCCCGCCGCTTTGCGGAGCACGTTCACGCCGTCCGTCACGGTGACGCCGCCGCTCCCGTCGACGTCGCAGGCGGCGGGCGTGCACGCGCTCGAGAGCCCGGCGGCGGCGCGCAGCGTCTGCACGCCGTCGGTGACCGTGACGGTGCCGCTCGCGTCGACGTCGCCGCAGACGGCGTGCACTGCGGGCGACCAGGCCAGCATCGACGCGGTCACGACGGCCGCCGTCAGCAGCGCGGATCTCGGGCTCGTCATCGCAGTCCTCCTTGCGCGCGCCGGCATCGGGCACGCTGCTAGCACCCCGTGCTTCGGAGCGGCAAGCAGCCCTGATGACGCTCCGATCCTCAGGGGCTACAGTGCGCGGCGTGCGCATCGTCGTCACGGGTCTCATCGCCACCTACCCGGTCGGGGGCGTGACGTGGGACTATCTTCAGTACGTGCACGGCTTCGCGGCGATGGGACACGACGTGACCTATCTCGAGGACACCGGCCAGTGGGTGTACTCGCCGCGGCTCCAGACCTTCACCGAGACGTGCGACGAGAACCTCGCCTATCTCCGCGGCGCACTTGCCCCGGCCGCGGTGCCGTGGGCGTTCCGCGATCCGCGCGGCACGCTGCATGGGCTCGATGGGGAGACCCTCGCGCAGCGCTGCCGCGATGCCGACCTGTTCCTCAACGTGTCCGGGAGCTGCTGGCTGCGCGACGAGTACCGCGGGCGCGGCGTCCACGCCTACGTCGACACCGACCCGTGCTACAGCCAGGCGAAGCTCGCGTCCGCGGCCGCCGGCACGGCCGACGCGGCCGTGCAGAGATCGGCGGCGATGATCCGTAGCCACGACGTGTTCTTCTCGTTCGCGGAGAATCTTGGACGACCCGAGTGCGCGATCCCGACGGTGGGTCTGCGCTGGCTCCGGACGCGCCACCCGATCGTGCTCGCCGACTGGCCTCTCGAGCGTGCGCCCGCCGACGCCCCGTTCACGACGGTCATGTCCTGGAAGATCGACGTCACGTCGCCGGCATTCGACGGCCGGGTCTACGGCGGCAAGAACGTCGAGTTCGCGAAGGTCGTGCGGCTGCCGACGCGCACGCCGGCGCGGCTCGAGGTCGCGCTGTCGGGCACCGCGCCGCGGATGGAGCTCGTCGCCGCGGGTTGGCGGGTTCGCGACGCGCGCGAGGTGTCTGCGACGCCGGACGCCTATCGGAGCTATCTCGCGCGCTCGCGCGGCGAGGTGACTGTCGCGAAAGAGGCATACGTCGCGACCCGGAGCGGTTGGTTCAGCTCGCGCTCGGCGTCGTATCTCGCGATGGGGCGTCCGGTGGTCGTCCAGGACACCGGACTCGCCGCGCACTATCCGGTCGGCGGCGCGATCCTGCCGTTCGCGGACGTCGACGGGGCCGCCACGGCGCTGGCGGCGGTCGCCCGCGACTACGAGGGCCGCAGCCGGGAGGCGCGTACGATCGCCGCGGAGGTCTTCGGCGCCGAGCGCGTGCTCGGCCGTCTCCTCGCCGACGCGGGTTGTCGCTGAGATGGGGCCGCGCGTCGTCGTCGCGGGCTACTTCGTCCGCTATCCCCTCGGGGGGTACGCGTGGCAGGCGCTGCACTTTCTCGCGGGGCTCCGCGAGCTCGGCTGTGAGGTCTTCTTCTACGAGGACACTGCCTACTACGCCGACGCGTACGTCCCGGGCGCCGATACGATGGAGGCCGCCGGTTACGCACACGGCGTGCGCGCCGCCGCGGCGTTTTTCGGCACGCACGGGTTCGGCGATGCGTGGAGCTTCTGGGACGCGGGCGCCGATCGCCATCACGGCGCGACCGCCGAACGCACCCGGGCCGCGCTGGCGGACGCGGACCTCTTCGTGAACCTCGCGGGCGTGAACCGCGTGCCGGCGGCGCGCCGATCGCGCGCCGTCGCGGCGTACGTCGACCTCGACCCGGCGTATACCCAGCTCCGTCTCGCGGGAGGCGACCGCGGGCTCGCCGAGATGATCGGCGACCACGCGGTGCACTTCACCGTAGGCGAGAGCATCGGCACGAGCGCGTGTCGGATCCCGGTCGGGAGGGTCCAGTGGCGGCCGCTCCGCCAACCCGTTCCGGCGGCGCTCTGGGCGCCGGAGCCGACCGACCCGACGGCGCCGTTCACGACCGTCGGTCGCTGGGACGCGACGGGCCGCGACGTCGTGTTCGAAGGCGAGGTCTTCGGCTGGCGGAAGCGGACCGAGTGGCTTCGCTTCCTTGACCTCCCGCGCCTGACCGGGCAGCGCTTTCGCGTGGCGATGGACGTCGGGAGCCGGCCGGACGATCGCGCGCGCCTCGCGGGCGCGGGATGGGAGGTCGTCGACCCGCTCGACGTCTCGCGCGATCCGCACGTCTATCGCGCCTTCGTCCGCCGCTCGCGCGGCGAGTTCACGGTCGCAAAGGACGTGAACGTTCGCCTGCGGAGCGGCTGGTTCAGCGACCGCGGCGCCTGCTATCTCGCGGCGGGACGCCCCGTGGTGAACCAAGACACCGGCTTCGACGACCATCTCCCGACCGGCGAGGGCCTCTTCGCCTTCCGCGCGATTGAGGACGCTGCGGCCGCGTTCGCCGCGATCGCGGCCGACTACCCGCGCCACTGTCGCGCGGCACGGGCGCTCGCCGTCGAGCATTTCGCGCCCGCGCGCGTGCTCGCGACGCTCGTCGGCAGCGCGCGTTGACGGGCTCGATGCAGGTACTCGTGCCGCCGAGCGACCGCCGACCGCCCGGTCGGCTCCCCGTCGCCGCGTTGATCGTGGTCGCGGTGTGGCTCGGCGCGGCCGTCGCGCTCGCGGATCCGTCCCCGACGACGAGCGACGGCACGCGCGTTTTCAGCCCGTCCGACGAGGCACGAGGGCGGCCGAAGAAGGCGACGATCACGTACTGGACCGTGACGGTGTCGATGGAGGTCGAGCCGACCACCGAGCCGGCCTCCGTCCGGATGCTGGTGCCAATCTCCGACGGTCGGCAAGCGGTGCTCGGCCGGACGGTGCGGCCGAGCGCGTTCAAGTTTCGCGAGGACGCCGTGCCGCCGAACCAATGGGTGGGTTGGGAGGCGCCGTCGGTGAAAGCCCAGAAGGGCAGCATCGCGTACACCTATACCGCGCGCACGACCGACGCCTGGCTCGAGGTGCCGCGGATGGCGCTCGCCGAGAATCCGCCCCCGCCCGATCCGGAGACTCTGCGTCCAACCGCAACGATGCAGTCCGACCACCCGGCGCTGAAACGGCGCGCGGAGGCGCTCACGCGCGACGCGACGCGGGTCGACGAGATGACGTGGTCGCTGTACCAGTACGCGGCCTCGTTCCTCCGGAACGACGACGCCGAGGCGCCCGACGACGCCCGCGCCGTGTTCGAGGCGGAGCGCGGCAACCCGAGCGGGCGAGCGCGCTTGTTGGTGGCGCTCCTTCGAAGCGTCGGCATCCCCGCGCGCCTCGTAGGCGGGCTCCGGCTCGAGGACGGCGCCCGCAAGCGCGCGACCATCTCCTGGGTGGAGGCCTGGCTCGGCGGCAAGTGGGTCCCCTTCGACCCGTCGAACGGGCACTACGCGACGCTCCCCGCGAACTACCTGGCGCTCTACTACGGCGACCTTCCGCTCATCGAGCACACCGCGAAGATCGGCTTCCGCTACGACATGCTGATCCATCAGGTGACGCGCCAGGCGCTGCTCGCGCAGGAGGCCGAGCCGCCGACGACGACGATCAACCGCGTCCGCGAGAGCAACCTCGAGACTGAGCGCGTACGGACGTACGCGTTCTACGCAGAGAAGCCGGTCGCGTCGGTCGTGCTGATCACCGACGTGCCGGTCGCGACCGCCGTGATCGATCGCATCGTCGCCGACGCCCGCGAGCGCTCGATCAGCGTCGTCTTCCTGTCGGCCAGCTTCGAGTCGCGCTACTTCCGCGAGCACTACCTGCAGCGCCTCATCGCGAACAACTTCGACGCGGTCGCCGAGGCGCATCTCTTGCTCGTGTCGACGCGCGACGAGGCCGGGCTCTACGCGCTCCTCCAGCTAGGTGAGCAGCGCGTGGCGCTCCGCGACGCGCGCCTCGTCGTCGCTGGCGGCTTTCCGCGCTCGGTCGGGAAGGTGCTCGGGTCGGTGCTGTATCGGCTCGTCGGCCCCGGCGAGCTCGTGCTCGTGAACCAGCAGGCGCCGCTGCTCTCGCTCTGGAGCATGGCGCGCGCCAACCTGATCGACGGCGTCCCCATGGTCGAGGCGGCATCGCTCTGGGACCTCCGTCCGCAGGTGATCGATGCCGACGACGTGCAGGGCCTCGGGGGGTACCGTCGCGCGCTCGTCCGCGCATGGTCGGCGGCGGTGCTCGCCCAGGTGCCGCTCCAGGCGATCAACCTCATCCTGGTGCTGCCGGTGATCGCATGCATCGTCGTGATCTTCCGGAGCGTCATCGGCATCGAGACCTTCGGCACGTTCGCGCCGGTGATCGTCTCGCTTGCCTTCCTCATGACGGGACTGACATGGGGCGTCGCGACTTTCTGCGTGATCGTCGGACTCGGTGTCGTGCTCCGGAGCGCGCTCCAATGGTTCCGGATCCAGCTGGTCGCGCGGCTTGCGGTGCTGATCGCGCTGGTCTCCGTCATGATGGCGGGGCTGACGGTCGCGGGCGCGTATCTCGGGGTCGGCGCCCTCTTGAACGTCAGCATCTTCCCGATGGTGATCATGTCGAACGTGATCGAGAACTTCACGACGACGCAGGTGGAGCTCGGCACCCGCGAGGCCATTCGTCTGACGCGCAACACGCTGCTCGTCTGCGCGGCCTGCTACCTCACGATCGAGTGGGCGGGCCTCCAGTCGATCGTGCTTTCGTTCCCGGAAGTGCTGATCCTGGTGGTCGCGCTCGAGATCGCGATCGGCAAATGGCGCGGGCTCCGCCTCCTCGAGTACGTACGGTTTTCCGACCTCGCCGGGCCGGGGGAGACGCGATGACCTTCGCGGGGCTCCGCCGGCTCCGGCGCGAGGCGCTCGGGATGAACCGCCGGAACCTCCAGTTCCTGGTGCCGTACAATCCGCCGGGCCTCTTCGCTGTCGTGGACTTCAAACCCGGAACCAAGCGGCGGCTCGCCACCGCCGGCATCCCAGTGCCGGCGACGTACGCCGCGCTCACGCGCCAGTGGGACCTTCGCCGGCTCGCGGACATACTGCGCGAGCACGGGTCGTTCGTCGTGAAGCCGGCGCGCGGGGCGGGCGGGGGCGGCGTCGTCGTGATTGTCGCGCGGGCGGGGGACGGGTTCGTGAAGGCGAGCGGCGCGGTGCTCTCGCTCCCCCACCTCGCTGCGCACTGCTCCGACATCCTCGCGGGCGCTTACGCGTCGAGCACGCACAGCGACGAGGTGTTGATCGAGGCGCGCGTCGAGGCCGACCCTGCACTGGCGGCGATCAGTTACCGCGGTGTGCCCGACGTCCGCGTCTTCGTGTTTCGCGGCGTGCCGCTGCAGGCGATGATCCGCCTCCCCACGCGCGCATCCGACGGCCGCGCCAACCTCCACATGGGCGGGATGGCGGCCGGCATCGACCTCGTGACGGGTGTCACGACGCACGGGGTGCTGCGCGGCCAGACGATCACGCGCCATCCGGATCTCGACTGCACGGTGACCGGCCGCACGATCCCGGCGTGGGACGCGATGCTCGCGATCGCCGCGCGCTGCTACGACGCGATCCCCCTCGGCTACCTCGGCGTCGACCTCGTGCTCGACGCCGCGCTCGGCCCACTCGTCCTCGAGCTGAACGCGCGCCCGGGCCTGACGATCCAGCTCGCGAACCGCCGGGGCCTCCGCTGCAGCATGGAGGCGCTCGCGGCCGCCGATCTCGCTGGCGCCACGGTCGCCGAGCGCCTCGCGCTCTCGCGCCGACTCGCCGGCGGCGACGTGCTGCGCTGACTCCGAGTCAGCGCAGACCGCGGAAGCGGCGCCAGCCGGCGTCGTCCATGATCACCCGGTTCAGCGTTCCCGCGCGCTCGGCCGCAAGCGTCGCACCGGGCTCGGTCGCGTCGTAGTCGACGTCGCCGGGATAGAGCACTCCCATACGGTCGCCGATCTGCACGACCTTCGGCAAGATCGGCGTCACGCGGCGGGTGCGGGCGGTCTCGATGACGTGCGCCATCGTCCCGAGCTCGACCAGGTCTTCGAGCGTCCGCGCCGTCGGCGGCGTGAGCACGATCGATCCCCCGGCGGCGCCGGCGAGCGCAGCGTCGGGCGTCCACCACTCGGCCGACGTCGTCTCTCGTTCGTCGTGGAGCGGCGTCTGCCCGGCCGGTGCCGCGGCGACGAAGAAGCGCGCGTCGTAGCGGCGGGGCGCGTGCACCGGCGTGATCCAGCGGCTCAGATAGCCGAGGTCGCCGGCGCGGAGCTCGAGACGTTCGCGGGCGACGAGCTCCGCGAAGGCGAGGGTACCGTCGACGAGCGCCCGGCGGTGGGCAGCGAATCGCTCGCGGGTCGGGGCGTCGCCGAGGTCGAGCGGTCTGCCGTCGCGGTCGGCGAGGAGGATCCCGGCCTCCTCGAAGAGCTCGCGGATCGTCGCGGCATAGAAGGCGAGGGCGGCCTCGCGACTGAGATCGTCACCAAGTGTCGAGCATTCCGAGGGCGCCCCGGGGCCCGACGCCATGGCGGACAGGATGTCCGGTGCGCTGTCCTCGCGATCGACGAGCCCGCCCGGGAACACGTGGGCACCGGCGAACGCCCGGCTGTCCGCATGGCGGGCCACGAGCAGCACCTCGAGGTGCCCGGGCTCGGGCTCGCGCAGCAGGACGACGGTTGCGGAATCGACCGGTACGGGCGGGACGTGGCTCATTGTGGGACCATCCGGGACAGCATGTGGCGCTGTCAAACGCGACCGGCTGCATGCCCCGGTGCGTCATCGGACCGCCGCGCCCATTTGCGCGATTTTCCAACGATAGTTGCGCACATTTTGCTTGCACTCCACGCTCCGAGTCCGTACTTTCGCTGGCGAGTCGCACGCTTGTCACCTGAAGTGCCGTCGCCTGCCCACGTCTTGGCGTGCGCTCGCCGTCTACGCTCACTGTGCCGTCGAGGAGGATCCCCATGAAGCTGTCGTTACGTCTGGCCGTGTCGGCTGTCGTGCTCGTTTCGCTGGTCGCCATTACCCCTCAATCGTCGTTCGCGGCGTGTGCCGTCGGCGGCACCGTCTCGAACGTCAACGACTGCGTCCCGGAGGGCGTGAAGGACACGGATTGCCACCTCGAGTGGTCGATCTCGCCCGTGCCGCCGCTCGACCCGAAGAAGGGCGTCCCGACCAACAAGATCATCTGCACGGACAACGACCCCGCCTGCGACGCGGATACGCGCGTCGGCCAGTGCACCTTCATGGTGGCGCCGTGCGTGAACGTGACGGACTCGCGGTTCACCTGCGCGCCGACCGATCTCGCGAGCTACCTGGTGAAGAAGCCGAGCGCCAAGGACGCGGCCCGGCCCGACAAGAACCGCTTCGCGTACGACAACAGGGTGGCGGTCTTGGGCGGCCTCGCCGGGCTCAGCCCCACCGCGACGGCCGACGTCTGCGCCGAGCCGTTGCCGTTCGTCGTGCCGCTCAAGAAGGGCAAGAAGGCGACCTTCGGCCTCCAGGGCATCGCGACCGACGGCCTCGGCGAGGCCGACAAGGACAGCGTGAAGTTCACCTGTGTGCCCATGAGCCCGACCGCGCAGGGCGCGTCGGCGCGGAAGATCACATCGGCATCCGAGCTGATCGGTGGGCCGTTGGCGATGGGGCGCATCGACGACTGGATCATCGAAAACGGCAGCGTGCGCTTCATCATCCGCGACGTCGGGCGCGACTTCAGCTTCATGCTGACCTTTGGCGGCCACCTCATGGACGCCGATTTCGTCCGCTCGAGCGGTCCCGGCCGTGACAGCTTCCTCGGCATGACGCCGCTCATCAACGTGTCGTCGACCGACAACCCGACCAGCATCACCGTCGTCAGCAGCGGCGTTGGCGGGGGACCGGCCGTCCTGCAAACCAGCGGCCCCGACGATCTCTTCGACCCGATTGATCCCGCGGTGGCGATCAAGGGCTTCAACGACGCTCTCTCGATCCCGCCGTTCGCGGTCGACAACAACATCGCGGTGACGGTGCTGAACGAGTACACGCTCCGGCCCGGCGACGAGTTCCTGGAGCTGGAAACCATCGTCCAGAACGACAATCCCACCGACAGGCTCCAGCTCTACGTCGGCGACTACACGGCCGGCGGCGGACAGCTCGAGGTCGTGGCGCCGGGGCTCGGCTTCGGCGACGCCGCCCTCCGTGTCGGCGGTACGCGGGGCAATCCGGAGGCCGGGATCACGTTCGATTGGCTCGGTTGGTTCGGCTTCGGGGACGCGCAGGGGATCTCCTACGGATTGATCCCCGAGAACTACGACCTGACCGGCGCGTTCTCACAGTCGGGCGTCGTGGTTCCCATCTACGAGCAGAGTCTCCTGGACATCTTGACGAAGAGTGAGCAAGGGCGATGCGCGCTCGGTACCGACGGGGCGGCGTGTGACTTGAACGCGCACCCCGAGCTTTGCATTACGTGCGAGGTCAACTCGGACTGTGTGCCGCCCCATCAACCCGCGGACCGTGGCGCGTGCACCAACGCGAAGCCGCCGGGCGTCCTCGACCTCGCCGTCGGTGGCATGAGCTCCTTCCGCCGCTGGTTCGCGGTCTCGGACAACGGTATGGGCGGCATCGTCGACGCCCGCACGAAGCTCGTGCAGCGCGGCGACATCGTCGATCCGATCAAGACCGGTTGGATCCAAGGGCGCGTGACGGTTGGAGGTGTCGGCGTCGACGGCGCGCGCATCGCGATCGCACAAGCCCCGGGCAACTACAGTGCGCAGCTCGGTCTCGTGAACGTCATCGAGTCCAAGAATGGTGGCCACTACCAAGGCACGGTGCCGCGCGGCGAGTTCCGGGCGCTGGTGAAGATCCCAGGGTACCCGTACGAAGGCGGCGCGGCCTTCCCGCTCCAGAAGAAGATCAAGATCGGCGGGGGCGTGACGACGGTCGATTTCGACGTACCGCCGACCGGCTTCGTGCGGGTGGACGTCACGAATGGTCTCACCACGAACGCGATTCCGGCCAAGGTTTCGGTGGTCGGCGTCGACGCCGCGCCCGATCCGGGCACGCTCGAGACGATCTTCGGCAGCATCACTGCCACTGGCGCCGTCTTCGGCTACGACGCGCGCGAGAAGGTCTCGATCTACGGGTTGCCGCAGGTGCGGTTCGCGGGCGTGTCCGGCACCACTGGCGTGTTCGCCGTCCCGCCGGGCGACTATCAGATCGTCGTGTCGCACGGACCGGAATACTCGATCAGCACCACCCCGGTGACCGTGGTCGCGGGCAGCGCCTCGACGCCGCAGGTGGTGGCCGCCTCCGTCGTGCCGGTCATCGACACCACCGGCTTCGTCTCCGCCGATCATCACGTCCACATGCTGAACAGCCCCGACGCGCGCGTCTCGCACGACGAGCGCATCGTGACGATGCTGGCCGAGGGCGTCGATTACTTCGTCGCGAGCGACCACGACTTCAAGACCGACCTCACGGCAGCGATCGCGGCGTTGGGGGCGTCTTCGATGGTCAAGACTAGCGTCAGCAACGAGATCACGTATTTCGACAGCGGCCACTTCGGCGCCTATCCGATGGACCGCGACCCGAACAGCGTGACCGGCGGCGCGATCGACTGGGGGCGTGCCGGCGAGCCCGTCGGCCAGGGGTACCCCTCGGACGGCAGCTACGACCTGAGCGTGGACGAGATGGCGAGCGCCGCCAAGGCTTCGCCGCACAACGCGACGGTCGTGCAGGCGAACCACTTCAACAGCGGTACGCTCGGATACTTCCGGACGTCGGGCATCGACACGACGGTGGCACCGCCGCAGTCGAATGGCGTTCCGGAGCGGCTCCGCCAGGATCCCGCGCTGACCAACCTCTACAGCGACGAGCTCACCGCCCTCGAGCTCTGGATCGAAAGCAGCCGCGACCAGAACCCGCTCGCTCTCGGAGAGAACCTCGGGGACTACATCAGCATGCTGAACCTCTTCGACTCGACGCATCCGCTCCAGCGGAAGGGCATCGTCTGCAACTCCGACACCCATTCGACGACGATCGTCCAGGCGGGCGGGCCGCGGAACATGCTGGCGTCGGCGACCGACGACCCGGCGCTGCTCGATCCACAGGCGCTGGCCGACGCCGTGAACGACGGCCGGAACGTCTGCACGAGCGGCCCGTTCGTCCGCGTCAGCATCGAAGGCGATGGCGGGGCGGTTGCGAGCCATGATCTGTCCGATCCGCTGATCGTGCCGGCGACGCTCGGCTCGGCGACGTTGCACGTCGATGTCCAGAGCCCGACCTGGGCCGAGTACGACCGCATCGAGGTCTACTTCAACACGGTGCCGTCGTGCGCGAACACGCCCGCCAACTTCCTCGGCAGCTCGAAGAAGCTCTGCACGGCGACGCCCAACTTCGTCTTGACGCCGACGAAGAGCACGGTCCCCACGAACGGCAACTTCCGTCTCGAGTCGGCGACCGTTCAGGGTCTCACGATCACCCAGGACTCGTGGGTGATCGTGGTGGTGCGCGGCCAGGACGGCGTCTCGAAGCCGCTCTTCCCGATGAATCCGCAGTCGATGCTGCCGCGTGCCTGTAGCGCGAACCCGTGCAGGCCGTGCGTCAGTAACGGACAATGTGGCGCCTTCTTCGGCACGTGCACGGTCCTGAACCTCACCGCGGCTACGTTGACCGACGGGAACCTCGGGCAGTGCGGCGTGACCGCGATGGCGATCGCCAACCCGCTGTTCATCGATTTCAGCGGCGACGGAATGTACAAGGGCGTCGCGATTCCGTAGTCTCGTGCGCTGGGGGCGTTCCCAAATGGGGACGCCCCCAGGTACAACCCGCGCATGATCGATCGTCCGAGGCCACACGGCCGGATGGTGGCTGTGGCGGCGGTGGTGGCGCTCGTCGCAGCCGTACCGCCGGTCGCGTCGGCGGCCGCGCTCTTCGCGAGCGCCGATGCGTCGACCGTGGTCATGCGTGGGACCGTCGAGCGCATCACCGCCTATCCGTCCGTCAAGCTGCAGGTCTTTCGCCTCCGCGTAACGCGCGTATTCAAGGGCGACGGCGCCGCGGGCGGGTCGCTCGACCTCGCGCAGGAGATGCTCTTCCCCTCCACCAAGCCGTTTTTCACGGAAGGAGCGGAGACATTGGTCTTCGCGATCCCGCTCCCCGACTACAGCTCTTTTCGTGAGGCGCTGCCTGCGGGGCAGTACTGGCGGTGGAGCGAGCGCCTCGAGACCGCGACGGACGTGGCACCGCTCGCCGATCCGGCGCTCGCGGATGCCGTCGGCCGCTACCTCGCCGTCCGCGACGACCCGGAGGCGCTGGCGGACTTCGCCGTCGGCGCGATCGTCGGTCCGCACGCTCGTGTCCGTCGAGACGTGCTCACGCTCATCGGGTCGCGACGCGAGATCCCGCCGCTCCTCGACGCGGGGAGGCTCCAGCCGCTCGTGGCATGGCTCCGCGACGCGAGCCCCCCGCCCGCCGAGCGCGGGAGCGTGCTCGTGCAACTCGCCCGCCACGGCGCGCCTGGGGTCGTAGATCTGGCGCGCGGTCTGGCCGACGCTCCGAATCCAGTGCAGGCGCCGGCGATCGACGCGCTCATAACCATGAACGCACCGCCCCCGCCCGAGCGCTTGCTGGCGCTCAGCCGCGATCGCAGTGAGGGGTTACGGCTGGTGGCGACGCGCGGGCTCGCGAAGCTCGGGACGCCCGCCGCCCTCGATCGCCTCGCCGAGATGTTGGCGCAAGAGGTCTCGCTCAAGGTGCGGGTCGCGATCCTCGAATCGATCGGCCGGGTCGAGAATCCCCGCATCGTGGATTTGCTGCGCGTCGAGCTGGCGCGGCCCGAGAAGGACGTGGCGATGGCGGCGGCGGAAGCGTTGGTCCAGCAAGGCAACCCCGGTGCCGTCGACGTTCTCGCGAAGGGTCTCGAAGAGGGCGGCCAAAGCGCGCGCGTCGCGTCGGCGTTCGCGCTTCGGCGCATGAATCGGCGTGACGCGGACGAGGTGCTCGATCGGATCGAGAAGACGCATCCCGATCCCGAAGTGCGCCGGCTCTGCCAACTCGCGCGCGGCGAAAACATGCACCGGCACTGACCCCGTGCGTACGATCGAGTCGGCGCTGATCGCCGTGGCGCTGTGCGCCGCGATCCCGGCGCACGCGCACCAGCAGGGCATCAGCTACTCCGACGTCCGGGTCGCTGAGGGGCGGGTCGCATTCGATCTCGTGCTGTCGATCCACGACGTGCAGGCCGACGTCGACGGCGACGGGACGATCACCGCCGCCGAGGTCAAGACCCGGCTCCCGCGGCTCCAGCGCCTGTTCGACGGCTCGCTGATGGTTCAGGCCGGAGGCGTCGCGTGTCCGCTGGGCATCGCGGAGTTCGGCATCGAGCCGAACGAGGCCATCCGGTTCCGGCTCGGCGGATCGTGTGCCGAGGGCACTCCGGTGCGGATAGCGGTCAGGCTCGGCCTGCTCACCACCATCGACGGCCAGAACCTCGCGAAGATCCGGGTCGGAGATCTGGTCACCGAGCACGTCTTCACACGCCGGGACAGCGAGGTCGTCGTGAGCCGCGCGGCGGCCGGCCTCTGGCCGACGTTTCAGCGCTTCTTCGTGCTCGGGGTCGAGCACATCGCGACCGGATACGACCACATCTTGTTCCTCCTGGCGCTCCTCCTGGTCGGCGGCGGCTTCCGGTCGTTGGTGGCGATCGTGACGGCCTTCACCGTCGCGCACAGCGTGACCCTCAGCCTCGCGGTCCTCGACGTCGTGCAGCTGCCGGCCCGGCT
>JANNPN010000226.1:0-31351 GCA_031400185.1 Polyangiaceae bacterium
CGGCTTCGCCGACGTCGCGACGTTCTCGCGCGCCTTCAAACGATGGCACGGCACGGCGCCGTCGCAGTACGTGGCCGCAGAGGTCAGCCGATGATCGACGGCGCGAGCGATCCGGTGCCCTCGACTTGTGCCGATTCGGCAAAAGCGTAAATTCCGTCGCTCGGGAAACCTTCGACGAGGCCCTACACACAAGAGGAGACGGGATGACGAAGAACGCCGCGAAGGCTCAGAAAGCCATCGTCGCTACGCTCCAGCGCGAGCAAGCCAACGCACTGGTCGCGTACCTCAACTACAAAAAGTACCACTGGCTCACCTACGGACCGCTCTTCCGCGACATCCATCTGATGCTCGACGAGCAGGCGACGCAGACGTACGACACCATCGACGAGTTCGCCGAGCGCGCCATCATGATTGGCGGCGCGCCGATCGGTGACCCGGCCGACTATCTGAAGAGCGCGACGGTCACGCCGTCGAAAGGCACGCTCTCGATGCGTGCGATGATCGAGGAAGCCCGCGACAACATCGACCTGATCATTCGGGAGATGCACGCGGATGCCGAGATCTCCACCGCGGCGGGCGACATCGGCACCGCGGATCTCTTCACGCGCCTCGTGCAGACCCATCAGAAGAACCGCTGGTTTCTGAACGAGCTGCTGCAAAAGAAGGACGGCCTCGTGAGTTAGCCACTGGCGACGACGCACGGCCCGCGGAGAAAGTCCGCTACAAGACCGCAAAGGTCGGCGACCTCGACATCTTCTACCGGGAGGCCGGGCCGAAGGACGCGCCCGCGCTGCTGTCCGGTCACCGCGTCGCTTGGGTCGAGCGCGGCATGATTCCTCCGAGAATGCTCACACCCAGCGCGGGATCGGCCCCCGCTGCGGCGTCGTCTGACCCCCGAGATCGAACGACACCTCGTCGATGTAGCACCAGGCCCAGCCCTCCGGCGGGTCGTAGCCTTCGATGATGGGATGTCGCGTGACTTTGAAGTGCTCGGTCGCATGGCGGTTCGGCGAGCTGTCGCAGCAACCGACGTGGCCGCAGGTGCGACAGAGGCGGAGGTGCACCCAGGCCGACCCGCTTGCGAGACACTCCTCGCAGCCGAGCGCGCTCGGGGTGACGGTTTGGATGTCGTCGATGTGGGGGCATTCGTCAGCCATGGGTTCCTCCTGCAGCGAGATGGGCATGCAGCGTCGCAACGACTTGGGCGCCTTCGCCGACGGCTGCGGCAACGCGTTTGGTCGAGCCGGCGCGAACGTCGCCGATCGCGAAGATGCCGCGGCGGCTCGTTTCGAGCGGACGATAGCCGGGGCCGAGATCGGCGCCGGTGCGAATGAAGCCCTTCAGGTCGAGCTCGACGTCGGACTTCGTCAGCCAACCGGTGTTGGGGTCGGCGCCAATGAAAAGGAAGAGGTGCCGTAAGGGCCGCCGCGTCTCGCGTCCCGAAGGGCGATGCCGCCAGCAGACCGTCTCCAGCAACCCGGGCTTTCCTTCCAGCGCAACTACCTCGGTCTCGAGCAGCACCTCGACGTTCGGCAGTCCCGCGATGCGGTCGACGAGATAGCGCGACATGCTGGCGGCGAGGCTCGGCCCGCGCACGACCAGCCAGACCTTCCGGGCGTGACTCGCGAGGTAGACGGCGGCTTGGCCGGCGGAGTTGCCGGCGCCGACGAGCGCCACCTCTTGCGCCGCGCAGACCTTCGCCTCGAGGGGGGAGGCCCAGTAATGAACGGCCGAGCCCTCGAAGTCGGCGAGGTTGGGGAGATCCGGTCGGCGGTACAGCGCGCCGCTCGCGATCACGACCGCCGCACAGCGCACGCGCTCGCCGCTCGTGAGATGCAGCTGAAAGCGGGCCGCATCCTCGGGTCCGAGACACTCCAAGCGGACGGTCTCGTCGGGGATCGCCATCTCGGCGCCGAACTTCTGGGCCTGATTGAACGCTCGCGCCATGAGGGCGATGCCGGTGATGCCGGTCGGAAAGCCGAGATAGTTCTCGATGCGCGCCGATGCGCCGGCTTGCCCACCGAACGCGCGGGAGTCGAGCACGATGACCGACAACCCTTCCGACGCCGCGTAGACGGCCGCGGCGAGACCCGCCGGTCCGGCGCCGACGATCGCGACGTCGTAGACCTTGCTCGCGTCGATCGCGCGTACGAGCCCGAGGCAGCGCGCGAGGTCCACCTCGGTCGGGTTCCGCAGCAGCGTGCCGTCGCCGCAGAGCACGATCGGCAGCTCCGCCGGAGTCACGTGGAAACGATCGAGCAGCGTCTTGGCGCAGCCGTCGGTGTCGGGATCGAGGGTCAGATGCGGGTGGCCGTTTCGGGCGAGGAAGCCGGCGAGGCGAAGCACGTGACCTTCGGAGGCGCGGCCGACGATCACGGGTCCGGTGCCGCTGCTCTCGAGGAGCCCGACGCGACGCAGGATCAGCGCGCGCATGATGCGCTCGCCGAGATCGGCTTCCGCGACCAGCACGTCGCGGAGGCGCGCGGACGGGATGATCAGGGTCTCGAGCGGCGTAACCGCGGTGGCGTCCACCAGCGACGGGCGCTCGGAGAGTTGCGCCAGCTCGCCCATGAAGCTGCCCGTCCCGTGCGTCACGATCGGCTGATCGCGGCCGAGCACGTTGTGCTGCGTCACAGCGAGCTCGCCGCGCAGCACGACGATCATGCCGGGGCTCGGCGCTCCCGCGGTGACCACGCGCGTGCCCGCTTCGTACGTCCGCGTCTCGCCGAAGTGCCGCAGCCGTTCGATCTCCTCGGGCGGCAACGTCGGGAACATCTGGTCATAGCGCGTCTCGATGACGGGCCGCTTTTCCGCCGGAGGCATGCTCCGTCTTTAGCAGGGCGGCTTCTCCGTGCCAGAGACGGCCAGAACGGCCGAGGGGGTTTCGTGGGCGACCGTCAACGCACGACCGACGATCGCGACTTCGGCCGGCAATCCCGGATCCGCGTCGGTATCGACCGCGTACAACCACAGGATCGCATCGCACGGGAACGCCGCGTGCGGCAGGCCGACGAGGCTATCGAGCGTGACGCTCCGCACCGGCGCCGCCCTGCCCGCCGCCCAGGCGCGGAGCGACGCGGTCAGCGTCGCCGCGTCGAGCGTCGTCCGCAGCAGCAGCGCCAGCTTTCTCGTGCCGGTCTCGTCGTCGGCGCGCGGCTCCCCGGCGAGCTGGATCTCATCGCAGAGGCCCGAGACGATGCGCGGCTGGTCGGTGAACTCGCGCTCGTCTTCGCGCATCCGTTCGCCCACCTTCGTTTGCATGAGCGCGAACGTTGCCTCGATGCGTCGCGGCCAGAACTCGGACACGCAATCGAAGCCGATGTCCGGCGCCGTCAGCAGGTGGTTCCGCACGTATCTGCGAAAGCCGAAATAGCGGAGCGCGAGCGGCGTATGCCGGGTCTCGTAGTAGCGACGGAACTGCTCCCGCGTGAGATCCGGGCGTCGTGGCATCAATGCAAGCGCCTTCGGCGTCATGGCAAGATCCTCGTCAGGCCGAGGCGTTTCGCGCGGTCCACCACTGGTTCAGGTACGCGATGATGTCGCGCGTGTGGGCGCCCATCGTGAACACTTTGTGGACGCCGGCCGCGTGCAGCGCCGGCAGGTCTTCCTCGGGCACCACCCCGCCAGCGATCAGCAGGATGTCGCGGCCGCCGTGCGCCCGCAGCAGCCCGGCCAGCCGCGGCACATGGCGGAGATGCGCCGCCGACAGGCTGCTGACGCCGACCACGTCGACGTCCTCCTGGATCGCGGCGCTGGCGACCATCTCCGGCGTCTGCTTCAGGCCGGTGAAGATCACCTCCATGCCCGCGTCGCGAAGCGCGTGCGCGACCACCGTGACGCCGACGGTGTGCGTGTCGAGACCGAGCTTTGCCAGCAGGATCCGCAGCGGCCGGACGCCCGTCGCCATCTCAAACTCCGGCGGTCTGCGAGTCGGCCTGGTATACGCCGAACACGTCGCGCATCGCGTTGCAGATCTCGCCGTGGGTCGCGTACGCCTTGACCGCGTCCAGACACGCCGGGACCAAGTTGGCGCCGTTCCGCGCCGCCGCCCGGACGGCCTCCAGCGTGCGCTCCACCGCCGGCTGATCGCGTCCCGCGCGGAGCGCCCGGAGCTTGTCGCACTGGTGCGCTTCCATGCTCTCGTCGAGCTTCCAGATCTCGATCTGGCGCTTCTCCTCCGGGAGCGTGAGGTGGTTCACGCCGATCCACTTGCGGGCGCCGGTCTCGATGTCGCGCGTGCGCTCGTACTGCTCGCGGCCGAGGGCCCGTTGGAAATAGCCGGCCTCGATCGCCGCGAGCGCGCCGCCCATGGCCGCAATACGATCGATCTCGGCCATCGCCTCGTCCTCCATCCTCTTGGTCAGGGACTCGACGTAGTACGAGCCGGCGAGCGGATCGATCGTGTCGGCGACTCCGGTCTCGTAGGCGACGATGTGCTGCAAGGCCGCGCCGACGCGAATCGCCTCTTCCGCCGGCAACGCGTGGGCCTCGTCGTGGAGCGGCGTCGTCATGTGGTCGCCGGCGCCCCCGAGCGCGCACGCCGTCGCCATGATCGCGAGCCGTCCGATGTTGTTCAGCGGCTGCTGGAGCGTCAACGCGGTCGTGGTCGGCGAGGTCATCATGCGGATCTTCATCGCCTCCGGCTTCGTCGCGCCGTAGCGCTCCCGCATCAGCCGGGCCCAGAGCTTGCGATACGCCCGCAGCTTGCAGACCCCTTCGAAGAAATCCATGTCGACGTTGACGACGAAGTGAAAGTACGGCGCGACGACGTCGATGCCGAGCCCGCGCGCCAGCACCGCGTCGATATAGGCCATCGCGATCGTCAGCGAGAACGCCAGCTCCTGCACCGGATTGGCCTTGGCCGGCTGCAGCTGCGCGCTGATGATCGAGATCGGCGCCCAGTTCGGGTGCCGACGGATGATGTACTCGATGCAATCCGTCGCGATCCGAAGACCGTGCTGCGGCGGATAGATGTAGCGGCCGACGCAGGTGTACTCGATCAGAATGCCGTTCACGATGTGCAGCGTGAACCGGGTCGGGTCGACGCCCTTCTTCTCGAGCGCCGCGATGATCATCGCCAAATTCACCGGCTGCGGCGCGTTGCAGACGCTCATGAGATAGGTGAGCTTGTCGAACGGCAGATCGAAGGCCTGCTCGAGATCCTCCAGCGAGTCCACGGCGAGACCGGCGCGGCCGACCTCTCCCGCCACCAGCGGATCGTCGGAGTCGTAGCCGTTGGTGGTCGGCAGGTCGTGCTCGAGGATCAGCCCCTGCAGGCCCTGATCGAGCATGTAGCGCGCGCGCTTCGCCCACTCGACGCCGCGGCCGAACCCGGTGACCTGGGTCATCGTCCAGAGCTTCGAGCGATGGCCGTTCGGGCTCGTGCCGCGCGTGTACGGGTACGCGCCGGGAAAGCCGAGATCCCGCTCATAGTCGAAGCCCGCCGCTTCGAGGTCGAGCGGGGTGTACAACGCCTGCACCGGCCACTTGAGAGCTTGCGTGCGGAAGGGATCGTGACGTTCCGGGTGCGCGTCGACGAACGGACCACGGATGTCGTTTTCCCATTGCTGCTGCCTCGCGCGCAGAGCATCGCGGGACTCGTCGCGGCTCATCTCTTCCTCCTCGAATGAAGGAAGGGTTACAGCGCGCAATCGCGAACGCTGCAAGGGTGGCCCGTGCAACGCGCGCGGCTGACTTTGCGCCGCGCGCGATCCGGCGTGTCGTTCGACGCCACCTGAGCCCCCGGGTTCACGCCGCGACCCGCCGTAGTGCAATGCGCCATGGCAGGCGCGCTACGCCGCATGGGACCTACTCCACCTCGGACCAGCACTCGCATCGCAGACGGTGGACCGGCTGCGGGTGACGATGCTAGTCCGCACCATGCGCGCCGGAACCTCGATCCTCCTGACCCTCGCTCTCGCGTTCACGACGCTCGCCGCACCTGCGCTAGCGCCCGCGGATCCGTTTCCCACCGTCCCGCTCCCGGACTGCATGCCGCCCGATCTGCCGGCCGTGGAGGACGTGCTCTGCGAAGGAACGCGCGTCGGGTCTTCCTTCGCGCCCGTCGGCTACGTCGGTCCGAGCGCGGACGACTTCAGTCTCGCGATCAGCACGCGGACCGTCGACTTCCGTCTCGACGCCGACCGCGGCGGACCGCAGCTGATCACCTTCACCTACACCCTGCCGGGCCAGATCGTGGACCCGGTGTCGAACGATGCCGTCATCAAGGCCATCCACTCCAAAGCGCGGCCCATCTGGCCCGAGATCATCGCCGACGGCGATTTCGCCGGCGGCGGCACCGCCGGCCTCGAGTGCCTCATCGAAACCATCTCCGGATTCGGCAAAGACTGCGACGGCGGCACGGTCCCGGGCGGGACACCGAATTTCCGGTCGCTGCTCCGGCGTCAGGATCCCTGCGCCGACGGCCAGGCGAGCTGCACCTATCGCATCCACTTCAGTAGCCCGTACGCCTTGGGCGACTACCGTACGCGCCACAAGATGATCTATCGCGTCGGTCTCTCGACCCGGATCTTCTACACGAAGGAGCTCAAAGCCGGCGGGTTCGACCCCGCCTGCGGCAACAATCTCGACACGTCGAGCTGCATCGCCGGCGCCACGGCGAGCTACGTGGCCTTCGCGAGCGATCCCCCGCCGACCCTGCAGGTGCTTCCCGTCGTGCGCCGCCTCGGATCCCGCAAGTTCGAGTTCGACGGCCGCACCTCGGGTCCCGACGTGGTGGCGTACGAATGGACGCTCGGGCCGGAGTCCATTCCCACCATCACCGACAGCGTGTTCGTGCACGACTTCGCCCTCGACGATCTTTCGCCGTCCGTGCAGGGCGGTGTCGGCCTCTTGACCGTGACGGATCGCTGGGCGCGTACGGCCATCACGTCGTACCCCTACTCGTTCCTGCCGCCCATCGGCGGCGCCGAGGGGCCGCTCTCGATCACGTCCTTCGAGCTGGTGGGCGTCGACGAGAACGGCCTCGCAACGTTGAAAGCGGTGGTCAAGAACGTCGGCACCGACACCGTCTCGGGCATCTATCTGTTCGGGTCGGAGTTCCTCGGAGTGCCCGTCAACAGCACCCCGGACGGCGTCGAGCTCGCTCCCGACGCGACCGTGGAATTCACGGTCACGTTCCAATTCGACGAGCGCAGCAGCATCACCCCGAAGGTCCAGGCGTTCGGCTTCGTCCCGAACGGCTCGGTGAAGTCCGCCGAGAGCAGCCGGAAGGTGACGCGCGAGTCGGGACCGCCGCCGACCACGACCACGGTGTCGCAGGCGAGCGCCGCCGGCGCCACGAGGATCGAGGTGACCTCGAACACCGGCTTCGCCGCCGGCAACTACGTCGCGGTGAATCCCGGCGGGCCGACCATGGACATCCGGCGCATCGAGGCGCTCGGATCGCTGATCTTCTCCGCCCCGCTCGCCCATCCCCACGCGGTCGGCGAGATCGTCGTCAGAGGCAACCCACCGGGCGGCGACACGACGTCGCCGTCGATCGCCGTCAGCTCACCCGCGGGCGGCAGCGCCGTCTGTCAGGGGACGCCGCTCACGGCGACCTTCACGTGCAGCGACGGCGGCGTCGGCGTCGAAGAATGCGGCGGCACCGTCACGAGCGGCCAGGCGCTCGACACCACGACGCTCGGCCCGCGGCAACTCGTGATCGACGCGTGGGACACGAACGGCAACGCCAGCACCACGACCCTGACGTACGACGTCGTCTTCTGCAGCAGCACGCTGGACGCGTTCCGCTGCTATCAGGCAAAGCCGTCCAAGGGGACGCCGAAGTTCACCCCGATCACGGGCGTCCGCATGAAGACCGCGGTCGACGACCTGCTCGTCGACCTCAAGAAGCCGGGCTTCCTTTGTGCACCGGCCGACACCACCGGGGACGGCTACGTCGACGCCGAAACCCATCTCGAGGCGTATGCGATCGCTCCCCAGAAGGGTCAGCCGAAGCCCGTGCCGCAAACCAACCTCACCCTCGTGAGCCAGCTCGGCACGTTCACGGTCGACTTGAAGAAACCCTCGCACCTGAGTCTCCCGACCGCCGAGGATCCGTCCACCCTGCCGGCATTGACCACGAATGAGGTCGATCGCTTCGCGTGCTACCCGGCGGCGCTCGCCAAGGGCCAGCCGAAGCTCGCGAAGGGTCTTCAGCTGACGGTCGCCGATCAGTTCACCGCCCCACCGAAGCGCGTGACCGTGAAGAAGCTCGTGCGCCTCTGTGTTCCGGTCGGTGTCGACGGCGGCGCGACCAAGCACGACGATCATCTGCTCTGCTTCCAGGTCGCAGCCACCAAGGGCCGCTGCGCCCTCGCCGCCCCCACCAACGCCGGCGGCGGCTGCAAGAAGGAGCCCGACTGCGGCGGCACCAAGGGCACGACCAGCCTGTGCGTCGCCCAGCCCAAGTTCGCCAAGCGAACCGGGCGGCAGGTCGCCAACGACCTCGCCACCGGCACGCTCGACGCGGTGAAAGACGACGTGCTCTGCCTGCCTGCTCGGCGCTAGACTGGCTGGCGTTGCATGACCTGCGCGTTACGGCTCGATGCGGACGACCGCATCCTCGACGACGGCGTAGAGCCACGTCCCGATGGTGCTCGGCGCCAGCGAGTTCGGATAGTACGTCCCCTCTGCCGGCTTCGTGGCCGTGCGGATGGTCTGGAAGACGTTGATCGCGAGCCAGAAGGGCTCGGTCGAGGACGTGCTGTCGAAACGGAGGCAGTAGGTATTGAAGATGTCGGGGTCGCAACCCTGAAAGATGCGGGTGACGGTGGTCGCAGGGGCCAGGCCCGGGCGACAGCCGAGGGGGCGCCGAGGGGGCGACTCGACCGGGTTCATCACGGCGGTCGTGAGGACACATTCGTTGTCGAACGCACCGCAGGTCGGCAGTGACGACACGGCCCGGATCTTGACGGTCATCCCCGGCACGAGCGTGGTGGGCGTCGCTTCGGCGTCGAAGATCGGGCTGACGCGTCCGCAGGTGAAGCCGGGAGTCATGTCTCCCGCGGCGCAATCCGGTGGCACGAGGACGGAGCACGCATCGCAGGCGGGCACCCCACGACAGTCGTCGTCGAGGCAGTCGGCCTTCCCGTCGGCGTCGTTGTCGACGCCGTCCTGGCAACACTTCTCGACCTTCGTACAGCTCGGACCCGAGGTGCCGGGGGCACACGTGCTGCATCCCACTTGCACGGTGGTCGTCAGACGAAAGAGGCCCTTCGGCGTTTGACCGCCGTTGTCGAAGACGCCGAGGGTGATGGTGTCGGTACCCAAGCTCGCGCCGGCCTCGTAGGTCGTCGTGTTGCTCGTGACGACGTGGTCGTCGCCCTCCGCGAGGTGACCGAACTGCCCGGTGTTCTGCCAACGGTAGTAGAGACTGCAGTCGTCGGCACCTTCGACCTCGACTTTCAGCTCGACACTGCCGTTCGGCGCGAGGACGGAGTCCTTCGGCGTCAGCTTCGGCTTCAGGTACACGAGCGGCGTGCCCTTGGTCGGCCGCATGACGAAGCGCGCCACGCGCCCGAGCGCCTCCGCTTCGTTTTTTGCAGGATGCGGCGGATCGTTGAGCTCGTGCACGATGCCGTACCCGTCGGACTTCGGCTGCACCGCATCGAACGCTTGGTCCGTGGTGCGCTGCTGCGTCATGAGATCGGGGAAGAGCGTCTTGGTGATGTCGCGCACGTAGTCGCCCCAGACCGAGCGCGAGAACCCGTAGAACGCGCCGACGCCCTTCGAGGTGAAGGCGTCGCTCAGCGCGTCGAGTGGAACGCCGAAGAACGGTCGCGAGCCCCATCCGAGATTCCGGCTGTCGAACCCGCTGTAACAGGCGCCCACGAAGACGATGGCATTCGAGAACTGCCCCCCGAGCCCCCGAATGATGCCGGGGCCGATGCCGAGGCCGTTGCTGTCGATCACGAGCTCGTGACGCATGAGGGCGTCGGCGCGCTCTTTCAACGACGCGCGGCTGAGCCCACCCGAATACGGTGTCAGGAGATAGTTGAACACGACGTGCTGGCCGTCGATCGTCGTGTCGATGACGAAGCCGTGCGTATCGACCTGCACCGTGCCGTAGCTCGTCAGATCGGAGAGAGAGTCGAGGGTCGCGGACGCGCCATGGACGTAGTCGACGTCGAAGCGCGGGCACGTCGATTGCGTGTAGAGCTGGTACACGTCGTAGACCCCGGTTTCGTAGGTGTCGAAGAACCCGGGATCCCAGATGAGCACCTTGTGACTGCCGACGACCTCGGCGTCGTCGGGTGGCGCTGGCGCGAGGGCACGCGGCGCGAGCGCGACGCCCTCGCGCGGTGTACGCTCTCCCGCGACCGCGGGGGCGATCGGCAAAGCGTCGAAGCGCTTCGGCTCGAGCCCGAGCGCGCCGATCGCTCCGGACGTATAGACGATCGCGATCGAGCCCCGCTCGCTGCTGAGGCCGACCGCGCGCACGCCTGCCAGCCCCTCGAGCGCGAGCACGGTCGCGAAGCGCGCGTCGACCCCGTCCCCGAGCGCCGCCTTCTTTGCTTCCCAGGTCTCTGCAGCGAGCGTCTGCACCGCCACGATGGTGTCGAGGTCGGCATCAGTGAGCGGCGCCATCACGCGGAACGCGCCCGGCGACGAGCGCCGCTCGGCGCCGCCGATGTTCGCCGTTGCGACGACCTTCCGCGTCAGCGGCGCCGCCGTGTCGAACTGGAGCGCGCACCCGAACGTCCCGTCGCCGCCCTGCCCGTCGCCCGACTGCCCGTCGTCGACGAGGGTGCAGAGTGCGTCTCCACTCGGGAGCCCAGCGCCGTCCGCGGGCCAGAGCTTCACACTGCCGGCCACCGGCGTCGCGTCGAGGGTCACGCTGACATGGGTGCCCGCCGGATCGCCGACGAGCGCCTGGCCGGGATCGAAAACCGGACCGCCGACGCCGCAGGCGTTGCTTTTCCCCTTCTTGAGCTTCACGACCTTGAGCTTGTGCGGTTTCGGTTTCTTCGGCGGCTTCTTTCCGGCGCGCGGATCGATGACGGGCAGCAGCGCACAGCTCGTAGCGGTGTTGGTCGCGAGTTCGAGACGGATCGGACTGTGCACACCACCGAGCACGAGACCGCGGAGCTTCGCGGAGAACTTGCCGCGACTCGGGTCGAGGATGATCTCGCTGATCCCGGCCGTCACGGCCGGATTCTGGTAGCGCAGCTTCTTGCCCTTCGCGGTGAGCTCGCTGAGCGCGAGGGTGAATCCGATGCCGTCGACGTTGATGCGGATCAACGCGGCGCCCGTGATCGCCAGATCGTCGAGCTTTCCTTTGAGCTGGAGCGATGTCGTGCGGCTGAGCTCGATCTGAACCTTCGCGCTCGTGATGGTGAGCGCGGCCGCGGGCGCAGCGGTCGACAATGCGAACGTCAGCAAAGCGAGGAGAACACGGGGGGCGGGATTCATCAGCAGGCTCCAGATCTCGATGCGGAGGACCTGCTCTCGCAGAGATGTGCGCCGAAAGTCCAGTCGATTCGCTCGCGCGCGCCGGCCGTCGCGCGCTAGTCCGACCTCCCTTGGTACTGCGTCGGCCCATTCTTGACCGGCGTCGCGGTATACACCGCCTCCCAGCACGCGCCCGCGCTGTTGCGCAGCTGGACCGTGACCGGCGGGATCATCGGCAGCGCCGGCGTCTGGAGCGCTACGCCCCTGCCCTTCAACGTGATCTTCGGCTGTCCCGCAGTGCCGAATCTGAGCGTGAGGGCGGTCAATCCGTCCGGCGTCGCGTCTCTGTCCTTGTACTTGAAGCCGGTGAGGCTTCCGCTCCAGCACGATGTGCCGCCGCAGAATCGCGCGGCCGGCGCGCGCGCGCTCGAGACGAGGCCGCGGCCGGCGTCGTAGATGCACACGAGATAGTCGGTCGTGGTGAACGGCGCGCCGAGCTCCGCGAACGTCGTCGTCGCGCCCTTTGCCCACTTCCAGCTGACGGCATCGCCCGTGTCGGGATCCTTGTCCTTGAGCTGGAGCTTCGAGGCCCCGGGGGCGATCGGTCGCTTGCATCCAGCGTGCGGCGCGAGCTCGCAGACAAACTCGGCCTCGCAGGTGGCGGAGCAGCCGTCGCCGCTCGTCGGGTTGCCGTCGTCGCACGCCTCGCCGCAGCTCGCTTGCACCTCGCCGTCGCCGCAGGTCATCGAGCTCCCGCTGCACGCCCCGTCGCCGCAGCTGTCGTCGATCGTACAGGTGAGCCCGTCGTCGCACGGCGTGCCGTTGGGCTGCGCCGTATCGATCGGACAGCTCGCGCTCGACCCCGTGCAGGTCTCGGCGGCGTCGCAGTCGCTCGCCGAGGCACGACACGGCGCCGCGGACGATTGGAACGTGTCCGCCGGACATGCCGGGCTCGAACCGTTGCAGCTCTCGGCAACGTCGCAG
This sequence comes from Polyangiaceae bacterium, assembly GCA_031400185.1. GTDB lineage: Bacteria > Desulfobacterota > Binatia > UTPRO1 > UTPRO1 > UTPRO1. Next base: position 12,382 of record JANNPN010000226.1, read on the forward strand.
ACGCCGGCCGACGCACGGCAGACGGTGGCGCCCGACGCGAAGACGTCCGCGGGACATGCGGCGCTCGCTCCACTGCAGCTCTCGGCGACGTCGCAGAGGCCCGTGGACGGCCGGCAGGTCGTCGCGCTGGATCGGAACGTGTCGGCGGGACAGGCCGCGCTCGTTCCGGCGCAGCTCTCGGCGACGTCGCACGCGCCCGCCGACACGCGACACTCCGTTCCGCTCGGTTGCAATGCATCGGCGGGACACCCGACGCTCGTGCCGGTACAGCGCTCCGCGGCGTCACATCCGCCCGCCGACGGGCGGCACTGGACGGCGGCCGCCGCGAACCCGTCCGGCGGACAGGCGGCGCTCGTCCCGCTACAGAGCTCGGCGACGTCGCACACACCGGCCGACGCGCGGCACCCGGTCGTCGGCGACGCGAATGCGTCCGGCGGACACGCCGCGCTCGTGCCGGTGCACGTCTCCGCGACGTCGCAGACTCCGGCGGCCGCGCGACAGCTCGCGCCCGCGTTCCCCGCCGGGTGCTGGCAGCCGGCGCTCGCACCGTCGCATTGGTCGAGCGTGCACGGGTTGCCGTCGGCGGCGCACGCGGTGCCGGCCGGAACGCTTTCGCAGGTCGCCGTGCAGCAGTCGCCGCCGGTGGTGTTGCCGTCGTCGCACGCTTCGCCGGGGTCGGGCTGGCCGTTGCCGCACCCGGCGAGAGCGGTGGCCGCGAGGTGATTCATCAGATCGGGCCCGTCCGAATAAAGCGAGCGCGTCTTCCACCAGAACGTCGCCGCGTGGTTGTTGTCCTGGTCTGACCCTGATTCTGCTTCTCAATCGATCACGACTCATATACGGCTCCCACGACTGGTCCCCATGTCGCGCCCTCTCGTCCCTCGGCCCACCGTCTTCGGCCTCGGAGTGTCGCTCCTGTCCGCGCTGACGGCTCGTGCTTTCCTCGGTCGTCGCCGGCTGCCTCGACTCATCTCACTCGTCTGTCTGACGCTGGCGGCGTTCGCGGCCGGCGGAACCTCCGACCTCCGCGCCTCCTATCCGGGCAGCAACGGGAAGATCGCGTTCCACCGCCCGATGGCGGGAAACTTCAACGACGTCTGGGTCATCAACCCCGACGGCAGCGGTGAGACCAACCTGACGGACTCGGCGCAGCTCCACGAGTCGTTGCCCGCGTTCTCTCCCGACGGGACGCAGATAGCCTACCTGCGGCAGGAGGTCTCCGGCGCAAGGGCACTGATGGTCATGGACGCGAACGGCGCCAACCAGCGCCTGATCGCCACCACCGCGGGCGGTGCGCAGAACCTCCTCGGCGCCGCGCCCTCCTGGTCGCCGGACGGGACGAGGATCGCGATCGGCGGCGTCGCCGCGGGCGTCTTCGCCATCAAGATCTACAATGTCACCGGCGCGCAGCTCGTGGACACGCTGATCCCTCCGAGCGGCGCGGGCTACACGTCCTTCTCGTGGCGGCCGACCGCGGGGTCGGCCATCGACATCGCGGCGGTCAAGCAATACCCCGGGACGCCGCTCACCTCCGACATCGTGCGGGTCACGTCCACCGGCGAGGTGAACCTGACGAACACGCCCGGCGACTTCAACGAGTTCGGGCAGCTCCACTGGACGCCGGACGGCGCGAAGGTCGTCTACCGCCTGAAGCCCGTCTACGACGTGGTCGCGCTCGCCGTCGCCGGCGGTCAAACGACGCTCCACGGCGGCAGCGGCGTCGCGGGCGGCCAAGACGTCTCGCCCGACGGCACCGCGCTCGTCTTCGACACCCCCACCAGCAACCCTACGATCGCGCCGCCGATCTCCATCCGCGCGCTCGCGGGCGGCGGACCGATCCCGCTCACGACCGGCTTCAACCCATGCTGGGGAGGGAAACCGAACGGCTTCACGCTCACGATCGCCGGAACGGCGCCGCAAGCGCAGGGCGTCAAGTCGGGCGACACCGTCCACTACACGCTCGCGCTCACGGGCCCGACGGACGTCGTCAGCCTGACTGTCACCGCTACGCTTCGCGCCGACCTCGCCACCGTCCATCCCGCGACGATCACCCAAGGCGGCGTGCTCGCCGGCGACAAGATCACCTGGACCCTCGGTGCGCTCCCGACCGTCCCGCTCGCCTTCGACGCGACCGTCAAAGGGCAGGACGAGATTCCCGAGACGATCCTCTTCATCTCGACCCTCGGGACCGCGGAGGCGACGCAGGCCGGCGGGGCCAAGCTCACCGCCAACGACGATCTCGCGCTGACGTACCTCCGCTCCGACATCAACGTCGACGTCATCACCAATACGAAGCGCCCGGGCCGCGCCCGCCCCGGCGAGGAGGTCGGCTACCGGCTGGACGTCAGGGTCCGCGAGCCCACCGACACGCTCACCGTCGACGCCGCGATTCCCGCCGGCACCAAGCTCGTGCCTGGGAGCATCACGAACGGCGGCGTCGCCAAGGGGAAACGCGTGAAGTGGAAGCTCACGGGCGTCGCGGCGCCGCCGCCGCTCGAGTACCGCGTGACGGTCCCCGAGGAGAAGAAGCTGAAAGGCCTGAAGCAGCTCGACCTCGACGTGAAGGCCGAAGCCGAGCTCACCCGCGGCGACACCGTGACCGGCAGCGCCACCCACACGTTGCCGCTCGTGCTGCTCATCGTGCAGGGCACGGTCACCGACACGTTCATGAACTTCCCGAACTCGAACCTCGTGAACACGAAGAAGCCGCTCGCCGGCGCCGAGGTGCGGCTGCTCCGCGGCACGGAGGTCGTCGCCGAGGCGACGACCGACAAGAAGGGCGTCTACCGCTTCGGCGCCGACGACGACGGCACGTTCACGCTCGAGGTGAAGAAGAAGGGCAGCCTCTACTCGCACGCGAGCAACAGCATCACGACGGAGGCGCGCTACGTCGTGCAGCGCCGGCAGGTCGTGCTCCAGACGCCGCAGGCCGAGCCGCTGGTGAAGGACGTCATCCTGCCGCTCGGCCTCGTGAACCGCGCGGCCGAGACCCTGCAGAAGCTCAACAACTTCCCGATCCCGCTCTTCAGCGGCGCGATCACGACCAACCTCATCAAGCTCTACTACGACACGAGCGCCGCGGAGACGTTCGTCGAGGGCCTGATCGACGAGGCGCCGGAGTTCCCCGGCGTGTTCGAAGGCACGGGACCGAAAGACGCCTGGAACGGGCTCATCCGCGCCGTCGCGTTCTGGGCCGTCGCGTCGACGCGGGTGCAGGACGCGATCGGGCTCGCCGACGACGCCGGGAAGGTGATCGGTCTGCTCGTCACGGTCGAGGTGCTGAAGAAGCTCGGCCAGAACAAGCTCATCTCCCCGACCGGCAGCACCGTGCCCGAGCTGTCGCGGCAGCGGTTGAAGATCGGCGTGATGGTGTCGTTCGTCGGCGCCGCGCTGCCGCTGATCCTCGACCAGCTCGGCGTCGAGGGACAGCGGAAGGCGCAGATCATCCAGATCGCGGCGAGTCTCATCCGATTCGGCGTCGACAAATGGACGGGCCAGTTCACCGACGATCTGGTGTTCGAGATCATCTTCGACGTGCTCCGCACCGCCGTCGTGACCGTCACCATGGGCGAGATCTTCGGCGCCTCGAGCAACGCCAATCCCATCCCGGGCACCGGACCGCCCATCCTCGGCAGCGGTCTTCAGGGCATCCTGGACGACGTCGTGACCGCGGCGAAAGCGCGCCAATACGCCGGCAGCACGCTCAACACACTCGGCTTCATCAACAACAAGAACGACGAGCTCAAGCAGTCGTACATCGTCGTGCATGCCCTCGCGACGTCGTCGCTGAGCATCTTCGGCGTGTTCCGCGGCGTGAAGGGCATCTTCGAGAAGGGCGACAAGATCGAGTTCAAGAGCGGTCAGGCGTTCGCGTCGAACCGCTTCTTCTCCGACGCGAACCTCAAGAAGGCGCAAGGCCTGTTCGCCAACCTCGCGAAGCCCGTCCAGCTGCTCTCGATCGCTGCGGCCGCCGAGGGTATCGGCCACCCGCTCGTCGAGATCACGACGAACCAGCTGCCCGAGACGCGCGTGATGGCGGACAACGCCGTCCAGCTGCCGACCCACACCCTCACGACCCCGCCCGGGCGCGCCCGCGAGGCGACCATTGCGCGCGCCGAGCTGCTCGCATCGGCGCGGGCGATCGCCGAGACGCAGCGCCACGACGCAGCGAAGCTCGTCAACGGATCGCGCGCCAAAGCCCCACCGGCGGGCCCGGCGGTCGCCGCCTACCTCGACGTGATGAAGCGCATCGAGAAGGCGGTGAAAGAGAAGGACGGTCCGACGGTCGCGACGCTCCGCGAGGAGCAAGCCAGCGCCGACGCCACTGTCTTCACCGATTACTTGGAGCCGCTCACCTACCAGATCGCGGCCGCGCTCCCGTTGCTCGGCACCGCGCCCGTCACGGCCGACCTCCTCGCCTTCCTCGACAGCGAGGTGCTCGCGGCGACGAACTGCGGCCTCTACTACGCGCAGCTCGATCTCTGGGAGATCGCGCCGGAAGAAGTCGGGAAGGGGCCGATCAGCAAGGCTGGGAAGCTCTGCACGGTAGCCCTCCTCGCGGCCGACGCAGCGGCGGGGGGGGCAAGCGCCGCGACCGGCGGCGTCACGACACCGGGGCATCTCGTCATCACCGGCGGCGATCTGCCGGCGACCGCGCTCACCGCGGGCGACACGTTCACGGTCGCGTTCACCGTCACCAACGTCGGCGACGCCGGTCTCCCCGCCGGCAGCGCCACGATCGCGACGCCCGGGAACCATCTGCTCGTGAACGGCGCCACCACCAAGACGGTTCCCGCGCTCGCCGCGGGCGCAGCGGCGACGCTCAGCTGGTCGCTCACGACCGAAGCGAGCCCGGCCGCGTACCTCGCGGGATATCAGGTCGAGGTGAGCGCCGGCACCGCCGCTCCGACGCTCTTCACGGACTTCACGCTCGTCCAACCCTGAGCTCGCGCGACAGGGACAACCCACGCCATCATCGATTCGACGACCGCGATCGCACGCCCTACGGACGTGCGACGCAGGCCAGCCCGTTCAACGACCTCGCAGGCGACAGCGCGCCGGTGCGGGCGCCCGTGGCGGCGGCGAAGAGGGTCACCCCGTTCCCACCGACGAACTTGTTGATGACGAGATCCCCGTCGACGACGCTGAACCCGTTGACCCAGTCGGCGTACGAGTCGAGCAGAATCTGATCGCGACTCGCGCCCGTCGCGAGGTCAATGCTGTCGATGACGTGGGTGGAGTGCCATGCCCCATAGAGCCGATCCTCGGTTGCCGTCAGGCGAGAATTGGTCCGCAACACGTACACGGTATCCGCGCGGGCGGCGCGGAGGTCCTCGTAGCTCGCGTAGGCGCTCACCTCGCCCGGCGGATGCTCGGGCGAGGCGTCTTGGTACGCGCCCATCACGAAGATGGTGTCGTCATTGGCGGCTACTGCCTCACATCGGACCGGCAAGTGCTCGGTTCCGCCGTCGCGCAACGAAATGCGGAAGAGACCTCCCTCGGTGCAGACATAGAGGATCTCGCCGCGCCAACCGATCGAGCCCGCCTGCTGGTCGTTGCCGATCGAGCTCGGCTCGCCGTCGGTGCCGATCGACTGCGGGACCTCGAACAGGTCACAGAGCTGACCGCTGTCCAAGCCGAGCACGGCGAGAGTCGTCTCGTCCGAACCAGCGGCCTGCGCAAGCGTGAGACAGTACCGCGTCTCGGCCGTCACCGAATCGCATCCGGCAAGTGGGACGTTCGTCCGCGCGACCGACTCGTCGCCGACGACGGGACTCGCGCATTGCGAGACGGCCGGCAGGCCCGTCGCCTGGCGGAGGACGGCCACGCCGTCCGTCACCGTATTGCGACCGTCGCCGTCGACGTCACACGCGTCCGCGGAGGATGCGCAACTGCCGCCGAGATCGGCGGCGCCGACGAGCACCTGCACGCCGTCGGTGACGGTGACGGAGCCGCTGCCGTCGGCGTCGCCGCAGACGAACGCCGTCGAGTGGCCGTCGGCGCGGGCGCTCCATGCGAGGAGCACTGCGAGACAGAGCATGGTGTGACGTGAGCTTCCTCGTCGCGAATGTGATTGGGTCATGTGATCGCGATAGCACGCGACGCATGGTCGCCTCCCATCAAGAAGCGAGCGGGCGGCTGATTGTATTCCGCTTCAGAACAACGCCAAGCAGGGACACGGCCACGCCGCGACGCCGGTGTCGGGGCCCAAGATCAGCCCGGGACCGTCGCGTAACCGCGGCCGGCACTCCGCCGGGAGCACGTTGGCGCCGCCTTCCAAGCGAATGCGACGTGCCCTTCGTCAGCGACACCACTCGTAGGCGGCGCCGCCTCTGCACAGCGCCTGGCAGTCCGACCGGGTGGCGTCGATGGGGCACTCCAACTGCTGTTGCGCGGTCGGGGTCGCGGCTCCACCGGGCTCATTCTCACGAGCGGCCGCCGGCTCCTGCACCTTTTTACGCGACGGCGCGGGGACACGGCCACGCCGCGACGCCGGTGTCGGGGTGGCAAGTGGCTCGGGCGCACGCGCGACGAACCCGTCGGCGGCGGAGTCGAGAACGATGCGGCGCGGGCGCCCCGCACCCCGTCGAGTGTAGGTCAGCAGGAGCTGCTTCGGTTTCCGGCGGCTCCCGACGACCTCGAGCGTGTCCGGTTGACCCTCGCGCTTGAGCAGCCCCTCCAGCGACGGCTCACGCAGCAGGGCCTGGAACAGTTGCTGGCCGGGGCTCGCCGAGTCCGCGCCGAAGACTTGCAGCGGCCCACTGTCGGGGTGGCGGTCCCATGGCTTGGGTTGCACCACGGACCGCATGGTGGCGCATCCTCCGACGAGCACGATCAGCGCGAGCATCGTCAACGTTGCGGCCGGCGGCCGAGCACCATCGCGTCTCATCGGTTGGCCTCCCCCTCGTCGAGCATCTTGATGGCGTCGTCTACGAGCTTCGTGACGCGCGCGTCGGTCTCGCGGCCGCGGCGTGCCGCGAGGGCGTCGCGCGCCCCGGCGCAGCCGTCGCCCCCGAGGATCTTGGCGGCCCACGCGCGGCGTTGCCACTCCTCGTCGACCAGCAGCGCGGCGAGCGGCGCCACGACCCGCGCGCACGGTCGCCCGGCGAGGGCCTTCACGGCCGCCATCGACACCAGGATCGACGCGTTCCGGGTCGACACCAGGAGCAGGTCCGTGGCGACCTCGCTCGTGTCGCTTGCGAGCGTGGCGATGACGTCGAGCTTCGCCGCGTCGGTTTGCTCGGGATCCGCGAGAGTTGCGCCGGCGTCGCGATAGGCCGACGCGACCTCGGGCGTCGGTGCGGCCGCGGTGACCGTCGATGCGACGGACGCAGTGGCCGCGACGGCTCGGGGGGTTTCCTCGAGTCGTGTGACGGCTGCGGGTGCTGCCGTGCCGACGCCGCGCAGCGGAGGCATGGGCAAGGAGCGTCGCGGCGTCATGGCCCACCAGACCCCCGTGATCGCGAGCGCGACCACGCCGAGCACGATCGCGAGGGCGATCGTGCGGCCCGTCACGAAGCCGGGCGCGCCTCCCGGAGGGGTCGATTCGGAAACCGTGACCTCGTCGAATTGGGCGACCGCCTCCGCGGGCTCCTCGTCCGGCGTCGCGACCGCGCCGGTCACGAAGGGCGCCAGCGCCTGCGCGAGCTCGCCCGCGGTCACATAGCGATCGGCCGGCTCGCGCGCGATCGCGCGGCGCATGATGGGATTGATGGCGATGGGGAGCGCACGATTCACGAGCGTCGGCAGGACGGGGTCCTCGTGCAACACCCGCTCCCTCAGCTCGCTCGGCGATTTCGTGGTGAAGGTGTGACGACCGGTCAGCATCTCATAGAGGATGATGCCGACCGCGTAGACGTCCCCGCGGCCGTCGACCGGGTCGCCGCGCCACTGCTCCGGGGCCATGTAGCGCGGCGTGCCCCGCGGCTTCCCGGTCTGCGTTGCCGACCCCGAGACGATGCGGGCGATGCCGAAGTCCGTCAGCTTCACGTTCCCGTTGGCGCAGCACATGATGTTGTCCGGCTTGACGTCGCGGTGAATCACCCCGTGGGCATGGGCGTACTCGAGCGCCTCGCAGATACGCGTGGCGATGCGCGCCGCCTCCGCCACCGGCATGCGGGGTGTTGCGCGCATACGTTCGCCGAGCGGCTCGCCGTCGACGAACTCCATCGCGATGTAGAGGTCATCCCCCTCCTCGCTGATGTCGTAGATGGTCACGATCCCGGGATGCGAAAGCTTGCCGGCGGCCCTGCCCTCACGCCGAAAACGTTCCAGCACTTCGTGCTCGGGCTCATCCGAGACGACGAAGAGGTCCTTGCGGATCGTCTTCAGCGCGATCACCCGGTCGAGGCGCTCGTCGTGCACCTTGTAGACGATGCCCATCGCGCCGCGCCCGAGCTCACCGAGCACGCGATAGCGCTGGAGAATCAACCACTGCGCGGGCTCATCCGTGGTCATGGCCGGCCCCCCGCGCCGCCCAGTCGGTCATTCCGCATGGGGTCGCGTTGCCGACGGACCGCCCGTGCTGGACCCGCGTTCTCGGCTGAGCACGGCTCGATTTACCAGTTGATGGGAAGGGTTGAAAGGAATCCCGACGAGCGGAAAGTGGTCGCGCTGCAGCAACCGGTAAGCGGCACGACGGGCCCTTCGATCGGCTCGTATCCTACCGGCCAGCCGACGCGCCACGGCTCGGGCAACCGCCGTCAGCTCGTGAGCCGCAGCTTTTCGTGCCGGCCCGTCTCGAGGCGAAGGAACCGATTGCCGCCGCCATCGGCCACGAACTCGTGCGTCGGCACCTTCGGCTCCACAGCGAACTGCTCGGAGAGGATCGTCTGCGAGGCGTTCCGTTGCGCGAAGATGCTGAGGATCAGCGTGGAAGGAAACTTCGCGGTGTATTCGAGCTGCGCGGCGGTCTCGAAGATCATTCCCGCATTAAAGCGGCGCGACCGTCGTAGTCCATGCGACCCGTCCAGCGCACGCGGCCTACGCCGTCCGGCGCTTTGACGCCCTCGCCGGCGCGTGGCATCTCGCTCGCCGTGCCTCGTGAGCGGCCCGCACCCGGCGGTTTGTCTGCGTGTAGCGAACGCCAGTACAAGGCGAACGTCCGCTATCGAGATCGGTTGGGAGGCCGCGCTTGATGGGCAACGGTCCGATGCTCGACTCCACGCGCCTCATGGATTTGGCGGAGCGCCACGCAGCGGGGTACCGTTCCTCGGAGCCCTTCCCGCACGCGGTGATCGACGATTTCCTCCCGATCGAGACTGCCGAGCGTATTCTGGCGGAGTTCCCGACGCCCGAGCAGATCCGCTGGCACCGCTTCGACCGTCCCACCGAGAAGAAGCTCGCCACCACGCAGCTCGACGAGATCCCGCCGGCCGCACGCCTCCTGCTCCACGAGTTCAACTCGCCGCCGGCCCTGCGCTTCTTGGAGACGCTGACCGGAATCCCGCGACTCATCCCCGACCCCTACCTCCGCGGCGGCGGTCTCCATCAGATCGAGCCCGGGGGCTGGCTGAAGGTCCACACGGACTTCAGCCGGCACGAGGACTGGGGACTCGACCGGCGCCTGAACCTCCTCGTCTACTTCAACAAGGACTGGGAGGAGGAATACGGCGGACACATCGAGCTGTGGGATCGCGAAATGAAGACGTGCGTGAAGAGGGTCGCGCCGATCTTCAACCGCTGCGTGGTGTTCACCACGACCGACACCTCTTTCCACGGCCACCCCGATCCCCTGCGCTGCCCTCCGGGGAGAACACGTAAGTCGATGGCCCTCTATTACTACACGGCCGGGCGGCCGGAGACCGAGGGGATCGGGACCTTCCCGACGACCTTCCGCGAGAGACCGGGCGAGCGTATCCCAGGCGTCGCGTGGCGCGTCGCGCAGGAGCTGCTCCCGCCGGTACTGTGGCGCGGGATTCGGCGACTGCGCAGCGGGCGGGTGAAATCGCCCTGACCGCGGCGGCCCGTGACAGAATGGCATTTTGGTGCTGGCCGGGCAGGCCATGCTCGAGAGCATCGATTCGAAGCGGGCATCGGAGGCGCAGCCGACCCGATACTTCGACGAACCTGAACGGTCACCTGCTGGAGGTCACCACGCTCATCCTGCCGCAGACCGCGGTCCGCTCGTCGCACGCAGCGCCGGCAGGACGTCGTGCGCGAAAAGCCGCATCGACGCCGCGGCCTCCGCGTCCGTCATGCCGCCGTATTTGGTGATGGCGAGCACGTCGATGTCCGAGCCGAGGATCTCGCGCTGCCGCTCGATCTTCGCGACGATCTGCGGCGGCGTGCCGTAGGTGTTCACGCTCGAGTACATCTCGGCGACCGTGTCGAGGCCGACGGCGGTGATCATCTCTGCGGCATTGCCGTAGTACTCGTAGCCGCGCACGCCCTGGAAGTGCTTGCCGGTGATCTCGTAGTGCTCGACGACGGTCGCGAAGTAGTTCTTCACGTACTCGGCGCCCTTGGTGTTGGCCCGCGCCTCGTCGGGGTCGCAATAGACGAGCTGCCCGCAGACGGGCGGCGGCGGCTCGCTGCCGTGGAGCTCGCGCCATTTGTCCTGGTAGGGCCGGAGCGCGGTATCGCGGAAGACCTCCCACGGCTGCTGCGCGAGGACCATGAGGCGGGCGCCGATCACGGCCGCCTGCACCGCCGACTCCGGCGACACGCCGATCGAGAAAGCGCGGTCGTTGAAGGTCCGGGTCGGGCGCGGGCGCAGCGTGGCACGCGGCTGCGCGAAGACCGGCCCGTGCGCTTCCATCACACCGGTGTCGAGCGCCCGCAGCACGAGCGCCGTACCCTCGTCGAAGCGCGGCCGCGCCTCGGCCATCGGAATGCCGAAGCTCGCGTACTCGCGGCGCGAGAGGCCGCGCCCGAAGCCGAGGAGCGCGCGCCCGCCGGATTGTTGATCGAGGAGCGCCATCTTCGCGGCGATCCGATACGGATCGTTCCACGGGACGATCACCGCCGCGGTGCCGAGCTTGATCCTGGTCGTCGCGCCGGCGACCTGACTCAACCACTGAATGTTGTCGGGGCACATGGAGTAGCCGAAGAAGTGATGCTCCGTCGCCCAGTAGCTGTCGTAGCCGAGCTCTTCGGCGAGAAGCGCGATCGCGAGCTCGCCGCGCATGACGGCCGCGTCGTCCTCTTCGTCGCGGTAGTTCTGGAAGATCGAGAGTACGCCGATGTCCATCGCTTGCTCCTTCGGGCCGTGTGCCGGCGTAACGGGGTGCCTGCGGCCGTATAGCGAACCGGACGGCGCGAGGACCACTCCCCTGAGGAAACCTCCGCTGGTTTGTTCCCCTGTACGCGGAGTATAAGGGTCGTACGTCTTCCGGTCGCACCGTGCCAACCGGTGCGGCGCCGTTGCGAGCTCCGGTTCGTCAGCCCGGAGTCGAGGAGAAGGAAGATGCGCGTACCGGACAGCCTCACCGCCCTGAAAGCCGAGGGCATCATTACGGAGGTTCTGCGCCCCCTGCGGAGCGGCAAGGAGGCACAGATCTATCTGGTGTCGGTCGACGGTGGGGAGCGCGTCGCCAAAATCTACAAGGATGCCGACAGCCGGACGTTCAAGCACCGGAGCGACTATCTCGAAGGTCGGCGCGTGCGGAACAGCCGCGACCAGCGCGCCATGACCAAGCACACGAGCTACGGCCGCTCGAAGGACGAGGACGCCTGGCGATCCGCCGAGGTCGAGGCGATCTATCGGTTGCGGGATGCCGGCGTCCGCGTCCCGGAGCCGTTCCACTTCGTCGACGGTGTCCTCATCATGGAGCTGGTCACGGACGCCGGGGGTCACCCGGCACCGCGCCTCGGGGAAGTGACGATGACGGCGGACGAGGCGCGCGCCGTCTTCGCGCAGCTCCTCCGCGAGGTCGTACGGATGCTCTGCGCCGGCGTCGTGCACGGCGATCTCTCCGACTTCAACGTCCTGATGGGCGCCAGCGGGCCGGTGCTGATCGATTTTCCGCAGTGGGTCGACGCGTCTCGCAACCAGAACGCGCGCGAGCTCCTGATCCGCGACGTCGACAATCTGACGAGCTTTCTCGGCCGCTTCGATCCGACGGCGATCGGGCTCCCGTACGGGCAAGAGATGTGGAGCATCTACGAGCAAAGCGCGCTGACGGCGGACACCGTGCTCACCGGTCGATGGCAGCCCGACGAGACGGCGGCCGACACGACCGCGATCCTGCGCGAGATCGAGGCGGTGGAGCTGGACGAGGAGCGGCGCCGCGTCGCGCGTGGGCTGCCTCCGCTCGCGCGGTCGCACGCACACGACCGGCGGCCTGAGGATCGACCATCGCCCGCGGCACATGCCGCACCGGCAGCCGCGCCCAGGAAGCGGAAGCGACGAGGCCGCCGCCGCGGTCGGGGAAACGCCGCCCGCAGTGCGAACGCGACTCCGGCCGCACAGCCTTCCGTTGCACCGCCGCGCACGTAGCGACTCGGGGTGGGCCCGTTCGGAGTGTTCGCCGTTGCGCTGCTGCGACCGCGCGACCGGTGCCTGTCGGAGGCGCGCCGGATCGTGTACAGCCCCGCGAGCCGCAAACGTGCACGGATGAGACGCCCATGAGCTGGCTCACGATCACCCTCGCGATGTACCGCCGCGCGTTTCATCGCGCCGGCGCGCTCACCCTCCGCAACTGGCCGGTCGCCGGCACGACGTTCGCGTACGCGCTCGCGCTGGCGGCGGCGGCAATCGTCGCGTCGGGGCTCGGGCTCGTAGGCGGGTTCCTCATGAGCCTCGTCTGGGCGGCCTGCGTGAGCTCGTTCCTCTATCTGGTCGAGATGATGCTGCGCACCGGCTCGGTCGCGTGGGCGGACTTCCGCCGGAGCTTCGGCGTCTACCTTTGGGACGTCGTCGGCGTGACGTTCATCCTCTGGGTGGTGTTCGCCGTCGCGACGCCGGCGCTCCGCACGCTTCCGCAAGGTCCCGGCATCATCCTCGGGCTGAACCTCGTGATCGTCGTGCTCTTCAACGCCGTCCCGGAGCTGATCTATCTCGGCCACCACTCGGCGCTCGAGCTCCTGACCGAGAGCTATCGGTTCATCGCCGACAACTGGATCGAGTGGTTCCCGGCGACGATCGCCATGGCAGTGCCGCTCCTCGTGCTCGCGGAGGTGCCGCTGCCGGACCTGCTGATCTTCGTACGGCCGGCGCTGCTCGCCTTGTGGGTCTACTTCATGATGGTGGCGCGGGGCCTCTTGTTTCTCGAGCTGCACGGGTCGACCCGGCGCGCCCGCGACTTCCGTCACCGCGCCGGAGGGTGAGCCGGCGCGGTCGGCACCCCCATCCGGTTGCCGCCGTCACCGCTTCCGGTGAACCGAGAACGTCAGGAGCGGGATCTCGCCGTACGTGGCGAGGATGCGGTTGTCGTTCGGGAAGCTGTCGTGCCGCACCACGAGTGAGCACTCCGCGGCGAGCGTCGCGTCGATGTATTCCTGTGTGACGCCGTAGTTGACGTTCGTGGCGCCCTTCCAGAAAGCCTGATTCACCGGATGCTGCACGTTCGAAAGCCCGATGACGATGCTCCCGCCGTTGCGGGTGACGGCGACCATCTCGCTCATGGCCCGGGCGGGATCCCGCGCGACGTGCAGCGTCGCGAACGAGAACGCCACGTCGTAGGCGTTGCGCCCGAGGGTCGCGAGGTCGTGGAGGTCGCGCTCGACGGGGGTCACCGCGGGCGTCGCGCGCGCCGTCGCCTGCAGGACCGCGAGGCACGACGCTTGCGTGTCGATCGCCGCGACCGCCAATCCCTTCTGCGCGAAGAAGGACGACCAATACCCGTAGCCGGCGCCGCAATCGGCGACCGAGCGCAGCGGTCCGGGAAGCTCGGCGAGGATCTCGTCGACGACGCGATCGTAGTAGACCGCGTAGATCATCTTCCAGAAGAACTCGTGGTAGCGCACCTCGTCCGCGGGCACGACGCTCTTCATCCGCTCGAGGAGCGCGTCGCAATCGACACTCATCAAGAATCCCTCCGCATCTCCATCGGGCTCGGGTCCTTCTACATGATCCGCGCGGCGAAGCCCGCCGGCATGGGGGGAACATCAACAGCTGCTCCAGGCGAACGGCCCGTCTGCTGGCAGTCGCTCCACGACAACGCGTCGCAGCGCTCGTCTTTGTCGCACCCCGCATCGCGTAGCCGCCCGCTACCTCGGAGGTAGCACCTCCCTAGCAACGGAGGTGGCGGGCACATGGAAGCTCTCGCGGTATCGGCATCTTGCGGGCAGGTCGAGTACTCGGAGCACGGCGACGGTCCGGTCCTCGTGCTCGTCCCCGGCTCGTTCAGCACGGGCGCGGCCTGGCGGGGCGTCGTCCAGTCGCTCCGCCGGCCCTGGCGCGTCGTCACGACGAGCCTCCTCGGCTACGGCGGCACGGACGAGCGGCGGAATCCGGCGGAGCCTCGCATGGACGACGAGATCGCCGTCCTCGAGGAAGTGATCCGGCGCGCCGGCCGCGGCACGCCGGTGCACGTGGTCGGGCATTCCTTCGGAGCGCAGGTCGCGCTCGCGACGGCCGTCCGCGGGCATGCGCCGCTCGCGAGCCTCTGCCTCATCGAGCCGCCCTGTCCGGGGGCACTTGGCCGCGCCGGCGATCGGGCGCACTTGGCGGCGTTCCGCGCCATGACCGACCGCTACGCCGCCGCGTGGCGTGCCGGCGAGCGCCGAGCGGCGCGGCGCGTGATCGACTTCTACGGCGGCATCGGAACCTTCGATGCCTTTCCCGTTCGCGTTCGCGAGTTCGTCATGGAGACGACGCCGACGAACCTCCTCGACTGGGAGCTCGCCTACGCCGACGAGACCCCCGCGGACGCGCTCGCGACCGTGACGGTCCCGACGCTCGTGCTGCGTGGGACCCGCGGCCATCCTGCGGTCCGGCGCAGCAACGAGCTGCTCGCCCGCGCGCTCGCCGACGCGACGCTCGTCGACGTCGCCGACGCCGGGCACTTCATGACCGCGACCCACCCGGCGGACGTCGCGGCGTTGATCGAAGGGCACGCCTTGTCGTTCTAGGAGAACGCGGGGGCCTCGTCGGCGCTCAGTCCTTCAGGCGCTCGAGCACCCGGCGCGCCGCGACCAGCGCGGGTGCCCGGAGCCGCCGTCCGAGCTCGAGCGCCGCTGTGACGCGCGCCGCGAAGCCGGGGGCGTCCGCCAGCGGGTCGGCGGAAGGCTCCGGGAGATCGTCGAGGGCGGCGGCAAGCCCGGTGAACGCATCGGGAATCCACTCGGCGCCCTCCGCGCGGAGCCGTGCGAGCGCGCGCGTCCCGGCGGCGGGGTCGATCTCCCCCGCCAGCATGTCGCGCGCGATCCGCACGGCACGATCGCGCGCGAGCCGGCCCGGGCGGTGCGTCTCGTAGACCGCCGCGACCGCCGCCGTCGCAGCGCGGAACGCCGTCGGTGCCGTGGGATCGATGAGGAGAAGACGGCGGAGCTCGTCGGGCGCCAGCAGGTCCGCCAGGGCCGGCGTGCCCGTGACCCAGTCCACCAGCTCTTCGAGCGGTAGCTCAGCTGCGAGAAAGCGGTCGAACGTCTCCCACACGGTGGCCATACGGCCTCGCTACCACCCGCCGCTCGTCGCGTCAGAGCTGCGCGACGGTCACCTGGACGATCTCGCCCTCGAAGTTGGTGGTGCCCGCCGTGTAGTCGTCGGAAACCATCGTCTCGGCGTCCATGCCGACGTCGACCCCTTCGTCGGCGGAGAACAAGAACGGTTGCGTCTTCGGGATGTGGCCCTCGGCGACGACCTTCCCGCCGATGCGGAGGATCGACGTACCGCCCGTGCCCGGCGTGGCCGCGTCCGGGACGAACTCGTACACGATCGTGTGCTTGCCTTTCGTGAGCGCCGACTTCGACACGACCTTGGTGTGGGAGATCCCGAAGAAATTGTAGTCGTGGATTACGCGTCCGCTCTTCATGTAGAGGGCCCATCCGCCGAAGTAACCCGCCTGCGCGATGATCACACCGTCGGTCGTCCCGTCCGGGACCACGACGTCCGCGGTCACGGAGTGGCGCACGCCCTTCACGTTGATGAACGCGTTCTCCATGATGCCCGTCATCCCGTCGTAGACCGTCATCGTCGTCCGCCCGCCGAGGAGATCGGGCCGGCCGGCGATCGTGGGATTGAAGCGCTCCGCGCGGCGGTCGTCGATCGGCAGGACGTGATTGCGCTCGGCCTCCTTCATGAACAGATCCTGGAGCTCTTTGAGCTTCTTCGGATTCTGCGCCGCCAGGTCGTTCGCCTCACTGAAGTCCGCGTCGATGTCGTAGAGCTCCCACACGTCCTGCGTCAGCGGCGGATTCTGGACGAGCAGCCATGGGATCGAGTGGCGCGTCGCGGCGACCCAGCCCTCGTGGTAGATGGCGCGGTTGCCGAACATCTCGAAGTACTGTGTCTTCCGCCGATCCACGGCCCTCGCATCGTCGGTGCTGTAGAGCATCGACACGCCGTCCATGCGGCGCTGCTCGACGCCGTTGACCATCTTCGGCTCCGGGAGGCCGGCGGCCTCGAGCGCGGTCGGCGCTACGTCGATCACGTGGTGGAACTGGCTCCGGATCTCGCCCTTCGACTTGATGCCTGCCGGCCAGTGCAAGACCATGCCGTTGCGCGTGCCGCCGAAGTGGCTCGCCACCTGCTTGGTCCACTGGAAGGGCGTGTTGGTCGCCCAGGCCCAGCCGATGGCGTAGTGCGGGAAGGTCTTCGGTCCGCCCCAGTCGTCGACGTGCCCCGCCATCTGTTCGTAGCTGCCGACGATGCCGTTGAGCGCCATCATCTCGTTGTAGGAGCCCTCGGGTCCCCCTTCCGCGCTCGCCCCGTTGTCGCCGACGACGTAGAAGAAGAGCGTATTGTCGAGCTCGCCGAGTGCTGCGAGCTGCGCGACCAGCCGCCCGACCTCGTGGTCGGTGTGCTCGGCGAAGCCCGCGAAGGTCTCCATCTGTTTCTCGAACAGCCGCTTCTGCCCGGCGTTCATGTCGTCCCAGGCCGGGATCTCCTTGGGCCGCGACGTCAGCTTCGCAGCGGCGGGAATGATGCCCATCGCCTTCTGCTGCACGTACGTCTCTTCGCGGAGCTTGTCCCAGCCGCCCGCGAACTTCCCCTTGTACTTGGCGGTCCATTCCTTCGGCACGTGATGCGGCGCATGCGTCGCGCCGGTCGCGAAGTACATGTAGAACGGCTTCTCCGGCGTCAGTGCGTGCTGCGCACTGACCCACCTGATCGCCTGATCCGTCATGTCCGTCGTGAAATGGTACGTCGGCGACGCGGGGGGCTCGACGCGCGTGACGCCGTCGAAGATCGCCGGCGCCCAGTGGTTGGTCTCGCCGCCGATGAATCCGTAGAACTTGTCGAAGCCCGATCCCGTCGGCCAGCGGTCGTAGGGACCGGAGACCGAGACCTCCCACGGCGGCGTCTCATGGTACTTGCCGAAGGCGGCCGTACTGTAGCCGTTCATGCGCAGGATCTGCGCGAGCGGCGTCACGCTGAGCGGCCGGATCCCGGTGTTGCCGGGAAATCCCGTGGCCAGTTCCATGATCGCGCCCGCGTTGTTGACGTGGTGATTGCGCCCGGTGAGGAGCGCGACGCGCGTCGGGCTGCAGAGGGCCGTCGTGTGGAAGCGGTTGTAGCGCAGGCCTTCGCCGGCCAGCCGCTCGAGCGTCGGCATCTGGATCGGGCCGCCGAAGGAGCTGGAGGCACCGAAGCCGATGTCGTCGAGCAGCACGATGACGACGTTCGGCGCGCGGTCGGGCGCCTTGACCCCGAAGCGCGGCGGCGCCTTGGCGTCGCGTGCGTCCAGTTCTTTGATGACCGGCACGGCGGGCTCGTGGATCGGCAGCACGGTCCGGTCGAGGCTGCGCGCAGCCGTCGCGCCGACGACGGCATCGGACGCGGCGAGCGCCGCGAGCACGGAGAAACCGGCTACACGCATGAGGTCGTTTCGCATGGGGAGTGACGACTGCATGCGATCTCGCCCGCGGTCAAGGGGACCCGGCCTGATCGATCCTGCGGTTGCACGCGCTGGCTCAGCCGCGCCGATTGACGGGACCCCCCGTCCACGTCAGGGTCGCCCGCCATGTACCTCGCCTACACCCCCGAAGAGGAAACCCTCCGCGCCGAGCTCCGCGCCTACTTCGCGACCATCATGACCCCCGAGGTCGAGGCCGAGGTGGCCAACGGCGACACCGGCGGGCCGCATTGCCTCGCCGCCGCCAAGAAGATGGGCCGCGACGGCTGGCTCGGGATCGGCTGGCCGAAAGAGTACGGGGGCCAGGGCCGCGGGCTCGTCGATCAGTTCATCTTCTACGACGAGGCCTGGCGCGCGATGGCACCCATCCCGGCGCTCACGATCAACGCGATGGCGCAGACGATCATGGCCTACGGCAGCGAGGAGCAGAAACAGTTCTTCCTGCCGCGCATCTTGAAGGGCGAGCTGCACTTCGCGGTCGGCTACACCGAGCCGCAGGCCGGCACCGACTTGGCGTCGCTGACGACCCGTGCGGTGCGCGACGGCGACGACTGGGTCATCAACGGCCAGAAGATCTACACCAGCCTCGCCGGCTACGCGGACTACATCTGGCTCGCCGCGCGCACCGACCCCGACGCGCCGAAGCACCAGGGGATCTCGATCTTCGCGGTGCCGACGTCGACGCCGGGCTTCTCGCACTCGACGATCCACACGCTCGTCGCGTCGGGGACGACCAACACCTTCTACGACAACGTGCGGGTGCCGGCGTCGGCGCTGATCGGCAAGGTGAACAAAGGCTGGAAGCTCATCACGAACCAGCTGAACTACGAACGAGTCGCGATCGCGC
This sequence comes from Polyangiaceae bacterium, assembly GCA_031400185.1. Lineage (GTDB taxonomy): Bacteria > Desulfobacterota > Binatia > UTPRO1 > UTPRO1 > UTPRO1. The sequence continues at coordinate 31,189 of JANNPN010000226.1, forward strand.
CGCCGGGCATGGTCGACAAGGTCTACCACGACACGGTCGCCTGGGCGCGCTCCACCACGCTCCCGGACGGGCGGCGCGTGATCGACCAGGACTGGGTGCGGACGAGCCTCGCGCGCGTCCACGCGAAGCTCGAGTACCTGAAGCTCGCCAACTGGAAGGCCGT
>JANNPN010000229.1:0-16737 GCA_031400185.1 Polyangiaceae bacterium
CTCGGCGTCAACGGAGGCGTCGCGATGACGTTAGCTCGGCCACAGCGGAGAATTTGGGCGGCGCAGACCCGTGCGTTTGGCACTACGGCACCGGGACGCGCAAGGCATCACGGCTCGGCTCTGGTCGGCATCGCGACCCTGATGGTCCTCGGACTACTGGTCGCGGCGTCGCCGGCCTGGGCGATCGTCCTCACCAACGGGCCGACGTATGCGCCAGGCGGCGGGTGGTCCTGCACACCGCCTGCCGCGGGCGCGGAAAAGCTCGCCGGTGGCGGCAACTATACGTGCACCGGCACCGCTGGGGCGTTCACCAATCTGTACCTTGGCGTCAACAGGAACACCGGGGTGCCGTTCGGCGACAAGCAGGACAGCATCAGCGGCAGCGAGCCGAGCGGGAACGAAAGGTTCATCTGGTCTTTGGACGGCGCAAACTTCGTCCGCTACATCGGCCAGACCTCGATCGTCGGTTACGGCGCCGTCGATACGCGCGTGACGCTCACCTTCGGCGGCACGGGCACGGTGGTGAGTGACGTGACGACGCAGGCGCTCACCGGCGCTCAAATCCGCGGGACGACGGGGACCAATACGGCCCCGGGCGTGCACTCGCTCTGGCGCGTCGGGTCGGCAGTCAGCAGCATGACGGTCAACGTCCTGATCGAAGCCAGCGACGCCGGATCGGGCGCCTGGCAACCGGCGGACGTGTATTTCGGCACCGGCGGGACGCATCGGAGAGGGGACGGCAGCCTCGAGCTCGACCGTTCGCACGTGGACCTGGCGTTCTACACGTCCAGCTGTGGCGATTCCCAAGTGGATGGCACCGAGGTGTGCGACCTCGGCGGCTCGAATGGCAGCGCGACCTCGTGCTGCAACACGAACTGCACGTTCCGCTCGGGCGGGCAGATCTGCCGCACGTCGGCGGGCGTGTGCGACGTGCAGGAAACCTGCAGCGGCTCGGCCGCGAATTGTCCAGCCGACAGTTTCCTCAATAGCTCGAACGTCTGCCGTCCGACGGCCGGTGTCTGCGACCCTGCCGAGAACTGCACTGGCTCGGGCGCCGCCTGTCCAGCGAATAGTTTCTCCTCCTCCTCGACGGTCTGTCGTGGTGCGGCCGGCGTCTGCGACGCAGCCGAGAACTGCACCGGCTCGACGGCGCCCTGTCCCGCAGACGCCAAGAGCTCGGCGGTCTGCCGCAGCGCGGCCGGCGTCTGTGACCCAGCCGAGAGCTGCGACGGTGTGAACGACGACTGTCCCGCGGACACGCTCTCCTCGAGCGTGACGCTGTGTCGCCCCTCCGGGGGCGTCTGCGACGTGGTCGAGAACTGCACGGGCGTCGACGCCGACTGCCCGGCCGACGGCTTCGAGCCGTCGACGGTCGAGTGTCGCGGCACCGCCGGCGTCTGTGACGTCGCTGAAAACTGCGACGGCGGGAGCGCCGCCTGTCCGACCGACGCCTTCCAGCCGTCGTCGCTCGAGTGTCGCGCCACTGCTGGCGTGTGCGACGTCGCCGAAAACTGCGACGGTGGCAGCGCCGCCTGCCCGGTCGACGGCTTCGAGCCATCGACGGTCGAGTGTCGCGGCACCGCCGGCGTCTGTGACGTCGTCGAAAACTGCGACGGTGGGAGCGCCGCCTGCCCGGCCGATGCCTTCGAGCCGTCCACTGTCGAATGCCGCGCCGACGCGGGGCAATGCGACGTCGCCGATACCTGCACCGGCAGCCAGGCTGACTGCCCAGCCGACGCCTTGGAGCCGGACGGCACTTCGTGCGACGACGGGGTCACCTGCACCGTCGCCGACGCCTGCACTGGTGGCGCGTGCGTCGGTGACTCCATGACCTGCGGCGACGGCACCGTGCAGGGGAGCTGCGCCGAGGAATGTGACGACGGCGGCACCGACCCGAACGACGGCTGCTCGCCCACCTGCCTCATCGAGATCGGCCTCGGCTGTCCGGCCACGCCGCTCACCGGCTGTAAGGAGCCGTTCGTTCCCGGGAAGTCCTCGTTGCAGCTCTCCAACAAGGCGCTCGACTCCAAGGACAGCTTCAAGTGGAAGTGGATGCGCGGCAACCGGACGACCATCGCCGACTACGGCGATCCGCGCACCAGCACCAATTACCAGCTGTGCCTCTACGACCAGACCGGACTCCGGATCGAAATCACCAATCCGGCGGGCGGCGTCTGCGCCGGGAAGCCGTGCTGGAAACCGACCGGTCTCTCGGGCTTCAAATACTCCGACAAGGAGTTCACCCCCGACGGGACGCAAAAGATGACGTTGAAGGAAGGGGCAGTCGGGAAGGCGAAGATTCAGTTGAGCGGTCGCGGCGGCAACCTCGACCTGCCGAATCTCACCACTCTCGTACAGCCGGTCGTCGTACAGATTCAGAACAGCGACGGCGTGTGTTGGGAGACGACTTTCAGCGGGCCCCCGACGAAACAGACGGCGGAGCAGTTCAAGGACAAGGCTGACTGACGCAGCGACGGACGGGGAGATCGAGCACGTTGCGCGATGCTCTGTCTCCCCGTCCTCGACGGCCGTCGACGCTCCGCACCGCGCGTCACGGGCGCGGCGTGAGCCGATAGAAGCCGATGCGATAGACGCCGCGCCCGCCTTGGGCGTAGCGCAGGGCCGAGTAGCCTTCGGTGTGCAGGTCCTCCACCACGAGCGGCTCGGCGACGTAGCGCTCGTGCACGGCGCGACAGACGGGCGTCATCGGGTCCGGCGACGGCTCGTCGTCGAAGGCGAAATAGCAGAACATGCCCTGGTAGAAGAGCAGCTCCCCCGTGGGCTGCGGCCAACCAACCGTACCTTTGGCGGCGCTCCTGACGTCGACTAGCGCGTACCGTCGGCTGCTCCGCGTGAGCAGGAACTCCGGGAACGCGTCGAGATTGTGCCCCCCCGCCTCGACGGCGGTGAGCAGCGTACCCTTCGCGGGAAGCTGCGACACGTACCGCTCGAGGAACGCCCACTCGAGCTGCTGATCCTTGAGCTCGCCGACGAAGCCGCTCCAACGGGCAACCACGCCGACCGCCAACAGCACGAGGAGCGCGATGCCGACGACGGCACCGAGCTGACGATGCAGGCGCCACGCCGCCGTCCACACGGGAACCGCACCGGCGCCGAGCAGCACGAGGTAGCTGGTCGGCAGGTTCTGCGCCCGGAGATGGTAGGGCGGGTTGTCGAATATCGACAGGGCAAACACCGTGAAGCCGACGTACACGGCCACGATCCACAGCAACCAGCCGGGACGGCGAATCGCCGACCAGGCCGCGCCGGCGACGATCATCAACGGATAGAGGATCGGCGTGACCCGCGGGTCGAAGAGGAGCAAGGTTTCGAAGTACCGTTGCATCGACGGAATGCGCGGAGACGGCGCGCGCCCCTCACGCATGGTGCTCATCACGTCGAGCGCGTGCGGCACGAGTAAAACGGCGAATACGACGCCGGCCGCGAGCATCGGCCTTGCGAAGAGCATACGCCAGGCGCGCGGCTCGCTACACAGAAGGAACGCGATCACCACCAGAGGAAAGAAGATCATCTCCGGGCGTGATTGCGTCGCGAGCGATGCGGCAAGGGCGCCGAGCAGCGCATCCTCCGGGCGGCGCGTGCGCTGATAGGACGCGAACATCGCCAGCGACCACAGGCCGAATGTGATCGCTTGCACGAACAGGTCCTCGGCTGCCGAGAACCGCAGGTGCTGCGGCAATACGGCGAGCAGCAACCCCGCGCAGACGGCCTGTGGCCAGCTCCGGAACACCGCGAGCACCAGCATCGCGGCCGCGGGGACCGCCAACGACGAGATCACCGCGTTGGTGAGGAAGATGATCCGCACGTCCTCGCGGTCTCCGTGCATCCAGCCGACGAGGCGGAAGAGCGCAGGACCGGTCTTCCCGTATCCGGGCGCCGATTCGCCGCTGAAGTACGCCCCCACCGTTTCCGCGATGTGGTAATACTCGTGCAGGAACGTCTGCGGCGACAGCGTGAGGCGCAGCCCAAGCGCCATGGCGCACACGAGCAGCAAGGCGACGACGGCGCGGACGGGCGCAGCGCCCGCCTCCCGATAGAGGACGTAGACGGTCCCGATGAGGACCAACAGGAAGGTCCCGGCGAGCACGGCATAGTGCGACGTGGCCGAGAACGCACCGCCCACGAGCCAGGAGCGGGTTGGCGCCGACGTCTCGGCGAGCATGCGCTCGATCGCGGCGACCGTCGTCGGGCAGTCGCCCGCGAGCGCCGCCGGCACCGCGAGCCACCAGTCGCCGGCCGTACGGCTGCCGGCGGCCGGTGCGGGCATCGCGCCGAGATCGAACGAATGCTGCGCACCGGTCGACGTCAGGAGGCCGATAGTGATCCGGAACCGGTTGGTGTCGAAACGCGTGAGCCGACAGCCGTCGGGCTCGCGCAACGGCCCGACGCGCGCATAGAGGTTTTGCGCGAACTCGGGTGTGATCGCCGCGCCCTCGGCGATCGTCTGCCCGGCACCCCCCATCAGGACGTACGCGAGCACTGCGAGCACACCCACGGTCGCGAGGCGCCTCATGGCGGCGAGCTTGCCCGACTCCTCGGTTCCCAGAGGCCTGCGAACGCGACGGTGGACGTCGCCGCGTCAGTCAGGGTCGGGACGAAGGGAGTCAGCGCCACCACCGCGCGCCATTTCGAATCATCGCTCGCTGCCGCCCTCACGACCTTTGTAGCGGTGTCGGGCGGCAGGCGTCCAGCGGAACGCGGCATGGCGCGCTCGGCACACGGTCGTCTCGAGCCTCGAAGGACGCCGCGCGCGCCGGGTGTCATGTCGGGTTGCCCGATGCGATCGCGCCGCGCTATGCACGCGGGGTGCTTCCGCCGGTGGGTCCGCCTCCGGGTTCGTCGAGGGCCTTGCGAGCATGCTCGCCGGCTCGATGACGGCGTCGCCGACCCATTGACGGCTCGGCGCTCAGCCACCCAGGCCGACGTGCGATGAGCTCCGTGTCGGCGCCCGCTCCGTCGAATGCTTCTTCCGGATGGTGGCTGCCCGCACTGTGGGGTGGCCTCGCCGTACTCGCGTTGCTCGTCCGGTTGCCTTTCGTGGTTCACGTGGGGCCGAACGAGGGAGGGGGCGACGAATGGTACGCCGCCTGGCGCTCGTGGTCCGTCCTCTTCGAGAGCGGCAACCCCGGCGGCTTCTCTCATCCGGCGCTCTTCTACGAGGCAGGCGCCGCGCTCTTCTCGGGGATCTATCTCGTAGGCACACCGTCCGGCGCGTTTCACTCGCCCGTGGATCTCCTCGCCGATTTCGTTCTGCACGAGGCGAAGTACCTGCAAGCGCTTCAGCTGCTCGCCGCCGTCTTCGGCGCGCTGACCGTCCCGGTCGTCTTCGAGCTCGCTCGCCGCATGAGCGGGTGGCGCGCAGGCGTCGTCGCCGCGGGCATCCTCGCCATTTTGCCGCTGCACGTGCAGTACTCGCAGCGCGCGCGGGTCGACTCCCTCTGCGTTCTGCTGACCGCCCTCGCCGCGCTGGCGCTGCACCGGCTCGCGGAGCGCGGGCGACGTCGCGACTTCATCACCTCGGGTGTGATGATCGGCCTCGCGACGGCAGCCAACTATCCCGCCGCCCTCCTCGGCGTCGCGTACCTCGGCGCGGCGATGCTCGCCCGGAAACGGTCGACGTCCTCGGAGCTCGTGCGGTCGTTCGCTCTCGGCGTGGTCGCCGCCGCGGGAGTTTTCGCGCTGACGAACCCCTACTTCATTCTCACACCGGCAACGGCCTGGGATGGCATCCGCCTCGTGCTGTCGTTCACCGTAAGGCAGCACCCGTACATGGAGGACGCGTCCCGGGGGTTCTACCTCGGTCTCCTGCGCGATCAGAGCGCATTGTTCGCGATCCTGGCGGCGTGCTCGGGCGTGTGGCTCACGATCCGCGGGCATGGATTCCGGCGCATCCTGGGAGTGTTCCCGTGGCTCGTCGTCGGCACCTTCATCGCGGTCAGGACGCAGGAGGATCGATACATCTCGGTCGCGATCCCGTGGCTCTGCGCTGCCGTCGGCGTGCTCCTCGGCGATGCGGTGTCTCGCGGCGGCGACTCCCGCCGTCGTTGGCAATCGGCCGTGCGCCACACGTCCGTCGCGGCGGCAAGCCTGATACTCGTCACGCTGATGACCGTCGAACTCTGGCAACGGGTGCGTCCGCTCGTGCTCGTCGAAAACGCCGCGGAGCATCCCCGGTGGGTCATGCAACGCTGGCTGCTGCAACACGCACCGCCAGGCGCCACGATCTGGGTCGAGTCCGACATCTTCCCGCTCTTGCAGGCCACGTTCGCAGATCCGGGCGGCCGCCTGCAGCAGATGCTTCAAGAGGCCTTCCGACAGGCCTATCCCGCCTTCGACGCTCGCGTCATGAAGGGCGAGGTCGTGGAGCGGGTGGCGAACTTCGATCCCCGACTCATTACCGAGGAGCGCGTCGACCTGGCGGTCACGTGTGACAGAAGCGTTCGATACGCCGAGGGCGCCGGAATCGAGTTCGCCGCTCAGCGCGCCTTCTATGCGGCGCTCGCAGCGCGCGGCACGCGACGTTTCGAAGCGATGGGCTGCTGGATCGCCGAGATTCGTTGAGAGGCGGTCGGCCGCGCGGGTCCTCCGCAGTCAGCGGCCATCCGGGCCGAGCACGCGCTCGACACGCGCGATCATCGTCTCGACGGTGTCGCTGTCGTGCGCGAAGGTCTGGAGCTCTCGCGCGGTGTCGAACGACGCTCGTGCCGTCGGGACGAGGGTGAGCCGGCGCTCGATTGCTTCGCACTCCGGCCGACCGTCGGCCGTGGAGCACAGCGAGCTCCGAACGTAGTAGAGGCATGCCGCGGGAGAGAGCGCCTCTTCGACGGTCCGGGGTCGGCGCAGGTCCATCGCGACCGCGGGTCGCGAGGGGCCCACGTAGGTCGGAAGCATGAGTACGCGTTTGCCGGCGAAAGCCAGATGGACGACACGGCACTCGGGTGGCAGTCGTCGGAGTTGCTCCCGGACCCAGCGATACTCGCGATGCTCCGTGGTACGGCCGGCGATGACGGGGCATCCGAAACCGATCCAGGCGAGGACGAGCACTGTCGCCGCCGGCACGACGAGCCGTCGTCGGCGAAGCCACACCGGCGGGACACACGCGAGCGCGGCGATGACCGGCAGCGTCAGGTAGAGCCGGGAATAGGAGTGCTCCCAGATCCAGCTCGCGTCGAACGCGTGCCGCGTCAGGAGCAGCGCCGCGACGGAGACCCCCGCAGGCAGCACGAGCCAGCGCCGCGGGGCGAACACGACGTAGATCGCCCCGAGGAGGGCCACCCAGACGAGCGGCCACAGCGACGGCAGGGGTGGCCTGAACACCGTGCCGGTGCGGATGTTCCCGAGGACGTCGACCAGGGCGGTCGCACTCGTGAACGACAGGACACCGCCGCTGACTACCGCGGCGACGACCGCGATGAGGATGCGGCGCCGGCAGCTTCCGGCGTCCCCCGCCAGCAGGACGAACGGCACCGTCGCCATCAGCACCCACGCGCAGGGATGAATGCGTGCCGCCTGGGAGAGCAGCAATCCCGCGGCAACGAGAAGCGCAGCGGCGCGCCACCGGCCCCCCGCTTCCATTTCGCGGAGGGCGACCAGCATCGCAACGCTCCCGGCCGTGCAGAGAAAGGCGATCGCCGCGAAGTAGGCCTCCGTCGCGCCCATACGGATCGCGATCGGATCGATCGCCAAGAGTAGCGCGGCGACGACGGCGACACTCGTCGCGAGGCCCGTCATGCGGCCGATCGCGAACGCGAGCGGAGCCACCAGCGCCGACAACACCGCGTTGCACGCGAAGATCGTCCAGTCCGGGCTCGACGGCGCGAGGGCGGCGATCGGGGCGAAGATCTCGCGGTAGCCCGGACCATAGGCCGCGATGTCCGCCGGGTCGTGTGCGGCCCCGGTGACGAACCGTGGGCCGTGCCCGTTGACATGCAGTGGCCCCCACGGGCCGAGCGCGAGCCGCAACACCAGTGCAACCGCCGCGACGGCCAACGCCGGCCAGAGGCCGGCAACCAGACGGGACCGCCGGTCCCAGAGCGCCACCAAGAGCAGCCCGGCCGATGCCGGCACGATCCAGACGGCGCCGACGTCCGGTCGCAGCAGCGGCACGCCGGCAAGCCGCGCCGCCAGATCGGTCACGCCGAGCGCGACACCGAGACACGCCAGACCCGGGGAACGAAGGAGAACGAGCAGCGCAAGCGCGACCAGGCTCGCGCCGAACAGCATGCCACGCGCGCCGCGCAGCATTTCGAGCCCCCAAGGCAGAACACTCGGATCATCCGCTCGCAGTGGCACCGCGTCCGGCGCCGGCAAGCCGGAGTCACGCGATCGAATCGTATCGGCGAGGAGTGCCGTGATGACTTCGCGCTCGGCAGCCGGAGAATGGGGGAGCTCGTAGTCGATCGTGAAGCTCGGTGATTGGTGAACGCTCTTCCACCGGCCGCGTTCGACGACCAGCACCTCGATCGCCGCGCCGTCGTCGGGCCGTCGGACCGAGACGACGACGCCATTGTCCGGGCCGCGGCGTATGTCGCGAACGCGAAAACCAGATGGGAGGGGCGCGCCGGTGCTGTAAGGCGCGAGAAGGGTTTCCCAGGTCGGCGGTTCGCCGAACGGGTACGGCGGGACGGCGAGCGCCAGGAGCCCGATCAGCAGCGCCAGCGCTCCCGCGCTCCAGAATCGGCTCACTGTCCCGCGCGGCATCGGCGGCACACGCCGAAGACCACCGTCACGGCGAATATCAGCTGTAGTTGGAAGTCCGCGCCCACGACCGTGATCCATGGGTGGCACGGCGAGCATCGGTTTGAAAAGAGCCGTGTCGACGAACACCACCGTCGGCGACGACATCGACCGCCCTTCGATCGCCGCGTCGTTCGCCGTCGTGACGCCGGGCCGGCGGGCGAATGCGAGCGTGCTGGCCTCGCGCAGGAAGCCTGCGCTATAGGCACGGTCACGCTCCCGGAGACGGGAGCCGTCCTAGCCGACGATGTCCACCCCACGTTTGGGTTCGCCTTCGATCACAACCCCACCGCGCCGGCCCTTCGTCGGCCGTCGCGCCGAGCTCGAGGTGCTGCGGGCTCACCTCGGACGCGGCCGGCTCATCGTCGTCACCGGCGAGCCGGGCATCGGGAAGACACGGCTGGCGGAGGAATTCGCCGCCGAAGCTGAATCAAGCGGCGCCGTCGTGCACTGGGGCCGCTGTTGGGAAGGCGACGGAGCCCCCGCGTTCTGGCCGTGGATCCAGATCGCACGCGGCCACGCACGCAGCGGTGACGACGTGTCGGTCCGAGCCGCCATGGAACGCGTGCTCCACGACCTCGAAGGCCGCATGCACGAAACCGTCTCTCCACCGGCGCTCGATCCCGCGCCAGCGCGCTTTCGGCTGTTCGACACGATCACGACGCTCCTGGTGACCACCGCCGCCGCGCGGCCCCTCGTGCTCATCCTCGAGGACCTGCACTGGGCGGACATGCCCTCGCTCGTACTGCTCCAATTCCTGGTGCGGCACGCGCGCATGGCGCCGTTGCTCGTCGTCGCTACGTATCGCGACGTGGAGGTCGGGAAGGCGCATCCCCTGAGCACGATCCTCGGCGAGATCGCAAGCCGCGGCGAGCGGATACCACTCCCCGGTCTCGGCGCGAACGATGTCGAGGTCTACGTCACGCAGACCCTCGGCGACGAACGGGGTCGGGCGCTGGCCGACCGGCTCTACCATGAGACCGAGGGCCATCCGTTCTTCGTGGTCGAGTCGGTGCGCCTCCTCGAAGCGAGTGGCGCTGCGGCGATCGCAGGCGTCCCCGACAGCATTCGCGAGTTGATCGCGCGCCGCCTCCGGCAACGGACGGAATCCTGCCGCGAGATGCTGAGCGTCGCGGCGGTCGTCGGCCGCGATTTCTCCCTCTCCGTGCTGCGTCGGCTCGCGCCGCTCGCTCGGCACGACCTGCTCGCGCTGCTCGATGAGGCGCTCGACGGTCGCCTCATCGTCGCCGCCGAGCACGACCTCGTTGCCTATCGGTTCAGCCACGCCCTCATTCGCGAGGCGCTCTACAGCGACATGCCGCTCGCTCGCCGGACCCACCTGCATCGCCAGATCGGCGAGGCGCTCGCCGCGTCCGCCGGCGGCGATCACGGCGAGCACGTGGCCGAGCTCGCGCATCACTTCCGCGAAGCGGCCGCCGACGGGGACGCGGAGGCGGCCATCCGCTACGGAATCCTCGCCGGTGACCGCGCGATCCACGCGCTCGCTCACGAGGCGGCCGTCGCGCACTACGAGCGGACGCTGCAGCTCCTCGAGCGGTGGGGCCGCGAAGGTGATACGCGGCACTGCTCGCTCCTTTTGTCGCTCGGCTTCGCCCAAGTACGCACTGGCGACCCTCCCACCGCCGCGGCCACGTTCGAGCGCGTCATCGCGCTCGCGCGCGAGCTCGGCCGACCGGAAGACCTCAGTCGCGCCGCACTCGGCCTCGGGGAGATCGAGAGGCAGAGCGGACGCGTCGTCCCCGTCCTCGAGGAAGCGCTGGCGGCGCTCGACGACACCGACAGCGTGCTGCGCTCGCGCCTGCTCAGCCGACTGTCGGTGGCCCTCTATTGGGCGCAATCGGACACCCGGAAGCGCGCGCTCAGCGACGCGGCCGTCGCCATGGCACGCCGACTCGGCTACGCCCCCACCCTCGCCTACGCGCTCAGCAGCCGGCTCACCGCGCTCTCGGGCCCCGATGACATCCGGGAACGGCTGGCCGTCGCGACCGAAATGGTGGCGATCGCCGACCAGTCCGATCATCACGAGTTCGCGTTGATCGGCCGCGGATTCATCATCGCCGACGCGCTCTCCCTCGGCGACCTGCCGCACGCGCGCTCCACCATCGCCGCGTTCGCGACGATGGCGACTGCGTCTCGGCATCCCTACTTCGTGTGGTGGCTGACGGCGATCCGCACGATGGAGGCGATTCTCGCCGGCCATCTCGATGATGCGGAGCCTTTGGCACAGAAGGGACTCGCGCTCGGGCAACGCGCTATCGCCGCCGACGCGATCCAAGTGTTCGCCACCCAGTTCTACGTGCTCTGCCGGGAGCGCCAGCTCCACGACCAGATCGAGCCGGTCGTGCGCGGCATCGTCGACCGGTTCCCGGAGCTTCCCGGTGGGCGGGGCGGGTTGGCGCTGCTCCACGCGGATCGCGGGAACGTGGCGGACGCTCGCGCCGAGATGGATTTCCTGGCACCCGACCGCTTCGCGATAGTCCCGCGCAATCCCGATTGGCTGAACAGCATGGCAACGCTCGCGCTGGCGTCGGCCGAGCTTCCCGGCGCTCCCCACGCCGAGACACTCTACGAGCTGCTCGCCCCCTACCGGACTCGCATCGTCGTCTCCGGCCTCGGCATCCTCTGCTTGGGCTCGGTCACGCATTTTCTCGGCATGCTCGCCACCCGCCTCGGACGCTTCGACGACGCGGACGCCTGCTTCGAGGAGGCCGTGGCGGCCGAGGAACGTCTCGAGGCTCCCGCCTGGTGCGCCTACAGCCGCTACGAGCAGGCGGTGCTCTACCTGACCCGGCGCGCCCCGGGGGACGAGGCGCGCGCCGCGGCTCTCGTCACGGCAGCGCGGCCGGTCGCCGAAGCGCACGGCATGCGCCGGTTGGTGCTCATGCTCGACGGCCTCCCCATCGCGGCGAACTCCGCGCCTGCTGACGCGAACCCCGCGGCCGCGGGGCCGACGCCGCCTCCACCTCCGCTTCCGACGGCGCGGCGCACGGCACTCTTCCGCAAGGAGGGCGACTACTGGTGCCTCGGGTGGGAGGAGTCGGAATTCCGGCTGCCCGACCGCGTTGGGCTACGCTACCTCGCCACGCTGATCGGCAGTCCCGGTCGCGAATTTCTCGCCGTCGACCTCGTTCGCTCTTCGAGCAGCAGGCACGGTCCGCACGCCGAGCCCACGCGCATCGATGCCGCCATCGCGGAGCTCGGCCGCGGCCGTTCGCTCGTCAGCGCGGAAGCGACGCTCGATGCCCATGCCGAGCGCGCCTATCGCGCACGCCTCGCCGAGCTCCGGCACGTGCTCGAAGAGGCCCGACGGGACAACGACCTCGGGCGGATCGCGCAGGCCGAGCGTGAAACCGAGGCCCTCACCCGCGAGATCGCGCGCAGCATTGGCCTGCAGAGCCGCGGGCGCGACAGCCGCTCGCCGGTCGAACGAGCACGGGTCAGCGCGACCCGCGCCATCAGGGAAACGATCCGCCTGATCCAAGACAGCGATGGCTCCTACGGCCGCCACCTCGGCGTCACCGTCAAGACCGGCACCTTCTGCTCCTACGTACCGGACCCCGAGCTGGCGGTGACCTGGCGTCTCTGACGTCCTGTACGCCGCGCCCGTCGTCGTCTAGCTTAGGGCCCCGCCGAGGCGACGGTGCGCGCCGATGGCGTAACGTTCATGTCACGCTCGAGTATATTGCTCATCGCTGGCCTGGCCATCGTCACGGTCTTGGTGCGTATCCTACTTCTGGACACGCCCACGACGGAGACAGCGCAGCGACGCGACGCACAGCCCCCGCCGGAGGTCGCGCGCGCGCTGCCGAGCGTCGGCGTCTCGCCGGCACCGTTGCCGGCACCCGAGCGCGATTCCGCGCGAAGCTCCGAGGGGACGCGTGCGACGATGGCGACAGCCGCGAAGGCATTGGAAGCCGCGGCGACGTTGCGTCACAGAGCCCGCTTCCCGCCGACTTCCCGTCGTATCGAGGACAACCTCGACCCGATCGTCCAAGCGCGGGCCGTGAAGGAGCGCCTGAGCCCGCCCGGGCAGGGTCGCAAGCCGACACTCGTCGTGTTCGCATCGGCGCACAGCTACGAGGCGCCGAACCCGATCATCCTTTACGCGAAGATCATCCGCGAGCACCCGCAAGACTGGACGCCTCGAGCCGACGCGGAAGTCGCCGGCGAGCTCCGGAACGACACCGGGGTGGTCGTCGCCGAGGTCGATCTTCGCGATGATGGACAAGAGCGTGACATCGAGGCGCGCGACGGCGTGTTCACGACGCAGCTCACTCCGGCCGAAGAGGATCTCGATCAGTGGAACGGCCTGATTCGCGTCAAGATCTACGGAGAGACTGCAGACAGCGACCGGCGGACTGCGACGACGCGTTTCTACTACGGCGTTCCGTCCGCGAAGCTGACGGGGGAGTTCCAAGACCAGCTGGTGAACGGGCATCTCCAGCTCCAGGCCGAGATCGAGGTGGTCGAGGCGGCCGAGTATCGCCTCGAAGCAACGCTCAGCGGATCACAAGGTTTGCTCACGTGGGCTGAAAACACCGTCCGGCTCGAGCCGGGTATCCGATGGCTGCCGTTGACCTTCTGGGGCTTGGCGCTGCGCGAAGCGAACGAGCCGGGTCCCTACAAGCTCTCGTCGATCGCGCTCGCGAACGTGAGCGACGTTCCGCCCCAGCTGAGCGACGCGATCGGTTCGACGTATGAAACGGCACCATACAAAGCGCAGGAATTCAGCAACGAAGGCTACAACGACCCGCAGCTCCTCGAGAGGGCCGCGCGCGCCGAAGCGAGGGCGCGCGAAGCGACGGGTGGCCAGTAACAGCGGTTCTCCGCCATGTCGCCGTTCCGTCGAATCCTGACCTTCGCCGAGTACGCCGCGGTCCGGCACGCCACGCCGTACGTCGTCGACGTTCGGCGGGATAATGCACGGCTGCTGCTCTTCGGCGGCTGGCACAGCTCCGATCCGGCGTTGCCGATGTTCGACCAGATCGACGCCGCGTTCGGGCAGCTTGCACCCGAGTTTGCCTTGCACGAGGGAACGCCCCCGCACCCCGAGCCCGACCGGGAGATCGCGATCCGCCGGCACGGGGAAGCCGGGTTGGTGACCCTGCTCGCGGCGCGCGCCGGCATCGCGACGGCGAGCATGGACATCCCGCTGGCGGAGGAAGCGCGGCGTCTGCGGCGCGAGCTCTCCCAGGGTGAAGCGCTGGTGTTTCTGGTCGTGCGCCAGCTCGCGTCGTTCAACCGCAAGACTGCCCGCATGGATTTCGACGGATACTTCGGCGACTTCTTCGACCTGATCGCTCCGGCACTGGAGCTCGCCGCCATCGATTGGCCGCTCATCGAGAGGGAGCACCTCCGCGTGGTCGGGCATCCGCTCGTGGCGCGGCGCGTGTCAGGCCACGAGACCAATCCAATGCGCGACGATCTCGTGACGCAGCGGATCGCGCGCCGATCGAATCGCCTGCGTGACGAGCACATGCTCCACCGCTTGCTGGATGCGCTGGCGCACTACCGCCGCGTGTTCGCAGTCGTCGGCGTAACGCACGCGGTGATGCTGGAACCGGCACTGCTGGCGGCCGGCGAGCATGGCGACCACCTGTGAGGCGAACCCAGGGATGACTCGGGATCACGGATCCGGGTGATTGGGGGTCGCGTTTCCGAGCCGTGCGGCGAGCTCGGCAGCGAGCTCGGCGCGTCCGAGCGCGCGCGCGAGGACGAGCGCCTCCTCTGCCGCGTCTTCGCCGTCTTCCCGACGCCCCGCCGCCGCGTAGGCGACTGCGAGCGTCCGCAGCAGGTCGGGATCCTGCCGTCCCGTCATGCGGCAGGCCTCCTCGGCGAGAGAGACCGCCAGCGCGGGATCGCGTACCGCCGGATCGTCGGCCGTCGCGAGTGACCAGGCGAGACGCTCGCGCGCGGCCGGCGACTCCGGTCGGACGCGAAGGAGATCGCGATACGCCTCCGTCGCCTCGGCCGCGCGTCCCTGCTCCGCGAGCGTCGCCGCCAACGCGAAGCGGGCCTCGTCGAACCCGGGCTGCAGGCGAATCGCCTCGCGGAGCTCGGCAATCGCCTCCGCGTGACGCCCTTCGCCACTCAGCGCCGCCGCGAGATTGAAGTGACCGTCCGGACGATCGGGACGAAGCCGAACTGCCTCGGCGTAGTGCGCGGTCGCCTCGCGGGTGCGTCCCACGCGCTCGAGCGTCATCGCGAGATTGTTGTGCGCCTCGGCGAATGAAGGTCGGACCTCGAGGGCCGCTTGGAAATGACCGATCGCCTCGTCGAGCTGGCCGCGCTCCGCGAGCAGCGTGCCGAGGTTACCCTGCGCGAGTGCGTAGTCGGGCTTGATGCGCACCGCCTCGGCATAGTGCGCGATGGCGTCGTCGCGCCGGCCCCGCTCCGCCAGGTCCACCCCGAGGTTGTAGTGAGCGAGGTGATTGCGCTCGGTCACGGCGAGCGCATGCTCGAACAGCGCGGCGCTGTTCCGCCAGTGCTCGAGCTGGGCGCGTGTGAGGATCGACGCGGACGCGAGGACGGCCGCCGCGGCGAGCCCACATGCGACGTGTCGCGCCGGCGATCGCCGCAGGAGCTCCGGCACGCCCCACGCCACCATGACGAGGAGGCCGATCGACGGGAGATAGGTGTAGCGATCGGCGAAATCCCGTCCCCCGTACCGCACGAGATCGATCGTGGGAGCGAGCGTGGCGAGGTACCAGAGCCAGCCGACGATCAGGTAGGGGCGACCGCGTGCGTTCCAGACCGCCAGCACGGAGATCCCGCCGAGGATGAGCCCCACCACGAGCAGCTCGCCGAGGGAGGGCGCACCGTGCAACGGATAGAAGACGGCAAGGCGCGTCGGCCAGATCGTCGTCGCGATGTAGCGCACGTAGGAGGCAAGCGCCGTCGCCACGCGCACCGCGAGCGGATGGTCGAGCACGACGCCCGCCCCGTGCGTTCGCTGAACAGCGATGGTGACCGCGCTGCCGAGCGCGGCGAGGACGAAGAGCGGCAGCTTCTCGAGGACGAGGCGCCGTGGCGGCTCGCGCGGGAGCCGACCCGGCACCGAACCGGCAGGTGCCCACGGAAGCGCGACCCGTCCGAGCGGCCACCAGTCGAGGAGGAGACAGACGAACGGAAGCGTCACGACCATCCCTTTGGACATGAGACCGAGGACGAGCGTCAGCACCAGCGCGAGCTGGCGCCCGAACGAGGGCCGCGTGACGCACCGCCCGTAGCACCACAGGCCGAGCGTGAAGAAGAAGACGCTCAACACGTCCTTCCGCTCCGCGACCCAGGCGACCGACTCGACGCGCAGCGGGTGGAGCGCAAACAACGCGGCGACGAACGCGCTCGGCCATACCGCACCGGTCATCAACCGCAACCCGAGGAACAGGAGGACGCTGCTCCCGGCGTGCAACAGGACGCTCGTGACATGATGCCCGCCGGCATTCGGCCCGAAGAGCTGCCAGTCGAGCATGTGCGAGAGCCACGTGAGCGGGAACCAGTTCGAGGCGTGGACGCCGGTGAGCGCCCAGCGCAGCCCCGCCCACGACAATCCCGCCGTCACGTGCGGGTTCTCGGTGACGTAGTCGCGGTCGTCGAAGTTGATGAAGTCGAAGCCGATGACCGGCGCGTAAACGAGGACGACCGCCACGCCGAGCGCGACGCCGATCAGGACGTCGGGGCGAAGCCCCGTCTCTCGCCCACCCACCACGCCGCCCCTCTAGCAAGTTGCTGAAAAAGGGCCATCTGCGTCGTTGCTTCCTCACTCACTTGTGCGGCGTAGCTCCGCTACGCCTCCGCGTTCGCTCGGTCGCGCCTAGCATCTCGACCTTTTTGAGCAACCTGCCGGGGGTGCCTCGTGCGCGCGGTGGGGCGGTCGCTGCGCTCCCGCCCATCCATCTCTCTTTGCGCAGTGTCCTGTTTGAGATGAAGCGCGCGAGCGGAGCGAGCGGGCTCACCGAG
>JANNPN010000231.1:0-6745 GCA_031400185.1 Polyangiaceae bacterium
GAGGAACGTGCCCTGCACGCGGGTCGCCTCGGCGTTCGTCGCGCCCGGTGACGCCACGTCGACGGCGTAGTCGCAGAAGTCCGGGAGCTGCAGATCCTTCAGGAGGAGCCCGCCGTTCGCGTGCGGGTTGGCGCTCATGCGCCGCTCGCCGCGGGGCGCCAGCGCCGCAAGCTCCGGTCGCAACCGTCCGGCGCCGTCGAAGAGCTCCGCGGGCGCGTAGCTCTGCATCCACGCTTCCAGGATGCGCACGTGCTCGGGCTCGTCCATGTCGCCCATCGGCACCTGGTGGCTCCGCCAGTAGCCCTCGCACTTCTTGCCGTCGATCTCGGGCGGGCACGTCCAGCCTTTCGGCGTCCGGAAGACGATCATCGGCCACGTCGGGCGCGTCACGACGCCGCCCGAGCGCGCGCGCTTCTGGATCGCCGCGATCTCGTCGAGCGCGCGGTCGAGCGCCGCGGCGAGCTCCTGATGCATGCGCATCGGCTCGTCGCCCTCGACGAAGAGCGGCCGGTAGCCGTAGCCCTCGAAGAGCTTCTGCAGCTCCTCGCGCGGGATGCGCGCGAGGAAGCACGGGTTCGCGATCTTGTAGCCGTTCAGGTGCAGGATCGGCAGGACCGCGCCGTCGCGCGCCGGGTTCAGGAACTTGTTCGAGTGCCAGCTCGTCGCGAGCGGGCCGGTCTCCGCCTCGCCGTCGCCGACGATGCACGCGACCACGAGGTCGGGGTTGTCGAAGGCCGCGCCGTACGCGTGCGAGAGCGCGTAGCCGAGCTCGCCGCCCTCGTGGATCGAGCCGGGCGTCTCGGGCGCCACGTGGCTCGGGATGCCGCCCGGGAAGCTGAACTGCTTGAAGAGCTTCCGCATCCCGTCGGCGTCCTGGGAAATGTTCGGATACACCTCGCTGTACGTGCCTTCGAGGTACGCCTGCGCGACCGCCGCCGGCCCGCCGTGCCCCGGGCCGATCACGTAGATCATGCTCAGGTCGCGCGCGCTGATCGTGCGATTGAGGTGGACGTACAGGAAGTTCAAGCCCGGCGTCGTCCCCCAATGCCCGAGGAGGCGCGGCTTCACGTGCGCGCGCGTCAGCGGCTCGCGCAGCAGCGGGTTGTCGTAGAGGTAGATCTGCCCGACCGCGAGATAGTTGGACGCGCGCCAATAGGCGTCCATCTTCCGGAGCTCGTCGGGCGGGAGCGGACCCATCACGTCGGCATTCATGCGACGTGCTTACTACGCCCGTCCGGCGCAGTCGCGCCGGGGCCCGCGCTCATCGCGACCGACGACGTCGGCGTCAGGGTCGGGGGCCCGGCCACACGAACGCCCACATCCAGATCCACGCGCAGATTGTCATGAACGTGCCGACGAGGAACACCGTGTACGCCCAGCGGAGGAAGCGGTACTTCTTTCTCGCCAGCACGAAGCCCTGGCCCCAGAGATCGCGCGCGATCGCCTCGTAGATCCGTGCGTCGTCGGAGAGCACGCGGGCGAGCTCCGTCGCGAAGCGATCCGGTGTGAGGTGCGCGAAGTGCCCGAAAAAGAGCGGATTGAACCCCGGGACGCCGGGTCCCGTGGTGCCGTCGGCACGCTTCGGGTAACGACCCGACGGGACGACGGCGAGGATCGACAGCAGCAGCGCGCAGAACGTCGACACCGTGAGCAGCACGAGCGGCCAGCGGAGCAATGGGCTCGAGAGCTGCGTCACGCCGACCGTCAACACGATCGAGCAGACGGTGATCATGATGTTGGCCTTCGTGTCGGCCATCGCGCTGAACTGCACGAGCGTCGACTGCATGGTGGTGAGCGCGTAGTCGACCGTCGCGTGCGGACGTACGTCGGCAAACGTACCCTCGTGTTGCGACGCTACGCTCTCCTCCTTCTCACGGCGCGGGGTCGCAAGCACGACGGCTTCATAACGTCAACGGCGCGCGGCTTCAAACGAGCGTGGCGCGGATATGCTTGCCTCCGCGTGCTCACGTCCGCGGCTCACGCGTGCGAGCGTGACCGGCGGCGCTTCGCCCGCCGCCACGCGTGCCAGCTCGTGCCGACGCGACCGATGAATCGCGACGGCGGGTCCGCGTAGAGTTGCGCGGCCAACCTGAATGCCTCGCGCTGCAGCGCGGCTCGGCGGTCCTCGATCATCGGCTCAATGCGCCGGAGCCCGCCCGTCGGCAGGGCAGCACGCGCGGCCTCGAGCTTGTCGCGCAGGATGGCGAGATCGTGGTCGTCGCCGAGGCGGTCGGACAACGCGTGCGCACGCTCCTGCAGGCGCGTCATGCGACCAGGGTGGACGCACTCGAGCAGCTGCAGCTGGTGCCAGAGATACTTCGTCTGCTTGCGGCACTCGTGCAGGTTTTCGTCGCTTGCGTCGCGTCGGGCGGCGGCACAGCCCTCGCGTCCGGCGCGATACACGCGCGCGAGCCCCGGGCCGAGGATGGACCACCCACCGCGACGCGGCCACCGCGCCGTGCGTTTGCGGGCGCTCCGCACCTGCTTCCGCGCCTCACCGAGCGCATCCTGGTCGTAGGATCGGCGACGAAGCGCACGGCGATCCGTCATGAGCCGTCGGCGCATGACCTGAAGAACCCGGCGCTCAATCGGCGTTCGGCGTCGGACGAGCGCGTCGAGCGTCGCGATCAGGACGTCCGCGTCGCGCACCTCGCTGAGCGGGCGGGCGGCATCGCGGAGCGCCGCGTTCTCGTGGCGGTACTCATCGTCGCCGAGCACGTCGCGCACCAATCGCAACGCCGCGCGCGCTTTCTTGAGACGCTTCCGGGCATCATGGATCGCCTTGCCGCGTGCCGGCCGTCCCGGCGCCATCGCCCGCAGGGCCTCTTTCGTCTCGTCGCGAAGGATTCGGCGCACCCCCGCGACCCCCGATTCACCGCGCCGTAACCGTGCCGCCATCGGAAGATCTCATAGCTGCGCACGCGAACGTACGAAACGGACGCGATTCTACTCACGGTCGCGCACGGGAGGCTTCACGTGGCTGGCAGGATCGTCCCGACGATCGAAACGAATCCGTCGTCGGGAGGTGTGCAATGGGGAAGCGACGTGATGGTGGTCTACGCCGCGTGTTCGGGTGCGTCGACCACTCACTGACGGTAGTGGCCGTGCTGGTACCGCGTACGACTGCGCCGTCGTCAGCGCCTCCAACGCCGGAGCATCGATCCCGCCGGCCACGGTCGAGTGCCTGCCGGTCGGACCATGAGGCGTACTCCGAAACGGTGGGGATTGGTCGGCCCTCAAGTCACCGAAAGCGCGACGATTCCAGGTCACGCGGGCGCCCGCGCTACCCCTCGGCGTTGCGTCCGCGAAGGCGTCGCGCTACCTCGCGGTGCATGACGAACGATTGGATCGAGAGATTGGCGGAAGAATCGGAGTCGGCGCTCGACACTGCGTTGCACACGTCGGTGCCGCCAGGTGACGCGAGAGCGGCGTTGACGCGTCTGTTGTGGGCGTTCGACGCGCGCCAGCGGAGCCGCGAGGCCATCGCGATCGCTGAAACGACGCGCGCCGCGTCCCTCGTATTGCGCTAGCGGCGCGTTCTCGAGCCCGGCTATTCATCGTCTCCGCCGGGCTGGGAGCGCGTCTACGTATGGCCGGTCAGCGGCGGTTACCTCAAACATTCGGGGCGGCGCCGCTGCCGGCGCGGTCGAGCCGACGGGAACGTCATCCTGCTGGCGGCGTCGTGGCAACAGCGACAATGGCTGCGGTTGCCCGCTCGGCGTCGAGGACGTCGGTGTTGACGACGAGATCGTAGTCCGTCGGCGACTCGGCGTGAAGGTCGTAGAACCGAGCGAGATACTTTTGCCGCTGCTGATCCGACTCGGCGATCGCCTTGGCGTACTCCTCCTCGTTGATCAACATGTTCGTGAGCCAGAGCCGGCGCGCGCGGGTCGCGGCCGAAGCGACGACGTGCACCCGCAACACGTCCGGATGTCCTCGGAGCGCTATCGAGGCCGCGTGCGCGACGATCACCGCCTGCCCGCGGCGGGCGATCTCGACGATGGCGTGCTGGATCAGGCGACGAAGCTCGTCGGCCGGAGGTGCCATCGATGGATTGATCGGCGCCGCGTAGTACTCGCGGTCGGGGCGCTTCAGGTAGGTTTCCGCCTCGACGGCGCGCGCCAACAGCGCAGTCATGATTCGGTCGAGGAATCCCTGGTGATGCTCGACGTTCTCGAGCACCGCGGGGTCCACACCGGCGGCCTCGGCCGCGAGCGTGATGACCTCGTCGTCGACATACCGAAACCCAAGCCGGGCGGCGACCGAGTGGCCGATCGTTTCACAGCCCGCCGCCGTCACCCGCGATATGCACACCACTCGATGCGTCATGACCCCCCCGAAAGCACGTCACCGCGTGCGGGCGGCGGATATCACGATAGATCGTGCCGCCGCATCTCCCCGAGCGGCTCGTAACGTATCGCAATCGAAGAATCACCGGCAAGTAGCGCGCCCGATGGCCGTTCGAGCCGCGCAGAGATACCGACCGCCCGGGCGCGCGTCTCGCGGAGGCGACACCGGAGCCTGCCCTTCGCCTCTGGACGCACACGGTGCATGGGCTGACGTCGTCGACGTTCGGCGAGATCACGGCCGCGCTCCGGCACGTCGACGCGGGGCGTCGGCTGCTACGACCCGACGCACCATGCGCCCGCTCGGCTCCGGATCGGCCGGCTCTTGCGACGGCAGCGGAAGCACGCTGACGCTCGCGCTGCGCTCGCCCCGATCCACGGGTCACCGACGGCTTCGAGACCGCCGACCTCCGGGACGCACGCACGTTCCTTGACGAGCTCACGTGAGTCGCACGGTGAGGACGTTCGCCGCGCCTGGCCGAAGCCGCGCCGCGATCTCCCCCATCGCGACCAGCGCGGCGCCGGTGCGGTAGGGATTCGGCTCACGCTCGAAGGGCAATGGTTCGCCGTTCAGCTCGAGCGCGACCGGCCCCGCCCCGACCTCGCCGACGTGGTACGTGACGCGCACCCGCTGCCCGGCGAGCGTGACGTCGATCGCGAGACCGTCGAGCGCGCGCGGCAGCACGGGGTCGATCGCGAGCGTGCGGCTGCCGCGGCGGAGGCCGAACAGCCGCTCGTGGATCAACCGGAACGTGATCCCCGCGCCGCTCGAGTACGTGCGCCAGCCGCCGTCGACCGGTACGCGGCCGGCACGCACGTCCGCGTAGCGCTCCTGCGCCTCGTAGCGGTCGGCGAACGCGGCGTCGGAGCTCGACGCGTAGGTGTTGGCTTGCCGGACCCGCGCGTTCGGCACGACGTCCTGCAGGCGGATCGGAATCGCCTGGCGCAGCGCCAACCAGAACGCGTCGGCGTCGCCGACGGTCGCCATCGCCTCCGCGTACCGGAGGTGGGCATGGGTGTACATGATGCCGATCTCGCGCCCGAAGTACGTGCTGGTCTCGGCGCGCTGGAAGAAGCGCATCAACCCGCCCCGATATTGCGGCGGGCGGTCGAAGAGCCGGGCGCCGTCGGGGGCCAGGAGGTGCGCGCGCATGAGCTCGACGTGATGACGCGCCTGCTCCGGCGTCAGCATGTGATTGATGAGCGCGTGGATCATCGGGAGGAGCCGGTAGTGGATGCCGGTCTCGTCGTCGCTCGGGTGGAGCAGATACTGGATCGGACGATCGGCGCGGAAGTAGGCGAAGCCCGCGAGCGTCCCGCCCGGCAGCAAGAGCCGCTGGAAGTCGGTGCGGGTGCGGGCCGCGAGCGCATCGAGCCGGATCGCGAGCGCGGTGCGGTCGCAGGCGCGGAGCGCCAGCGCGAGCGCGTGCGCGGTCTGCACCTGCAGCGTCACCGTCCAGCTGCTGCAGAGGCGCTCGCGCATGGCGGGGTCGGCGGGTTGCAGCGAGTCGTTCCAGTCGCCGTGGCCGTAGGCGACGAGCGACGTGTCGGGGATCTGGCGCGCCTCGATCACCGAGAGCGCGCGGCCGACGTGGGCGCCCATGCTGACGCGCTCCGCCGCCTCGTCACCATCGGCATGGAAGAACGGCACGATCTCGTCGAGGAGCGCCCAGTCCTCCGACGCGAGCAGGTACTGCGCGAGTGCGAGCAGCGGCCAGAAGACGATGTCGCCGTGCGAGTCGCCGGCGCGGATGCCGCGGTCGCGCGGGAAGAACGTGAACCACTGCGGCCAATCGCCGTCCGCGCTTTGGGTCGCGTACGTGCGGAGCAGGAGGTCCCGCACCGGTTCGAACCGCCCCAAGGCGAGCAAGAATTCGACCGGCCCCTGGCAGACGTCGCGCACGCCCCACCCGCCGCCCGAGTACTGCTCGAGCCCGCGCGGCGCCAGGTAGTGGATGAGCGCGTCGTGCGCGAACCACGGCAGCATCTCGGCGACGCGCTCGACCTCCGCCGCCGCCGCGGGCGCGTGCACTTTGACGCCCCCCGCGGCCGCGCCCCAGAACGTGACCTCGGCGGCGTCCTCGGCACGCATGCGCGCGTCGCGGTCGCCCGCAGGTGCGGGCTCGGCGGTGAGCCCGCCCGTGATCCGGAAGCGCGCCGCCGTGCCCGGCGCGGTCACGATCACGACGTAGGGCTCGCGCCGCGACACGCCGTCGGCGAAGAGCGCGTCGTCACCGGACACGCGCTCGAGCGTGGTACCGTTCACCGGATCGAAGCGGAACACGCCGGTCGGGAAGCGTGTGCCGAAGTCGGTGTCCGGATCGGTCGCCACCACCACCCCGTCCGCGTCGTGCGTGAACCGGACGCTCGCCGGCTCCGCGCCGTCGTCGCCGCCGAAG
>JANNPN010000267.1:0-5065 GCA_031400185.1 Polyangiaceae bacterium
CGGGGCTGGTCGGCGGGCTCGGTGTCGTACCGGGCGCCAACATCGGGACGCACGCCGCGGTCTTCGAGGCGGTGCACGGGAGCGCACCCGACATCGCCGGGAAGAACCTCGCGAATCCGCTCGCGTTGATCCTCTCGGGCATGCTCATGCTGCAGCACCTCGGCGAGCACGCGGCGGCGAAGCGCATCGTCGACGCGACGACCGCCGTGCTCGCCGCCGGCCGCGTCCGGACGCGCGACCTCGGCGGCAGCGCCGGCACGACCGACGTACGGGACGCGATCGTGGCGGAGATCCGCGGAGGGATGACGTGAGTGGCGCGCTCGGGGGTGACGTGAGCGGCGCACGGACCGTCACGCTCATCGCCGGCGACGGCGTCGGGCCCGAGATCGCCGACGCGGTCGTCCGCATCTTCGCCGCGGCGGCGGTGCCGATCACGTGGGAGCGCGTGGTCGCCGGCGAGGAGGCGCTCCGCCGCCAGGGCTCGGCCATCCCGGCCGAGGTCATCGGCTCGGTGCTGCGGACGAAAGTCGCGCTCAAGGGACATCTGGCCGCGCGCCTCGGCGAGACCCAGGAGAATCCGAACGTCGCGCTGCGGAAGACGCTCGACCTCTTCGCGAACGTGCGTCCGGTAAAGAGCTTTCCCGGTCGCGCGAGTCGCTACCCCGACCTCGACCTGGTCGTCGTCCGCGAGAGCACCGAGGGCGAGTACGCGGGACTCGAGCACCGCATCGTCCCGGGCGTCGTCGAGAGCATCAAGATCACGACCGAGCGCGCCTGCACGCGCATCGCCCGCTTCGCCTTCGCGCACGCGGCGGCTGCCAGCCGGAAGAAGGTGACCGCCGTCCACAAGGCCAACATCATGAAGCGGTCGGACGGCCTCTTCCTCGAGTGCTGCCGCGCCGTCGCCAAGGACTACCCGGCGATCGCGTTCCAGGAGCTCATCGTCGACAACACGTGCATGCAGCTCGTCATGAACCCGTACCAGTTCGACGTGATGGTCATGCAGAACTTCTACGGCGACTTGGTGTCGGACCTGTGCGCGGGCCTCGCGGGCGGGCTCGGGGTCGTGCCGAGCGCCAGCTTCGGCGAGGACCTCGTGGTGTTCGAGGCGATCTACGAGGATCCCCCCGGGCTGTCCGCACGCGACACGGCCAATCCGCTGACACTGCTCGTCTCGGCCCTCGCGATGCTTCGCCACCTCGGCTTGGACGCCGAGGCGGAGCGGATCACGACCGCCGTGTCGGCCGTGCTGATCGAGAAAGCGCACGTGACGCGCGACCTCGGAGGCACGGCGGGCACGCGCGAGATGGCCGACGCGATCGTCGCGCGGTTGTAGCCCGTCCCGGGAGCACTCCCGCTCGTCAGGACCTTCTCCCCGTGCGACACGCGCCCCCCGATGCGGGTCGTGTGGAAATGGACGAGCCCGGACGAGGCGACCCGAGACGACGCCGTCCATTGGCTGTCACGCCCGCGCAACCGGTGACCCGGCGGCGCTGACTAGCGCGGCACCACGACCCGCAAGCCGCCGGCGACCTTTGCGGCGATCGCCACCACGCTCGCGTCGGCGCGCAAGAGCCCGTTGTTCACCTCGAGCTCGACGTAGCGGAGACCGTGGCGCGTGCCGTGGACGCGCGCGGAGTAGATCAGGCCGTCGAGACCGGAGTACGGCTCGTTGTGGCGGACGACGAGGCCGCTCGCGGCGATCGCAGCGGCGAGCGTGCCCGCGAGCGGCAGGTGGTCGTCGTAGAGGACGCCGACCTCGAGCTCGCGCCTTTGGCCACGGAGCTCGGGCGTGAAGCTGTGGACGCTGACCAGGATCGTCGGCTCGCGGCGACCCCGCAGCACGTCGTCGACGGCCTCGTGGTACGGCGCGTGCCAGCGCGCGATCCGGTGCGCGCGCTCGGCGGCGTCGAGCGCGGAATTGCCGGGGACGACGACGCCATGGGTCTCGGCGACGATCAGATCATGATCGTCGAGATCGCGGTTGCAGTCGACGACGAGCCGCGAGCAGCCGCTCTCGACGAGCGGCGACGCAAAGGTCTCCGCGAGCCGGCGCGCGAGTGCGGCAGCGCCGATGTCCCAGGCCACGTGGTCGACGAGATCGTCGGACCCGAGGCCGAGACCGCCGTACTGGTCGGGGACGGCCGCCGAGGCGTGCTCGCAGGTGAAGACGAAGGGCGCGTGCGCGTCGCCGGTACGCACGTGGAAAGCCGGAAGCGACACCGCGCCCTCGTACTATGCGGCCGGCAGACCCGCCACCGACCCCACTGGCACGACGAGCGCGGGCCGCGCTAAGACCGGCGGGCCATGCACGCCCACTTCGGAGCCATCTGGGAAGCCATTGCCGACGCCACCCCCGACGCCCCCGCCGTCGTCCAGGGTGCCCGCCGCGTTTCGTGGCGCGACTACGAGGCGCGGGCGGCACGGCTCGCGCAGGCCTTCCTCGACGCCGGACTCGGGCCGCATGCCAAGGTCGGCATGTATCTCTACAACGCGCCCGAGTACTGCGAGACCAACTTCGCCGCCATGAAGATCCGGGGCATCCCGGTGAACGTCAACTACCGCTATCTCGACGACGAGCTCGCGTACCTCATCGACAATTCCGACATGGAGGCGCTCGTCTTCCATACCTCGCTCGCCGACCGCGTCGCGCGGGTGCAGAGCCGGGCACCGCGCGTGAAGCTCTTCGTCGAGGTCGACGACGGGCCGGCGCCCGACGGCTCGACCCACGTCGAGGGGGCCGTCCGCTACGACACCATCCAGTCGACGCTCGCGCCGGCGGCGCGGATCGAGCCGCAGGGCGACGAGATCTACATGTTCTACACCGGCGGCACGACCGGCATGCCGAAGGGCGTGATGTACTCGATGCAAGACTTCGCCGGCTTCTTCCTCAACACGTACCCGGCGATGATCGGGCAGCCGAAGGTTCCCGACCCGGCGTCGCTGCCGGACCTCGCGCGCGACCTGCGGGCGCGCGGCGACGCCTGGGTCAGCATGTCGGGGCCGCCGCTCATGCACGGCACGGGGTGCTGGCTCGGCATGATGGCGCCGCAGATGCTCGGCGGCACGGCGGCGCTCCTCGAGAGCCGCTCGCTCGATCCGGTCGAGCTCTGGTCGGCGGTCGAGCGCGACAGGATCAACCTGCTGGTGGTCGTCGGCGACGCGTTCGCGAAGCCGTTGCTCCGCGCGCTCGACGAGAATCCCGGCCGCTGGGACACCTCGCCGCTGAAGCTGATGGTGTCGTCCGGCACCATGTTCTCGCTGGAGGTGAAGCAGGGCCTCATCGCGCACGTCCCGGAGCTGGCGATCGTCGACGTGCTCGGGTCGACCGAGGGCGGCATGGGGCAGTCGACGGTCCGCAAGGACGCGAGCGCCGAGACCGCACGCTTCAAGCTGAACCCGACGACCAAGGTCATCACCGAGGACGGCCGCGAGGTCGTGCCGGGCTCGGGGGAGATCGGCCTCGTCGCGAACGGCGGCATGGTCCCGCTCGGCTACTACAAGGATCCCGAGAAGTCGGCGCGCACGTTCCGCGAGGTGAACGGCGTCCGCTACTCGTTCGCCGGCGACATGGCGACGGTCGAGGCGGACGGCCGCATCACGCTCCTCGGCCGCGGGTCGAACTGCATCAACACCGGCGGGGAGAAAGTCTTCCCGGAAGAGGTCGAAGAGGCCCTCAAGGTGCACCCGGCGGTCGAGGACACGCTCGTGTTCGGCGTGCCGGACGAGCGCTTCGGGCAACGGGTCGTCGGCGTCGCCGCGCTCGCACCGGGCACGCACGCCGACCCGCACGAGATCCTCGCCGCGGTGAAAGGTCGGCTCGCGAGCTACAAGCTGCCGAAGGAGCTGCTGGTCGTCGCGACGGTCCCGCGCGCGCCGAACGGCAAGCCCGATTACGCCACGGCGAAGCGCATGTTCGAGAGGAGATAGTCATGGCCCAACCCCACTTCGCGTTCGATCCCCTGCTGGCACCGGAGGGTGCCGAGCACATGGTCCGCATCTGCGAGCAGTTCGGCGCCTTCAAGATGTACTCCGAGGAGCCGACGTTCGCCGGCATGATCGGCGAAGGGTTGCCGGCGCGCTGGGACGCGGCGCGAAACTTCGTGAAGACCGGCGGCCGCTTCGGCCGGAAGGAGGAGCCGCTCCAGGTCCTCGCCGCCCGCACCAACTACTTCCGCGAGACCTACGCGTACGGCAACGAGGAGCGCGTCGAGGGCATCGGTCCCTTTCTGCATCACGAAGGGTTCATCGCGGCGGCGCGGAAGCTCTTCGGACGGCCGATCATCGAGCCCGCGATCGTGTACGCGAACCTGCTCGTGCCGGGACAGGAGCTCGCCGTCCACACCGACGTGCCCGAGTTCCGCGGCGTGAACCGCAAGAAGCACCCGCAGTGGCTGATCGTCGTGATGCACCACTCGGGCCTCTTCGAGGAGTGGCGGATGCCGATCGCGACCGGCGTCTCGTGGTTCCACGATTGCAGCGGCGGCGAGTTCGCCTTCTATCCGAACGGCGCCGACGCGAAGCCGGTCGCCCACCCAGTGCGCTACAACACCGCTCTCTTGATGGACACCGACAGCGTCTTCCACGGCGTCGACCGCGTCGCCGAGACGGCGGCGCCCGTCGACAAGCTCCGTCCGGGCATGAGGCTCCGCTACGCCGGTGACGGCCGCTGGTACATGGCCGACGGCGACGAGGTCGCCGCGGAGTACCGCTGGAACGAGCTCCGCTACTCGATCTCCTGGAAGGCCTACTGCTTCGCCGACGCCGCCGAGCAACGCGCGTGGAAAGAGCGCACCGACGATCTCAGCGTCACCGCGGTCGTCGATCGCTTGGTCGACGACCTGCGTGCGCGCGGCATCATCACGGGCGAGCGCCCGTCGGACACGGTGCTGGTCGATCTCCTGATCGACAGCTACGTGCACTACCCCGCGCCGGCTGTCTAGACGTCGGTGGGGCTAGCGGTCGCGCGCACCGTGACCTGATCCGCATAGTAAGTGGCGCTGCGAGCACACGTCGCGCTGCGGCGACCCGTGTGGGGGTGGGGCGACGCTCCGCGGGCCTTTGG
>JANNPN010000279.1:0-16449 GCA_031400185.1 Polyangiaceae bacterium
GGTCCGTTTTTTGGGGTGGGTAGTGGGGCTGGGTTGTTTGTTGTTAGTGGGGTGTGTCCCGTGTTTTTTTTTTTTTCGCGTCGGCGGGGGGTGCGATTTAACGTTGCCCCCCCGCCGCACTAAATTGACAACCTGGGGACCCTCCGATAGCTCTCGCCGTTCGGAGGCGCGGTGCAAAAAAGCGAACTGATCTGGCTCGATGGCGAGTTCGTGCCGTGGGACGAGGCGAAGGTCCACGTCCTCACCCACACGCTGCACTACGGGCTCGGGGCCTTCGAGGGCATCCGCTGCTACCAGACGAAGGACGGCCGCTCGGCCGTGTTTCGCCTGCACGAGCACACCCGCCGGCTCTTCGGATCGGCGCACATCCTCGAGATGACGATTCCGTTCGCGCCGGCCGCGATCGACGAGGCCTGCCTCGACACCATCCGGCGGAACAAGCTCCGCGAGTGCTACATCCGCCCGCTCGTTTTCCTCGGCGACGGCGAGATGGGCCTCGCGGCGGTGAACGCCGTGCGGGTCGCCGTCATCGTATGGCCCTGGGGGTCCTACCTCGGCGACGACGGCATCAAGAACGGCATCCGCGTGAAGACGTCGTCGTACCAGCGCTTCCACGTGAACACGATGATGACCAAGGCGAAAGCCGTCGGGCACTACGTGAACTCGATCCTCGCGGCGCGCGAAGGACGGCGCGGCGGTTACGACGAGGCGCTCATGCTCGACACCGACGGGTTCGTCTCCGAGGCGAGCGGCGAGAACATCTTCATCATCCGCGACGGCATCGTGAAGACGCCGCCGCTGACCTCCGTGCTTCCCGGCATCACGCGTGCGACGATCATCGCCTTGCTCCGCGAGCGCGGGCACACGCTCGTCGAGGAGCGCTTCACGCGCGACGAGGCGTACATCGCCGACGAGGCCTTCTTCACCGGCACCGCGGCCGAGGTGACGCCGATTCGCGAGCTCGATGACCGCGCGATCGGTAGCGGCAAGCCCGGCCCGGTGACGCAGGCGATGCAGCAGGCATACTTCAGCCTCGTGCGCGGTGAAGATTCGAAGCACCGCGAGTGGCTCTCCTACGTGTGATCAGTCTTTTCCGATGGCGCGTGCATCTTGCGAAGTCGCAAGATCTTTGATTGCTCCGGAGTGATGGCGGTCGGGATCGTTCTCGCAGCGTTCGCGCACGGCCTTGCGCTGGTGCAATCCCAGGGGACCGACACGCCGCCGAAATCGGCACCGCATGGCGTCCGCTAATTCAATATTCTCCAACGGTTGGGAGAGATTTCGCGGACTCCACAGGGCTCCGTTGCTGGTCCTGCTCTTGCTGAATCTCCGGCGAGTGCCGTCTCGGTTTTCCCCCACATTTCTGGTCCTCGGGCTTCTCGTACTGGCCGCCTTCGGTGACGCTTCGGCAATCGCCGCCGAGCGGACCTTCGTGCTCGCGCCCGCCGACCTAGTCTCCGCGCCCGACCTCTTCGGCGCAAAGGCCCTGTCGCGCTCGGCGACGCTCGGGCGCACGGTCGGGCTGAAGCGCGGCGCGGTCCGCTTCGCGAAGGGCGTGTGTCCCTCGTTGCTCGCCGACCCGACCCGCCGGGTGACGCGCGTCCGCCTCCTCGGGAGCCCGACCGGTGCGCCGCTCGTCGTCGGCCGGAGCCTCGGCAGCGGGCTCACCAACGCGCTCACGCTGATCGGCGCGGCAACGTGGTCGGCGCCCGCGAGCGGGGCGACACGCCAGACGCATTGGGTCGTCGATGCGCCCGTCGCCGATTCGGTCGGCTTCACGACGGTGGGCTTCGCATTCGGCGACCAGACGGGCGCACTCGGCAAGGAGCACGCGAGCGATCGCGCGCTCGGGTTCCGGATGAACGTGAATCTGTCTAGCGATCCGGGCGTCGGCACCGCCGAGCTCGCCATCGCCGTCACGACCGAGCTGCCGCCGAAGAAGCTCGGCAAGCCCGGCAAACGGACCGAATGCATCGTCGTCGCGTCGCTGCCGCCGGCCGACCTGCCGGCGCTGCGCGCGCTCGTGAACGCGGCGCCGCTCACGTCGGTCACGAAGAATCGCCTGAACTTCATCCTCAACACGGCCGACACCTTCCTCGCGAGGGGCAAGCCCGACCGCGCCGCGCGGAACGTCCGCACGTTCGCGCTCGAGGTCGCGCAGCGCACCGAGACCGAGATCCCGCCCGCGTTCGCCGAGCCGATGATCAATCGCGCCAACGCGGCCGCCGAGGCGCTGAGCTTCTGACATGCGCCGCTCGCTCACATTGACCGCGTTCATTGCGCTGCTCGCGCTCGCCGGGGCGGGGCGTCCCGCCATGGCCCAGTTCCCGCCGCCGCCGCAGGCGATGACGTTTCATCTCGGCGTCGGCGACGTCTTGGCGAGCGTCGGCAAGACCAACGCGTTTCTCGTCTCGCTCGGGAAGCAGGCGCGCGGTCTGAAGCTCGTGCCGGGCGGCACCAAGTTCGCGGGGCTCACGTGCGCGGGTTTCGGGGACGTGTACAAGCTCGCGAGCGTCACCGTGCTGACCGGCCCCGGCGTGTTCCCCGCGCGCGTGACGACCAAGAAGGGGAAGGACGCGCTCGCGCTCTCGACCGCCTTTGGCCTCGCGGGGCTCACGCCGTGGTTCCCGCCGGCGACCGACGCCGAGACCGACCGGCAGTTCTGGACCGCGGCGAACGCGCCCCACGGAATCCAGTTCGCGTCGGAGGCGCTCACTGCGGGCAACGACTCGGGCCTTCTGGGGGCGGCGTCGAGCGCGGGGATCTTCCGCTTCCGCGCGACCGTCCCGACCAACGTGCCGCCCGGGGCGGCCTATCGCTTCCTCCTCGAGCTCGTGGGCCGCACGGCGTCGACGGATACCGGCCTCGTCGCGTTCGGCGAGCAGCGCTGCTTCACCTTCGTCGACCTCGTCCCGGTCGACGTCGGCGTGCTGTCGCGGCTCGTGAACGAGACGCTCAGCGACGCGTACGTGCGAAACGGCCTCGCGACCCGCGTGACGACGCTCATCCAGGCGCTCGACCGCCGCGATTTCGTCGAGGCGTTCGAAGTCATGGCGTACATCATCGGCCACCTCGTCGCGCGCACTCCCGAGCACGCCGAGCCCGCGGCCGCCCGGCGCGTGGTGACCGGCGTGTTCGA
Organism: Polyangiaceae bacterium; assembly: GCA_031400185.1. Lineage (GTDB taxonomy): Bacteria > Desulfobacterota > Binatia > UTPRO1 > UTPRO1 > UTPRO1. Next base: position 3,140 of record JANNPN010000279.1, read on the forward strand.
CGTCCGGCGCGGCCTCGACTTCCGGCCTGCGACGGCCGTCTGTGGCAACGGCACCCGCGAGACCGGCGAAGCCTGCGACGGGGTCGACCACGGCGGCTTCACGTGCAGCAGTATCGGTTACGCGAGCGGCACGCTCACGTGCCAGCCGTCGTGCCTCTTCAATTTCAGCGGCTGCGTCGCCAACCCGGTCTGCGGGAACGGCGTGCTCGAGTTCGGCGAGGAGTGCGACGCCGGCGCCCAGAACTCCAACACCGAGCCCGACGCGTGCCGCACGAGCTGCAAGCGCGCGTTCTGCGGCGACGACGTCATCGATCTGTTCGAGGATTGCGAAGGCAACAACCTCCTCGGCGAGACCTGCAAGACCCTCGGGTACGACGGCGGGTCGCTCAAGTGCGATCCGGTGTACTGCGAGTACGACGACGAGCGCTGCGACGAGGGCGAGTGACCACAGCCCGAACTGATCGCAGCCTCCGGCGCGCACGGGCCCGGACGGCGATTCGCCTCCTCGTGCTCGGTCTCGCCATGTTCGTGGCCGCTGGGTCGTCGTACGCGGCGCCGTTCGGCTACGTCGTGAACCACGGCGACGCGACCGTCTCGGTGATCGACACCGCGAGCAACCTCGTGGTCGCGACCGTCGACGTCGGCGACGAGCCGCTCGGTGCCGCCGTGAACGCGGCCGGGACGCGCGCGTACGTGACCAATCAAGTGCCGGACGGGACGGTGTCGGTCATCGACGCGACGCTCAATGCCGTCGTCGCGACGGTGACGGTCGGCGCACGGCCATCGGGGGTCGCCGTGAAGCTTCCGGGCGACCGCGTGTACGTCACGAACCGCGACGACAAGAACGTTTCGGTCATCGACGCCGCCACGAATACCGTCGTCGCGACCGTCGGCGTCGGCAACAACCCGCTCGGCATCGCCATCGACCCCGCGGGCAACCCGGCCTACGTCGTCAACAAGGGCAGCAACAACGTGTCGGTGATCGACACGGAGACCAACGTCGTCACCGCGACGATTCCAGTCGGCAACGACCCGAGCCAGATCGCCGTCAGCCCGAACGGCCGGCGGGTCTACGTCAGCAACAACAGCAATGCGAACGTGTCGGTGATCGACACGGGTTTCAACAGCGTCGTGACGAGCGTCTCCGTCGGCAACATCCCGGAAGGCCTCGCAGTCGACCCGACGGGCACGCGGCTCTACGTGGCCAACAGCGGCCCGAACAGCGTGTCGGTGGTCGACACCGCCACCAACGCGGTCGTGAAGACCATCAACGTCGGCATGACGCCGTTCACCGTGGCGGTCCGTCCCGACGGAGCGCGGGTCTTCGTCGCGAACCGCCAGGACGGCAACGTCTCGGTGATCGACACGGCGACCAACACGGTGACCGCGACGGTCGACGTCGGCTTCGGGCCGGCGGGAATGGGACAGTTCGTCGTACCCGCGCTGCGCAACCCCGTGTTCGGAAAGACGGCGCTCAAGTGCCAGGTGGCGCTCGCGCGTCAGGGCATCAAGCTCGCGAAGGCGCATCACGCGCTCGAGGCGACCTGCCGGCTCGGCGTGATCAAAGCGGAGGCGGCGGGGAAGGGCACCGCCAAGGCGGACGCCGCATGCCTGAAAGCGCTCGACGCCGGGAACCCCGCGTCCAAGCTCTCGCGCGCGCGGACGAAGCTCCGCACCTCGGTCGCGAAGAGCTGCGGCACGGTGTTCCCGCGTGACGTGAACGCGCCCTGCGCGCGCGGCGCGGACACGTTCAACGCGACCGCGGACTGCCTGATCGCGCAACACGGGATCCATGTCTCGAGGATGGCGGCCGACGAGTTCAGCGGCACCCGGCCGATCCCGCTGCTCGGCGCGGCGCAGCAGTGTCAGAAAGCGGTGGCGAAGCATGGACGCCGCTTCGCCGATCGGCTCCACAAGGACGTCGGTGCCTGCATCGAGAAGCTCCTGACGGCGACGTCGACGGGAAAGAACGAGCCGAAGGCAATCGCGACGTGCTTTGCAAAGATCGACCTCGGGAGCCCGCTCGCGAAGGCGACGGCCGCGCGGAACGCCGCGCTGGTGGGCATCGCCCAGCAGTGCGTCGGCCTGACCCCGGCCGCGATCGGCAGCCCGTGCAACCCGGCGGCGGCCGACATCCCGGCGGTCGCGAGCTGCGTGCTCGCCGAGCACGTGGACGCGGTCGCGAAGCTCATCGCGGGGGAGTTCAACGACGCGTGCGCCATCCTCACGCGTCTCGGCCTCGCGCAGAGCTACCTCGCCGTCTGTTCCGGAAAGCTGTAGCGGTCAGCCCGGCACGGAGCGCGCTTCTGCCGTCCAGCGGCGCGCAGTGCGCTCGAATGTCGACACGGCGGCCGTCGGGCCGGCGATGACGAGCGTGTCGCCGGCTCCGAGTCCACGGTCCGGGTCCGGAACCTCGAAGGTGTGGCCGGGCTTGTCGCGCGGCTCGACGGCGAGGACGGTGACACCGAAGCGGGCGCGGCAATCGAGCTCGCGGAGCGTGCGCCCGTCCCAAGCGGCAGGAACCGTGCGCCGTACGACCCGGTAGCCCTTCGACCACTGCGGCATCTCGTCGGCGCCCGCGGCGCCCGGGATCGTCCGCATGGTGACGAGGGCGCGGTTGTAAGCGCGAATCACGTCGGCGCGCGAGAGCAGGCCCAGCACGTGAAGCGGGTCCGCGCCGTCGACGACCGGCAGCTCCTCGCGGTCGTCCTCTTCCATGCGTCCGAGCGCCTGTCCGAGGCTCGTCTCGGGCGTGACCGTCGGCACCTGGCGATCGCAGAGGTCGGCCGCAGTGCGGGCGGTCCCGGCGTCGGGATCGAGCAGCACGGCACGCACGCCGTGGAGCGACAGCGTGCCGAGCAGCCGGCCGTCGGCGTCGAGCACCGGGAAGTGCGTGCCGGTGCTCTCGCCCATGATCTTCAGGACCTCGGGGAGATGGGCGTCGGCGCGGATCGGCTCGAAGGTGTCGTGGAACGCCGACGCGACCGGGATCAGGTCCATGATCTGCTCCCGCGGCGGCTCGAGGGTCTTGCCGGCGCGCGCGAGCCCGAGGGTGTCGATCGACTCCGGCTCGATCGCGCTCGCCACGATCACCGCGAGGATCACGGTGACGAGCGCGGGGAGGGCGATCTCGTAGCTGCCCGTCGTCTCGAAGAGCAGGAATACCGCCGTGAGCGGCGCGTGCGTGCAGGCCCCGAGGAACGCGGCGAGCCCCACCAATGCATACGAGCCCCGCGGCCCCGTGAGCTCGGGGAGCCACCAGGCCGAGAGCGACCGAAATGCGCCGCCGCTCATGGCGCCGATGAAGAAGATCGGTCCGAACACGCCCCCCGGCGCCCCGCAGGCGAGCGACAGGCTGCTGGTCACGATCTTCGCGATGGCGAGCGTCACCATGAGCGACGTCGAGAGCTTGCCGGCGAGGGCCTCCTGGATCACCGGGTAACCGTCGGAGAGGTTCTGCGGCAGGAACACGCCGACGATGCCGACGAGCACGAGCCCGCCGATCAGCTTCGGCGCGGTGCCGAGCGGCGCCGTTCCGACGCGTTCGAGCGTGGCATGGAAGAACCGCACGTACGCCGCCGCGAGCACGCCGAGCACGAGCCCCATCGCGCCGTAGGTGAAGATCTCGCTGTAGGAGCTGAGCTCGAAGACCTGCGCGTGAAAGACGGTCTCCACGCCGCCGAGCGCGCGCGACGCGATCACCGCGGTCGCGGTCGAGATCACGATCAGGCTGAAGTGCGCGAGCTCGACCTTGCCCTGGAGCACGATCTCCTGGGCGAACATCACGCTGCCGATCGGAGCGTTGAAGGTGGTCGCGATGCCGGCGGCCGCGCCGCACGCGACGAGCAGCTTGAGGCGCGACTCGAGGCGGAGGAGCTGCGCCACGAACGAGCCGATCGAGCCGCCGATCTGCGCGATCGGACCCTCGCGTCCGACCGACGCGCCGGCCCCGAGCGAGATCGCCGCGCCGAGCGTTTTCACGATCATCCAGCGCCGCTTCACGCGCCCCCCCTCGAGATGCACCATTTCGAGGAAGCGCGGGAACCCATAGCCGAGCGCATGTCCCGGGAAGAGCCGATCGAGGACGAGGAGGGCGACCCCGCCCGCTGCCAGCACGATCGGGGCCGCGAGCGGCGCCGCCGAGCCCCATGCGCCGAGCGCCGCGGCGAGCGCGCCGAAGCCGCGCGCTGCGCCCGCGATCGCGGCCTGGAAGACGATGCTGCCGGCGGCGCCGAGGAGGCCGATCAGCGCGGCCAGGAAGACGAGCCCGGTGTACTGCGCGTTCGTCGACGATGAGCCGCGGGGTCCCGACACCGCGGCACCATGCCAAAGCAGGTGCGTGCTTGCCAGTCGAACCCGGCGTAGTATAGCTGCACGTTCCAATGAACCCGGACGAGATTCGTCAGAGCCTCGCGAGCGCCTTCCCTGACGCGGAGATCCGCGCCGAGGATTCGACGGGCGGAGGCGACCACTTCGCGGTCCACATCACGAGCGCCAGCTTCGCGGGATGCTCGTTGGTGGAGCGCCACCAGATGGTCTATCGCGCGCTCGGGACGCTGATGCCGCGCATCCACGCGCTGCAGCTCAAGACCGACGCACCGGGCGAGTAGAGAAGGAGAAGACCCATGGCCGATCCCGCCATCACGGAAATCGAGAACGAAATCCGCAACAACAAGATCATGATCTACATGAAGGGCACGCCGAGCTTCCCGCAGTGCGGATTCTCGGCGGCGACGATCGAGGTCTTCGAGGAGCTCGGTCACCCCTTCGGCAGCGCCGACGTGCTGAGCCAGCCCGCCAAACGCGACGCGATCAAGCGCTACTCGAACTGGCCGACGATTCCGCAGGTGTACGTCGACGGCAAGTTCATCGGTGGCTGCGACATCGTGCGCGAGATGCACGCCCGCGGCGAGCTGAAGAAGCTCGTGGATGCCAGCTTCGCGGCTTAGCTGGCATCCAATGACTGCGCGAGGTCGGCGATCAGGTCGACGCCGTCCTCGATGCCGACCGAGTAGCGGATGAGGTTGTCCTTGATCCCGACCTGCAGACGCTCCTCGGTCGTGAGCTCGTAGAAGCTCATCAGCGCCGGCTGCTCGATCAAGCTCTCGACGCCGCCGAGCGACGGCGCGATCCGCGGGATGCGGCAGCCGTCGACGACACGCGACGCCGCATCGAGGTCGCCGGCGATCTCGAACGAGACGACGCCGCCGAAGCCCCGCATTTGTCTCCGGGCGACCGCGTGCTCGGGATGGCTCGCGAGGCCGGCATAGTGGACGCGCCGCACCTTCGGGTGCGCCTCCAGGAACTCCGCGATCGCCTGGGCGTTGGCGTTCTGCCGCTCGATCCGAAGTGCGAGCGTCTTGAGCCCGCGGATCAGGAGGTAGGCGGCGAACGGGTCGACGACCGCCCCGGTCACGCCCAGCAGCGCGCGAATGCCGTCGATGATGTCCGCCGCGCCGAGGACCGCGCCTGCCATCAGGTCGTTGTGGCCCCCGAGGAACTTCGTCGCCGAGTGCAGCACGAGATCGATCCCGTAGCTCAGCGGCTGCTGGTTGTACGGGGTCGCGAACGTCGCGTCGACGATCGTCTTGACGCGGTGCCGCTTCCCGATGTCGGCGAAGCGCTCGAGATCGAGGATGCGGTTGTACGGGTTCGTCGGCGATTCGCTGATGAGGATGCGCGTGTTCGGCCGGATCGCCTCGGCGATCGCGTCGTAGTCGCCGGCGGGCACCGTCGAGCACTCGATGCCGTAGCGATGTAGCGTCTGGTTCAGGAACTGACGCGTTCGCCGATACGAGTCGTCGGTGACGACGACGTGAGCGCCGCGCGAGAGCATCGCGAAGAGCGTGGTCGTGACCGCCGCCATGCCGCTCGCGACGAGCAGGCAATCGCCGGCGCCCTCGAGCGCGGCGAGCTTCAGCTCGGCGATCCGCTGCGTCGGGTTTCCGTAGCGGCCGTACTCCTCGCGGTCGATGCGCGCCTCGAAGTGATCGCGGAGCTCCTGCGTGTCGGCGAAGGTGTAGGTCGCCGTCTGCATGATCGGGGTCGTGAGCGAGTTGCCTTCCTTCTTGCGCGGCTCGCCGGCGTGGACGGCCGCGGTTCCGAACCCGGGAACGCGCGGAGGCTTGTCGTCCATCACGCTTCCAAGAGGCGGCTGCGGTCGACGTGACGCGCGATCGTGTCGGCGACCTGCTTGGCGTCGGCCGGCATCTCGACGGGCAGATTCTGGTACGTCGGCTTGATGCCCGGGAGCGTCCCGAGATGGTACGCCGTCTTCTGGTCGGCGAACTTCAGGCCGTGCGCAGTCGAGATGACGACGACGCGGTCGCTCGCCTTCACGATCTTGCGGTCGACGAGCTTTCGGAGCGCCGCGAGTGCCACGCCGGTGTGCGGGCAGTTGAACATTCCCGTGCGATCGGCGCGCGCCGACTCGTCGGCGAGCTCTTGCTCGCTCGCCTGCTCGACGACGCCGTTGAAGCGCTGCAGGGTGCGGATCGCTCGCTTCGCGCTCACGGGGTTGCCGATCTGGATTGCGCTCGCGAGCGTCGCCTTCGCGGGGACGGCCTCGAACTGCTCGAAGTGCGACAGGTACGAGCGGTACAGCGGGTTCGCGTTCTCGGCTTGCGCCACGCAGATGCGGGGCAGCTTCTGGATCAGCCCCAGATCCTGCAAGAGGAGAAGGCCCTTGCCGAGCGCGGTCACGTTGCCGAGGTTGCCGCCTGGGATCTCGATCCAGTCGGGCACCTCCCAGTCGAACTGCTGCACGATCTCGATCGCGACGGTCTTTTGCCCCTCGATGCGGAGACTGTTCATCGAGTTCGCGAGGTAGATGCGCTTCTGCTTGGTGATCTCCTGCACGACCGCCATGCAGCCGTCGAAGTCGGTGTCGAGCGACAGCACGAGCGCGCCGTTCGCGAGCGGCTGCACGAGCTGCGCGGGCGAAACCTTGTTGCGCGGCAGCAGCACGATCGACGCGATGCCCGCGGCCGCGCAATACGATGCGAGGGCCGCCGACGTGTCCCCGGTCGAGGCGCAGGCGACCGCGTCGATCGGCTGGCCGTCGGCGATCATCTGCTTCACGACCGAGACGAGCACGGTCATGCCGAGATCCTTGAACGACCCCGTGTGCGAGTTGCCGCACTGTTTCACCCACAGATCCTCGACGTGAATCTGACGGCCGTAGCGCTCGGCCCAGAGCAGGTTGCTGTTGCCCTCGAACGTCGAGACGATGTTCTCGTTGTCGATGAAGGGAACGATCCATTCCTTCTTGCTCCAGACGCCGGAGCCGTAGGGATAGACGCTCTTGCGGTTGCGTTCCTCGAAGAGCTGCATCCAGGCGGCGGGAGCGCGCGTGCGAAGGGCGTCGACGTCGTGCTGGACCTCGAGGAGATCGCCGCACGACGGGCAGCGATAGATGATCTCCAGCAGCGAGAACTGCCCGGGACACCCGTTGATGCATTGGAACCACGCGTTGTAGCTCATGATCCGACGAGTTTTTGCCAGGCGATGGGAAAAAGCAACTCGCTGGTTCCTCAGAGCCAGCCGTGCGCTCGCAGCACGAGCTGCCAGGAGTATCCGGTGCCGTACGGGCTCGGGTCGAGCCAGGGGTCGAGGGTGCCGATGAAGGCGAGCGCGGCCGAGGCGGCGAACGCGAGCCAGAATGCACCGCGCGCGATGCCGCTCCGGAGCGTTCGATAGGCGTCGGGCAGGAACACGAACAGGAGCGGCAGGAAGAGGCAGAACCAGCGGACGCCGTAGCTGTTGCCGCCCGGGTTGGTGGAGGTCGCCAGATAGTACGCGGCGAGCACGACCGTCGGTGCCAGCACGAGCGCGATCTCGCGGCGCCACGGATAGCCGCGGTCGGCGAGCAGCCGGAGCATGCCGACGACGACGAAGAGCGCGAGCGGCGTGTGCAGGAAGAAGCCGCGTCCGCCGAAGAGGCAGAGCCAGACGTAGGCGAGGAAATCGCGGAGCGACGCGTGCGGCAGCGACGAGCCCGCGAGCTGACTGCTCCCGGCCGCGAAGTACGAGCCCGGATACTCGAAAAGGTGGCGCTGCAGCGAGAGCGGTACCGGGCTCCCCGAGAGCGCGTACGCGTAAACCGCGTACGCCGCGAGCGGCACCGCGATCGCGGCGACGAGTGCGAGTGTTCCCGCTACGCGACGCGACGCACCGGGCCACGCGACGTAGAGCACGAGGAACGGGACGTAGAACGCGGCGCCGTGGTCGGCCGTCGCGGCGATCCCGACGAGCACCCCGCCGGCGATGAGCGCCGCGAGTCCCGCGTCGAAGCGGCGCCGGCACCAGACGAGCAACACGCCTCCCATGAGCGCCGTCGCCGACGGCGGATGGTTCGAGAACGTCACGCTGTACACGGTGTTCAGCGAGGCGAGCCCGACGGCCAGAATCGTGAGCGCTCGCCAGCGCGCATCCGGAGCGATGTGCGTGAGGAACCGCGCCAGACCCCAGAGGCCGAGCAGGGTCGTGAGCCCGATCGTCAGCAGCGTCGTCCAGTAGTAGGCGCGCGGGATGCTGTCGCGGAACCGGAGGCCGAGGGCGACCTCCGCGGCGTAGACGGGAACGGCGAGGAGTGCCACCGCCGGCGGCTTGTCCGAGTAGTAGCGGCCGTCGATCATGCAGACGTCGCCGCTCTTCCGTCCCATCTCGGTGCCGTCGAGGTAGAGGCGGCCGTGCTCGACGATGGCCTCGGTCATTCCGAGCCGGGACGTGTCGTTCCAGCCGCCGTACCGATCGTGGGTCGCGACCACGAGAAAGCAGGCGACGCTTGCGAGCGCGATCGCCACCCAGGGAGGCTGGCGCGCCGGGGCCGACGTCACGGTCGGGCTCGTCACGCGTCGTCCGGTCGGGGCTCGACATCGGGCCGGGCAGGTCGGGCCGCCGCGACGGCGGCCGCGAACGCCGCGGCGGTTGCGAGGTTCGCGATCGTCAGCGCCCACTCGCGCGGCCGATCGATGGCCCGCCACTCGACGCGCTTGGCCCGGAGCGCCGGCGGGAAGATGCTCTCGTCGGGCTGCACGTGCATGGCGAGCAGGTGTGCCCACTGCCACGACAGGATCTGCAGGCTCATGGTGACCATGCAGAACGCAACGGCGACCGCCGTCCGCGGGATCAAGAACGCCGCCGCGATGAGAAAAGGAGCCGTAAAGGCTCCGTAGGTGCTGTGGACGCGCGTCGGCAGCAGCACCGCCACGAGCATGACGAGCGCCGCGAGCGGCACGAATCCGAGGTCGGCGCGCGCGGTCTCGCGACGCTCGAAGCGGCGCGCGAGCGCGTAGGATCCCGCGAGTCCGGCGGCAAGGAGCAGGGCGCCCCACGTATCGCGCGCCAGGCCCAACAGCGGAACTCTGGGGTCGAGCACACCGGTCGTCAGAAGGTCGGCGTACCAGACGTTGAAGGTCATCGCCGTCGACCACGGCAGGTCGTACACGTAGTTCTCGAGATACGTGACGCGGAGCCACTCGGGGCCGGAATCGAGCCAGAAGGGCAGGGCCGTCGCGTTCAGCACCGCGAGCGCAACGACCCCGGCGAGGACGATGCGCACGCGTTCCGGCCGGAACAGGAACGCATAGAGCCACAGCGGCGCGAAGATCAGTCCCGAGGGCTTGAGCGCGAGCGCGACGCCCCAGAGCGCTCCCGCCGTGAGCCAACGATGGCGGATCATCGCCAGGACCATCCAGACGCCGGGACCGAGAATCCAGGACTCGGTCTGGCCCCAGAAGGGACCATCGAGCAGGAGTGGGGGCGCGAGCCACGCGGCCCCGAACGCGGCGACGGCCGCCCACGCGCCGGCGAACGACGCGACGATCGCCGCGACACCGACCGCAGTCACGGCCTCGGCGATCGTCGTGCTGACCGCATAGACGGTGCGCGCGGTCGGTGTGTTGGCGACCGCCTCCGGCTCGAGCGCCGCGTGCAGGCGCCCGCTGAGCGCGAAGACGTACGCCGCGAGCGCCGGATAGTTGAGGCGCTGCCCGCTCCCGGTCTGGAGACGCTCGGGGCGTCCATCGAACAAGGTGTCCGTGACACACTGGCCCGGCGACGTGCGATAGAGATCGAGGACGCCCGCCGAGACCGCCTGCCGTCCCCAGCAGACGTAGTCGACGTGGTCTCCCAGGAACCCGTAGCGGGGCGCGAGCGCCAGAAGCGCGGCACGCGCCACGAGCCCCACGATCAGGATCGTCACGATGGCGACGGCGAGGCCGCCACGGACGCGGCGCTCAGTCGGCGCGGGCGCTACGGGCACCTGCGCTTGCTAGGCAAGCGTCGGGAGAAACTCAAGCCGGGTCAGGGTGAGAGAAAAAGCCGCCACGGCGCGGAGGGCCACGCCGTGGCGGTTGTCGCCATCCAAGGACGAGGAAGCGCCACGAAGGGGCGTTACTGCGTGATCGCGATGCGGCGCGGTTTTGCGCGCTCGGATTTCGGGATCTCGAGCGCGAGCACCCCGTTCTGCATGCGGGCCACGATGCGATCGCTGTCGACATCGTTCGAGAGCGTGAAGCGCCGCACGTAGTTGCCCACGTTGTACTCCGTGTAGAGCGGCGTCATGGCCTCGTACTGTTTCACGTCGACCTGGCCCTCGATCGTGAGCACGCCGTTGTCGAGACTGACGTTCAGCGACTGCTCGTCGACCCCCGGCATGTCCGCCCAGAGCCAGAGACCGTCCTTGGTCTCGTGGATGTCGACGTGCGGGACGTACGTTCGGCCGGCGCGCGTCACCTCGTCCGGCGTCTCCTGCCGTTCACGAACGTTCAATTCTTGCTGGGTCATGAATGCACCTCCTGAGATTTTTCGATCGGGTCGAAAGTCGATCACGGCCGCGGGTTACGCGGCCTTGATCGTGATCTGCCGCGGCTTTGCCTCTTCTTTTTTCGGGATGCGCACGGTCAGGATGCCGTGCTTGTAGCCCGCGTCGGCTCGCGTCACGTCGACGTCCGCCGGCAGCTGGAACGAGCGGGAGAACTCGCCCGTCCCGCGCTCGCGGCGATGGAAGCTGCCCTCGCGCGGCGGCTGGACCTCACGTTTGCCGCTGACGGTGAGCGTGCGGCCCTCGGCCTCGATGTTCACGTCATCGGGCGCGACGCCGGGAACCTCGAGCTTCACCACGTACCCGTCCTTGTCGGCGAAGACGTTGACGGGCGGAAACACTCCCCGGCCCGACGGGCCGAGGTCGATGCCGAACGGTTTGTCGAAGACTCGCTCCAGCTCCCGCTGGAGACTCAGCAAACCGCCGACGGGATCGAAGCCAGATGCAACGCGAAAACGTGCCATGATGCGGCCTCCTCTGCTGCGTGGTTTCGGCGGCTGCTTCTCGGTGCCGCCGTGCTCGAAGAGAACACTAAGCTCGAGTTTGCATGCGTCAAGGGTGTGCGGCGCACGGACGGCCGTGGGCGACTGCCACGACCCCGCAGCCGCCGGCGTCGCCGGATGTGCAGGGGCTTGCACTACTACCTACAGACCTGTAGGTAGACGCCCGGCATGCCCCCCCGGACACGGCAGAGCGCAGTCGCCGACCGCCCGGCGGACGACACGCGTGAGCGCATCATCGACGCCGCCCAGGCGATCTTCGCCCGCGACGGCTTCGTCGGCGCGAAGATGCAGGAGATCGCCGATCGGGTCGGCATCCAGCGGCCGAGCCTCTTCTACCACTTCAAGAACAAGGAGGCCCTGTTCGTCGCCGCGCACGAGCAGGTCTTCGCGCGAATCGAGCCGGTCTTCCGCGAGAGTCTGGCGCCGAACGGCGACCCGTTCGTGCAGCTCGATCGGGTGAGCCGGGCGGTGCTCGCGGTCATGGCCGAGGAGCCCGACGTGGCCCGCATGATCGCCCGCACCTCTGTCGACCGCCACCCGGCCGCGGTCAGGATCGTGCGGACGTATCTGCAGCCGCTCGTCGACCGGTCGGTGCGCTTCATTCGGAACGGCCAACGCCTTGGCGTCTTCGCCGACATCGACCCGTTCTTCTTTACGCTCAACAGCTGGGGCGCCGCGTTGATGTATTTCATCGCCCGCGACCTTCTGGCGCCCATCGCCAAGCCGACCGATGCGAAGGACGTCGCCCGCTTCACGACCGCGCTGCTGCAAATGGGGAACCGTACCCTGGCAATGCCCAATGCGGCGCTCGCATCACGCGCATCCTGAATCCATCGAGGAGAGACCCATGGAACGCCGAGTCTTCACCCAAGAGCACGAGCTGTTTCGCGACCAATTCAAGAAGTTCTGCGAGCGCGAGGTCACGCCGAACGTCGAGCGCTGGGAAGAGCAGCGCATCGTCGACCGCGAGACCTGGAAGAAGGCGGGCGAGCAGGGCTTCCTCTGCCCGACCCTCGATCCGAAGTACGGCGGCTCGGGCGTCGACTTCGGCTACGCCGCGATCATCAACGAGGAGATCGTACGTGCCGGGTCGTCCGGGTTCACCGCCGGTCTGCACAGCGACATCGTGGTTCCTTACATCGAGGCGTTCGGCAGCGAGGCCCAGCGAGAGCGCTGGCTTCCCGGCTGCGCGAGCGGCGATACGATCACCGCCATTGCCATGACGGAGCCGAACACCGGCTCCGACCTGGCGTCGATCAAGACCACGGCGATCCGCGACGGCGACTCGTACGTCATCAACGGCCAGAAGACGTTCATCTCGAACGGGATCCTCTGCGACCTCGTGATCGTCGCCGCCAAGACCGATCCCGAGTCGCGCCACGGCGGGGTCAGCCTGCTCGTGGTCGAGAACGGCACGCCCGGCTTCGAGAAGGGTCGGAAGCTCGCGAAGATGGGCATGCACTCGCAGGACACATCCGAGCTGCACTTCGCGGACTGCCGCATCCCGGCGGGGAACCTGCTCGGGCAGGAAGGGCAGGGCTTCTACTATCTGATGGAGAAGCTGCAGCAGGAGCGGCTCGTCTGCGCCATCGGCGCCCAGGCGGGCATCGAGATCGTCCTCGACGAGACCGTCAAGTACACGCAAGAGCGCCAGGCGTTCGGGAAGCCGATCGCCAAATTCCAGAACACGCAGTTCAAGCTCGCCGAGATCGCGACCGAGGGCGTGCCCTTCATGTGCTCGTCGATCAGACGGTCGACGAACACCCGGCCGATCTCGACCTCGGTCGCGATCTCGGCGAGCTTGAACTGGGTGTTCTGAAATTTCGCGAGCGGCTTCCCGAAGGCCTGGCGCTCCTGGGTGTACTTGATGGTCTCGTCGAGGACGACCTCGATCCCCGCCTGGGCGCCGATCGCGCACACCAGACGCTCCTGCTGCAGCTTCTCCATCAGATAGTAGAAGCCCTGCCCTTCCTGCCCGAGCA
>JANNPN010000296.1:0-31919 GCA_031400185.1 Polyangiaceae bacterium
CCGCATGGCCGAGAGTGGCGGCAGGGCGGTCGAGCGCTACGACGTCGTCGTCATCCCCGGGCTCGCCGAGCGGCTCTTCCCGCGGAAGATCGTGGAGGACCCGATCCTCCTCGACGCGAGCCGCAAGCTCCTCGCGGTCGCTGCGCCGGGCGGGCTCGTGACCCAGACCGACCGGGTCGCGGCGGAGCGTCTGGCGCTCCGGCTCGGGGCGGGCGCCGCGCGCGAGCGCGTCGTGATCTCCTATCCCCGGATCGACATGGAGCAGGGGCGTCCACGAGTCCCGTCGTTCTATGCGCTGGAAACGCTGCGTGCCGCCGAGGGGCGCCTGCCGGGCTTCGACGAGATCGCCCTCCGCGCCCGCGAGCACGGCGAGGCGCGTCTCGGGTGGCCGGCGCCCGAGCGCGCCGACGACGCGATCGACGATGCCGAGTACGATCTGGCACTGCTCGGGCCGCTCCTCGATCAAGGCGTCGACCCGAAGACCACGGTCGGCACGGCCCGCTACCTCCTCGGCGCGAACGTCCATCTCGCGCGCGCGCTCCGGGCGCGGGCCCATCGCTGGTGGAAGCGATGGACGCCCGCCGACGGTCTCGTCGACGCGGACGAGCTCGGCCGGGCGGCGCTCGCGGCGCACCAGCTCGACGCGCGCTCGTATTCGCCGACGGCGCTGCAGCACTTCGCGGCGTGCCCCTACCGCTTCTTCCTCCAGGCCGTGCACCGTCTGAAGCCCCGCGAGGAGCCGATCGCAATCGAGATCATCGATCCGCTCACGCGCGGCTCGCTGTTCCACGAGGTGCAGTTCGCGGTGCTGTCGCAGCTCAAGGCCGACGGTCTCTTGCCGGTGCGCCTCGACGACGTGGACCGGGCGCAAGCGTGCGTCGACGGCATCCTCGACCGGGTCGCGGCGCGCTGGCGCGATCAGCTCTGTCCGGCGATCCCGCGCGTCTGGGACGACGGGATCAACGGCATCCGCGCCGACCTGCGGGAGTGGCTGCGGCGCGCGGCCGAAGACGAGAGCGGTTGGGTCCCCGATCGCTTCGAGCTCGCGTTCGGGCTCGCGGCGCGCGAGCGCGGCGAAGCCGACCCGGCGAGCGTCCCGACGCCGGTCGAGATGCTCGGCGGTTTGCGCCTCCGCGGTTCGATCGACCTCGTCGAGCGCCGGCCCGGCGGCTCGTTGCGTGTCACCGACCACAAGACCGGGAAAGCGCGCGCGGCGGCGGGCGTCGTGATCGGCGGCGGCGAGATCCTGCAGCCGATCCTCTACGCGCTGGCGTGCGAGCAGCTCCTCTCGGCGCCGGTCGAAGCAGGGCGCCTCTACTACTGCACCGCCGCCGGTGGATACGAGCAGCGGGCCGTCGCGCTCGACGAGGAGAGTCGGGCTGCGGCGCGCGCAATGGTCGGTGTCGTCGACCGTGCGCTTCGTGACGGGTTTCTCCCCGCCGCGCCGGTCGAGCGGGGTTGTACCTGGTGCGACTACCGGTCGGTCTGCGGCCCGTGGGAAGAGGTGCGTCTCAAGCGCAAGCCGAGCGATCGTCTCGCGGACCTGGCACGGCTCCGAGGCATGCCGTGAGCGGCGCGCAGCGAATGGGCCTGCTCGCGGATCAGGCCGAGCGCGACCGTATCGCGAGCGATCTCGAGACGACGCTCGTCGTCGAGGCGGCGGCGGGCACGGGGAAGACGACGGCGCTCGTCGGCCGCATGGTGGCTGCGCTCGCCGCGGGGCGCGCGCAGCTCGACCGCATCGTGGCGGTCACGTTCACGGAGCTCGCGGCGGGCGAGATGAAGCTCCGCCTCCGGGCCGAGATCGAGCGGGTGCGGCTCGCGGTCCCACGGGACTCGGCGGCGGCGCGGAACCTCGAGCAGGCGCTGCCGCAGCTGGAAGAGGCGCGCATCGGGACCATCCACTCCTTCTGCAGCGATCTCCTGCGCGAGCGGCCGGTCGAGGCGGGCGTCGACCCGCTCTTCGAGGTGGCGCCGGAGGACGGTGCGGGTGAGCTCTTCCGGCGCGCGTTCGATCGCTGGTTCGAGGAGTGTCTCACGGCGCCGCCCGAGGGGGTCCGCCGCATCCTGCGCCGCCGCCCGCGCGATGACCACGGTCCGCGCGAGCTGCTGCGCGCGGCGGCGTGGGAGCTGAAGGAGCGCCGCGACTTCTCGGCGCGCTGGCAGGCGGCCCCGTTCGAGCGCGAGCGCGAGATCGACGAGCTCATGGAGGCGCTCACGGTGCTCGGTGACGACGCGGGGACCGGAGACAGCTCCGACTTCTTCGAGAAGTCGCTCCGCGAGATCGCGCTCTTCGTGCACGAGGTCGTGCGGCGTGAGGCGATCCGCGGCCGCGACTACGACGGGCTCGAGGCCGAGCTCCTGCCGCTGGCGCGCGCGAAGCACTGGCGCTGGGTCGGCTTCGCTCGCGGCCCGAGCGCGGCGGCGAAGGCCGCGCGCCGCGCCGAGCGCGATCGCGTGCACGAGCGGCTGCTCGCGTTCGTCGACGCGGCGGGCGCCGACCTGGCGCCGCGTCTCCAGACCGAGCTCTGGCCCGTCATCGATCGCTATCAGCGTTTGAAGGAGAGCGCGGGTCGGCTCGACTTCAGCGACCTCCTGCTGATCGCGCGCGACCTGCTGCGCGACAACCCCGCCGTCCGCCGCGATCTGCAAGAGCGCTACACCCACGTCTTCGTCGACGAGTTCCAGGACACCGATCCGCTGCAGGCGGAGATCCTGCTGCTGCTGGCCTCCGAAGACCCCGACGAGACCGACTGGACGCGCGTGGTGCCGGCGCCGGGCAAGCTCTTCCTCGTCGGGGACCCGAAGCAGTCGATCTATCGCTTCCGGCGCGCCGACGTGGCGCTCTACGAGGAGGTGAAGCGGCGGCTGCTGGCGACCGGCGCCGTGCTGCAGCACCTGACGGTGAGCTTCCGCGCCGTGCCGGAGATCCAGTCGGCGGTGAACGCCGCGCTCGCGCCGCGGATGGCGGGCTCGCCGAGCCAGGCGACGTACGTGCCGCTCGCGCCGGTCCGCGCGAGCGTCGCGAGCCAGCCGGCGATCGTCGCGCTGCCGGTGCCGGCGCCCTACGGCGACTACGGCAAGGTCGTCGACTGGCAGATCGAGAAGTCGCTGCCCGACGTGACCGCCGCCTTCGTTGGCTGGCTCGTGCGCGAGAGCGGTTGGACGGTGACGGCGCCCGACGGCACGCGCGTCCCGATCGCGCCCCGGCACGTCTGCCTGCTCTTCCGCCGCTTTCGCTCGTTCGAGACCGATGTCACGCACGCCTACGTGCGCGCTCTCGAGGCGCGCCACCTGCCGCACGTGTTGATCGGCGGCAGCGCCTTCCACGGTCGCGAGGAGGTCGAGGCGCTGCGGAGCGCGCTCGCGGCGATCGAGCGACCGGAGGACGAGCTCGCCGTCTTCGCGACGCTCCATGGACCGTTCTTCGCGCTCGTCGACGGCGCGTTGCTGGCGTTTCGTGAGCGCTTCGGGACTTTGCACCCGTTCCGCCGTGTGCCCGACGACCTGCCGCCGGGCCTTGCCGCCGTCGCGGCGGCGATGGCGGTCCTGCGCGACCTCCATCGGCACCGCAATCGGCGGCCTATCGCGGACACGATCGCGCGGTTTCTCGCGGCGACGCGTGCGCACGCCGGCATCGCCATCTGGCCGACCGGCGAGCAGGCGCTCGCCAACGTCACCCGTCTCATCGACATGGCCCGCCGCGCCGAGCGTCAGGGGATCATGTCGTTTCGCGGCTTCGTCGATCGCCTGGCGTCCGACGCCGAGCGCGGCGAGGCGAGTGATGCGCCGATCATCGAGGAAGGCACCGGCGGCGTGCGGATCATGACCGTCCACCGCGCGAAGGGGCTCGAGTTCCCGGTGGTCGTGCTCGCGGACCTGACGGCGAAAGAGGCGCCCGGCGAGCCGAGCCGCTACAGCGACGCCGCGCGCGGCCTCTGTGCCATGCGGATCGCCGGGTGCTCGCCGCCCGAGCTGCTCGCGCACCGCGAGGAGGAGCGCGAGCGCGAGCGTGAGGAGGCCGCGCGCGTCCTCTACGTCGCCGCAACGCGCGCGCGCGACCTGCTGGTCGTGCCGGTCGTCGGAGACGAGCGCCGCGAGGGGTGGCTCGGGGCGCTTCATGGCGTGGTCTATCCCGACGAGTCGCGGCGTCGGCAACCCGAGAGCGCCGCGCCGGTCGGTTGTCCACGCTTTGGGCTCGACACGGTCGTGCGGCGGGGCGATCGCATGCCCGGCCGCGAGCGCTCCGTCGCCCCCGGACTCCACGCGCCGGAGATCGGCGACCACCGCGTCGTCTGGTGGGATCCGACGATCCTGAAGCTCGACGTCGAGGAGAGCGTGGGTCTCCGGCAACAGAAGCTCCTCGAAACCGACGAGAGCGGCCTCACCTCCGAGCGCGGCGTGCAGGCGCACGCGCGCTGGCAGGCGGCGCGCGCGGAGGTGCGGGTCGTCGGTGGCCGCGCGCGCATGCTCGTCGAGACGGCAACCGCGTGGGCGGCGTTGCATCCCACCGGGGAGAGCGTGCCTCCCGCGCTCGCCGCACGCGCGGCCGAGGTCGCGATCGAGCGGGTAGGGGACGCACGCCACTTCGCACGTCCGCACGGCGTGCGCTTCGGCGTGCTCGTGCACGCGCTCCTCGCCGCCGTCGATCTCGACGCAGATGCCGCCGCCGTCGACGCGGCCGCAAGGTTGCAGGCCCGGCTCGTCGGCGCCGCGAGCGACGAGGCCGTCGCGGCCGCGGCGACCGTGGCGCAGGCGCTCGCGCATCCGGTCATTCGTCGCGCGGCGGCGGCGGCGCAGGCCGGACGCTGCCGGCGCGAGGTCGCGCTGGCGCTCACGCTCGACGACGGCACTCTCGTCGAGGGCGTCGCCGACCTCGCGTTCTGCGACGACGCACAGGCGCCCTGGACCGTGGTCGACTTCAAGACCGACCGCGAGATCGCGGGCCGGCTTCCCGAGTACCGCGTCCAGCTCGCCGCCTACGCCGAAGCGGTGAGTCGTGCCACCGGCCGCGGAGCCCGAGCCGTCGTCCTCCACGTGTAGTCGGCGGACGCGCCATGGCGTCGCGTGTCGTGCGACGATCGTCGCTGCTGCTCAGCTCAATGCGTCGGGCCGCCGGCGCGACGCGACAGCGTCGACACCAACCGCAGCCGCGGCAACTCGGTCAGCGGCTCCGCGACCTGACGGACCGGCGGCCAGAACCAACGTGCCGTCCGGTGTCGGAGAATGCGCAAGCGACGACCGAGCGTGTGACGCTCGGGTCCCCTATCGAGCACATGACGCTCCCACATCGTTCATCCCTCCCCGCCCTGCTTGGTATGCGTGTGGGTTTCCATACCCAGCCTGATTTTTCGCTATCCGCCGGCGCGAGACAACACGATTCGACGGACGGTGTAGAGAAAGACTGCGCATTTCTGGCGCGGATCGCGTCAGGCGGGGGGAGGGCGCAGCACCAATCGATCGGCGACCACACGCCAGGCGCGATCCGGCAACTCTGCGGGCGGGCAGAACGCCACGTCCATGGCAGCGTGCATGAGGAAGCCGTCGACGAGGGCGAAGACGATGCGGGCTTCCCACGGCGGATCGAGGTCGGGTCGGAAGTCGCCCTCGTGCATCGCCTGCCGGATGGTGGTGGCCGCCACCTCGAGAAACTGGGCACGGATCTCCGGTGCGCGCGGGAAGGCACTCGGGTCGCGCATCATCTCGACGCGGAAGTTCATGAGGCAACGGAAGAACTCCGGACGCTCCAGCGCCCAGCGCGCCGCCGCGCGGATCTGCGTCTCGAGCCGCTCGCGCGCCGTGGTGCCGGCGACTTGCTCGATCTGGAACGTGGCCCAGTCGCTGCCGACGGTCGCGAAGGCGAGGGCGATGATCTCTTCCTTGGAGTTGAAGTGGTACGTGAAGTGGCCGCGCGCGAAGCGGGTCTCGGCCTCGAGGGCGCTCACCGTGCAGGCGCGGATGCCGTCCCGTGCGATCACGCGGATCGCGGCGGCGATGATCTCGCTCCGCCGGGCGACGCTCGCCGGCCGCACCTTACTGACACGCGCACGGTCAGGCCTGGACGCCTCCGTGTCACGTCCCTCGGCGCGGGTCGTCCCCCCGGATCCGGCCACCATTTCTCTCTTGTACAGGCATACTATGCCATGGTAAAGCCAAACTTGGTCGTCGATGCCTCAGAAGTCGTGAGTGCCGTCACGTGGGACGTCGACTCGTAGCAGAGCCCGCCGAAGGAGGCCCTTCCATATGATCGGATCTTGGTCGCGACGCGTCGCCGTACCCGTCGGTCTCGTAGCTGTCGCGCTGTGCACGTTGGTTTGCGGCGGACGCGCCGTCGCCGCCTCGTCGTTCACCCTCTTCGAGACGGGTCAGGTGCGGCCACTCGCCATGTCGCCGGACGGCAACCATCTGTTCGCGCTCAACACGCCGGACAACCGCCTCGAGATCTTCGACCTGACCGGTCCCTCGATCGTCCACGTCGGCGACGTGGCCGTCGGCCTCGAGCCGCTCGCCGTTGCTGTCCGCAGCAACACCGAGGTGTGGGTCGTGAACCACCTCTCCGACAGCGTGAGCATCGTCGACGTAACCAATCCCGCCGCGGCCCGGGTCGTGCGGACGCTGCTCGTCGGCGACGAGCCGCGTGACATCGTCTTCGCCGGCGCGGGCAGCGACCGCGCGTTCATCACGACCGCGCACCGCGGCCAGAACACCCCGCTGCACCCGACGATCGAAACGGTCCTCACCACTCCGAACACCGACGGCCGCGCGGACGTCTGGGTCTTCGAAGCGGCGAATCTGGGCGTGACCCTCGGGGGCACCCCGCTCACGATCGTCACGCTGTTCGGCGACACGCCGCGCGCGCTCACCGTCTCGCCCGACGGCAGCACCGTCTATGCGGCGGTCTTCCACTCGGGGAACCGCACCACCGTGTTGTCCGAAGGCGTCGTGCCGAACGGGGGACCGGGAGCCGGGGGCGTGCCCGCACCCACCACCAACTTCGAAGGCGATCCGAGTCCCGAGGTCGGCCTGATCGTGCGCCACGACGGCACCAAGTGGACCGACGAGCTCGGCCGAAACTGGAACAGCACCGTCCGCTTCTCGCTTCCCGACAAGGACGTCTTCGCGATCGACGCCAACGGGAGCCCGCCGGCGCAGCTGGCGGGTCCGGCCGGCTTCTACACCGGTGTCGGCACGATCCTCTTCAACATGGTGACGAACCCGGTGAGCGGGAAGGTCTACGTCGCCAACCTGGAATCCTTCAACCACGTGCGCTTCGAGGGCGAGGGCGTGTACGCGTCGGGCTTCAAGCCCCTCGGCGAGCCCGCGAGCGTCCGCGGTCACCTGGCCGAGTCACGCATCACCGTCCTCGACGGCGGCTCGGTCGTGGCGCGGCATCTGAACAAGCACATCGACTACGACACCTGCTGCGCGGCGATTCCCAACACCGAGAACGACGATAGCCTCGCGTTCCCGCTCGACATGGTGGTCTCGAGCGACGGCGCCACGCTGTACGTCGCGGGCTTCGGCTCGAGCGAGATCGGCGTCTACAACACGGCCCAGCTCGAGAACAACACGTTCACGCCGTCGGCGTCGTCGCAGCTCGCGGTGTCGGGCGGCGGCCCGACCGGGCTCGTGCTCGACGAGGCGCGCAGCAAGCTCTACGTGCTGACGCGCTTCGACGACTCCGTTTCGGTGCTGCACACCGGTACGGGCAACGAGCTCCAGCACGTCGCGCTGCACAACCCCGAGCCCGCGAACGTCGTCGCCGGCCGGCCCCTCCTCTACGACACGAGCCTCAGCTCGAGTCATGGCGACTCGTCGTGCGCGAGCTGTCACATCTTCGGCGACTTCGACAGTCTGTCGTGGGACCTCGGCAATCCGGACGACGTCACGCTGAACAACCCGGGCCCGTTCACGATTCAGACCTTCATCGATCCCGACTTCCATCCGATGAAGGGCCCCATGACGACGCAGAGCCTGCGTGGCATGGCGAACCACGGGCCCATGCACTGGCGCGGCGACCGCACCGGCGGCAACGAAGAAGGAAGCAGTCAGCCGGCGAGGGGCGCCTTCAACGAGGTCGCCGCCTTCAAGAAGTTCAATCCGGCGTTCGTTGGTTTGCTCGGCCGCGACTCGGAACTGACGCCGAGCGAGATGCAGGCGTTCACCGACTTCATCCTCCAGGTGACGTACCCGCCCAACCCGATCCGCAACCTCGACGACTCGCCGACGCCGGCGCAGCTGGCCGGGCGGAACTTCTTCTTCGGCCCGATCTCGGACACGTTCCAGGATTGCGACGGCTGCCACAAGCTCGCGCCGACGGCCAACGACCACGCCGAGGTCGCCTTCGGCTTCTTCGGCACCGACGGTCGCTCCACGTTCGAGGGCGAGCCTCAGGTGCTGAAGGTGCCGCACCTTCGCAACATGTACCAGAAGGTCGGCATGTTCGGGATGGCGTCGGTGCCGTTCTTCAACCCCGGCGACAACGGCCCCAAGGGTGATCAGGTCCGCGGATTCGGCTTCTTGCACGACGGCAGCGTCGACACGCTCTTTCGCTTTCACCAGGCCACCGTCTTCAACCAGAGCTCCCCTCTCAACACGGGCGGGATCGTGCCCGGCCCCTCCGGCGACGTGACGCGGCGGAACCTCGAAGCCTTCATGCTGGCGTTTCCGAGCAACATGATGCCGATCGTTGGTCAGCAGATCACCCGCACGAGCGCCAACGGGGCCACCGTCGACCCGCGCATCGATCTGCTCGTCGCGCGCGCCGACGCAGGCGATTGCGATCTCGTCGCGAAGGCGCAGATCGGTGGCGAAGAGCGCGGCTGGCTCTACGTCGGCGGGGGCGCGTTCGAGACGAGTCGCTCGAGTGAAGCGTTCGTCCTCGACAGCGCGCTCCGCGGGCTCGCGACCGCCCCTGGCCAGGAGGTGACGTTCACCTGCGTGCCGCCCGGCTCCGGCATCCGGATCGCCCTCGATCGCGACGACGACGGCTTCGGCGACGGCGACGAGGTCGACAACGGCACGGATCCGACCAGCGGCGTCAGCGTTCCGACGGGCGTCGCCCCGGTCTGCTCGTCGGTCAGCACGACCCTCTACAAGACCGCGACGATCACCGACAAGCAGGGCCGCCTGTCGCTGCGCGGCGAGATCCTCCTCGGCACCTACACGCAGGAGGCAGTCGCCGTGACCATCAGCGACACCGACGGCGCCGTGTTCACGGGCAGCGTCGCCGGGAACTTGATCGTCCCGAAGGGCAAGGGCTTCAAATACAAGGCGCCCCGCGGCTCGGTCGGAGTGACCGACGTCAGCGTGAAGGAGAAGCGCAACTCCGGAGGCATCTTCACCATCACGATGAAGACGAAGGGCGCGTGGCCGCTCGGCAGCGCGGACGAGGACGCAGCCGCGACGAGCATCCGGTTGAACATCAGCGGGGCCTGCTTCACCGGTAACGCGAAGCACGTCCGGTAGCGCTCGCCCTATCCCGACGGCAGTGACCAGCGCCGCTCTCACCCGAGGTGAGGGCGGCGCTGTCGTTTGCACGTCGTCGTTCCGCGGCGCATCCTGTCGCCTTCGCCTCGGGTCATCGGGGTCATGGGGAGGAGCCGCACATGTCGAGCGAGACGCTCACCGTCACCGACAATCGCACCGGTCGCACCTACACGCTGCCGATCAGCGCGAACGCCATCACGGCGACCGATCTCCGGCAGATCAAAGGTCCCGACGAGGCCGAGCTGATCTCGTTCGATCCGGCGCTCCGCAATACCGCCA
Source organism: Polyangiaceae bacterium (assembly GCA_031400185.1). Classification (GTDB taxonomy): domain Bacteria; phylum Desulfobacterota; class Binatia; order UTPRO1; family UTPRO1; genus UTPRO1. Next base: position 9,769 of record JANNPN010000296.1, read on the forward strand.
CGTGCCGGAGCGCGATCACGTATCTCGACGGCCGTTCGGGCAAGCTGCGTCATCGCGGCTACGCGATCGAGGACCTCGCCGCACACAGCAGCTACCTCGAGGTCGCCTACCTGATCCTCGAAGGCGAGCTCCCGACGCGGACTCGGCTCGACGCCTGGCAGCGCGAGCTCGGCCAGCACGCCTTGATCCACGAGTACGTGACGCGCTTCATCGACGGCTTCCGCTACGACGCGCACCCCATGGGGATGCTCATGAGCACGGTCGCGGCGCTCTCGACCTTCTATCCGGAGGCGGCGGACGTCGACGCCCCGGCGGTGCGCCGTCACCAGATCTTGCGCCTGCTCGGGCAGGTGCCGACGCTCGCCGCGTTCGCGCACCGCAAGCGCAACGGGTTGCCGTTCGTCTATCCCGACCTCGAGCTGTCGTACGTCGGGAACTTCCTCAGCATGATGTTTCGCATGACCGAGCTCCGCTACGAGCCGGACCCGGTGATCGAGCGCGCCCTCGACGTGCTCTTCCTCCTTCACGCGGATCACGAGCAAGCCTGCTCGACGACCACCATGCGCTGCGTGGGAAGCGCCAAGACCGACCCGTACAGCGCCGCGGCCGCGGCGACGGCGGCACTGTTCGGACGTTTCCACGACGAAGCGTACGAGGCGGTGATCGCGATGCTCACCAGGATCGGCGGACCCGCGGGCGTCCCCGCGTTCGTCGCGGAGGCGGCGCGCGTCAAGAGCGAGCCGCCGGGCTTCGGGCATCGCGTCTACCGTACGTACGACCCGCGCGCCCGCATTCTCCGCGAGCACGCGGCGCAGGTCTTCGCCGTGACCGGTGCGCCGCGGATCTTCGACACGGCGCTCGCGCTCGAGGAGGCCGCCGCGACGGACGCATACTTCATAGAGCACGCGCTCTATCCGACGGTCGACTTCTACGAGACGATCATCTATCACGCGATCGGCTTCCCTCCCGAGATGTTCCCCGTGCTCTTCGCGATTCCGCGCTTCGTCGGGTGGGCGGCGCAGTGGAACGAGATGATGAGCGACTCCGAACAACGAACCTATCGCCCGCGTCAGCTCTACACCGGGGTCGGCGCGCGGCCCTACCTTCCCATCACGGAACGTGCATGAACCTCGATGATCTGAAGAAGCACCTGGTCGACATCTGTCATTGTGCGAGCGAGCGCTGGCTGACCGCCGGCTCGGGCGGCAACATCAGCGTCCGCATCCCCAACACGAGCCGGTATCTCTGCACCGCGACCGGCGTCACGTTTCGTGACACCGCCGTCGAGAACATCGTCGAGATGGACCTCGACGGGACGCAGGTCAATCCGGGGGAGTGGAAGCCGTCGAAGGAGCATCGCTGGCACGCCGGCATCCTCGCGATCCGCCCGGACGTGCACGGCGTCATGCACACGCACTCGACCGCGACGATGGCGTTCGGCATCTTGAATCAGACGCCGCCGCACATGACGGGCCAGGCGCGCTTCCACCTCGGGAAGATCCAGATCGTGCCGTACGCCGACGCGGGCTCGGACAAGCTCCGCGATCTCATCGTCGACGTCTACAAGCGCGCGCCCGAGACCCGCATCGTGCTGCTCGCGAACCACGGTCTCGCCGCGACCGGGCCGACGCTCCTCGAGGCGTACAATCGCGCCGAGATCGTCGAGGATTCCGCGCAGGCGTACCTCCACTGCAAGGTGCTCGGACGGGAGCCGAACCTCGAATTCTAGCTCACGAGGGGATCGCTTCGTCTTTGGTCAGCCTCCTCGTCGCCGCGCTTCAGCCCGAGAGGCGGGAGAGGAAGCCCTGATCCTGGTCGATCAGGGCCTTGAGTGACGGGCGCGACGTCACGCGGGCGAACCAGCCGGTTACTGCGGGATATTCCTTGGGGTCGGCCTCCACGTTGGCGTGGCGAAGGTTGATCAGCTGGCAGGCGACGCTGACGTCGGCGAGCGTGAAGGTTTCGGCGACGAGGTGCTGGCGGCCGGCGAGCTCACGTTCGAGGTAGCCGAGGAATGTCGGCAGCTCCTTCAGGCCGCTCTGCACGACGGCCTCGTCGCAGCCGCCCTTGATCAGCTTCGCGCTGATCACGCGTTGAAAGAATACCTTGGCGGTGAGGCTCTGGGCCATGCCGCCGTCGGCGTACTCGTCGAACCAGCGCACCCGGGCGCGGTCGTAGGGGTCGCGCGGGAAGAGCGGCGGGCTCGGAAAACGCTCTTCGAGGTACTCGACGATCACCGTGCTGTCGGCGAGCGACCGGCCCTCCTCGTCATCGAGCGCCGGAATCCGGCCGAGCGGGCTCCGGCGCAGGAACTCGCTGCTCTTGTCGAACGGGTTCGTCGCGATGAGCTCGTAGGGGACCTGCTTCTCGGCGAGCACGCACCGCACCTTCCGCACGAACGGGGAGAGCAGGGCGCCGTAGATCTTCAGCATGAGGGCTCCTTCGTCGAGTTGCGCAGCTGGGATCGCTGAGTAGCCAGCGATCCCAGCTGATGCAACGGAGCGTCAGGTCGGCGTCGGAGTCGGCGTTGGCGTACGCGTGCGAGTCGGAATCGGCGTCATGGTCGGTGTGGCGCTCGTGGCCGTCGGTTTCGGCGTCGCGGCCGGACAAGTCCCGCTCGCCGGATGCAGATGGCAGACGACGTCGTCGACGAACGCATCGACGCTCACCTCGAGCGCGGCGGCGTCTCCGGTGAGCTGACACCCACCCTTGGCGTCGATTTTGTTGATCGTGGCGATGAACTTCGACTGAGCCTTGAAGATGCAGAGCGACGACAGCGGCACGCCGCGCTTCTCCGCTTTGGCGTGGCACGTGAGTAGGGCCTTTTGCTTCGCGCATATGGCCTTCAGCTTCTGCGATGCGCAGAGGTTCGTCATGAACCCGCCGGGGTTCAGACGCGAGAACATTTCGGCCATTATCGAGGCGATAAATCGACTCCGGTTCGCGGGTCGTGCTACGCGGACGCGACCAGAGATGGATCGCGATCGCGACGATCGGGAAATGCTGCGGCACGCGCTTCGCCAGTGCGCGCTCTTCGCGGAGTGCACGGACGCCGAGGTCGCCGCAGTCCTGCCGCTGCTCGGCGAGCGGGCGGTGCCGGCCGGCACGGTCATCGTCGGCGAGGGTGAGCCCGCGACCGAGCTCTTCGTGATCCTGCGCGGCCGGGTCGAGGTGACCAAGCGGGCGCCGGGCGGGCAGGAGCATCGCCTCACGTTCCTCGGCGACGGCACGACCTTCGGCGAGCTGACGCTCGTCGACCGCGGGCCGCGCTCGGCGTCGGTCCGCGCGGTCGAGCCGACGACGGTCGCCGTGCTCGCGATGGCGGCGCTCGACCGCGCGACCGCCGGTGATCCGGCGACGCGGGGGCGCATGCTGTACGGTCTCGCGGCCCACCTCGCGCGTCGGCTCCGCGGCGTCAGCGAGGTCACCGCGGCGGCGTTGCAGCACGAGCTCGAGCTCGCGGAAACCCGGGTCCGGATGGGGACCTTTCTCACCTACGTCGTCTTCATCCTGGTCGGGTACGGCTTCGTGCTGCGGATGGTCGTGGACTTCGCCAAGACGGCCGCGGACACGACGGTCGTGACGATTCCGATCCTCCTCGGCCTGGCAGTCCCGCTCTGGGTGATGATGCGGCGGAGCGGGGAACCGCTCGCGACGTATGGGGTGACGAGGCGGAACGCCGGGCCCGCGGCACGGGACGGCTTCGTGTGGTCGATTCCGATGTTGATCGCCGCGATCGCGTTGAAGATCGCGCTCGTCCGCTCGGTCGCCGGGCTCGACGACGCGCCCGTCTTCGCGCTCGGCGGCTTCCGGGACCCGACAGTCCCGGCGGGCCACGCCTGGTTCGCGCTCTGGATGAGCCTCGCGTACGTCGCCATGGTGCCGCTGCAGGAGCTGATCGCCCGCGGTGCGCTCCAGACCTCGCTCCAGCGCTTCCTCGCCGGGCCCCACGCGACCGTGATGGCCATCGTGCTCGCCGATGCGATGTTCGTGGCCTCGCACTTGTATCTGTCCACGACCTTCGCGCTGATCGCGATGCTGCCCGGGCTCCTCTGGGGGTGGCTGTATGCCAGGCATGGAACGCTGATCGCGCCCATCGTGTCCCACGCCCTGCTCGGGTGGTGGACGCTCTTCGCGCTCGGGTTCGACCGACTTCTGATGTAGATCGGACGGGCGATGCCACCCCCCGAAGCCGCCGGCGACCTCGGCCGGCGCCGCGCGACCGTCGTCTTCGTCGACCTGCTCGGTGCGTCGACCCTCGTGGCGAAGGCCGGCATCGAACCGGCCTACGCGATCGTCACCGGCTGCCTGCGGGTCCTGGACGGCATCGCGCGTCGGCATGGCGGTGTCGTCGACCGGTACCTGAGCGACGCGCTGATGGCGGTGTTCGGCTTCCCGATCGAGTCGCCGAACGCGCCGGCCGCGGCGGTCGCAGCTGCGGTCGAGATGCTGGACGCGACCGAGCGCTATGCGCGTGAGGCGCAGAGTCCGGTCCCGCTGACGCTCCGGATCGGCATCAACACGGGTCTGATGATCGCCGGCGACCTGCGCGGCGCGGTCGTCCGCGAATTTGCCGTCATGGGCGACGCCGTGAACGTCGCCGCGCGCTTCAAGGACCTCGGCGACCCGGGGCTCATCCACATCGGCGGCGAGACCGCCGCCGGCGCACGCGAGCAGTTCGAGCTGAGCGCGCTGCCGCCACTCGTGCTGCGCGGGAAGCAGCAGCAGGTCGAAGCGTTCCGGGTCGTGCCCGCGGCGCGCCGCGGCCGCACCCGGCCCGGTGCGCAATCCGGCCTCGTCGAGACCCGGCTCGTCGGCCGCGACGCCGCCCTCGCGGAGCTCCGCACGCACGCGGCGGCGGCCCGCGCGGACCGCGGCCGAGCCGTGCTGCTGACCGGTGCCGAAGGCATGGGCAAGTCGCGCCTCGTCGCCGAGATCTGTCGCCAAGCGGCGGCGGACGGCGTCGCGGTGCTGGCCGGCAGCGCCGGAGCGGCCCGCGCCGACGCCCCGCTGCACCTCGCGGTCGACCTCCTGGCCGACGGTCTCGGCGTCGGCATGGGCGACGATCCCAAGGTCACGCGGACGGCGCTCGCGATCGCCGCGCAGAGTCTTCCGGGACTCGACGTCGATGCGGTGGCGCGCCTGCTCGCCGGCGACAGCCGCGGCGTCGACGTGCCGGCGGTGATCGGCCCGGCGCTCACGGGGGCAATCGGCTCGCTCGCGACGCACGCGCCGCTGGTCGTCGTCTGCGAGGATCTGCAGTGGGCCGACCCGGATTCTCTGGATGCGATCGGACGGCTCGCGGCGTCCCTCGCGGCGACGCCGACCCTCTGGCTCTTCGCGATGCGTCCGGACGACGCGTGTGCGACGCGCCTTGCGGCCGCCGTCCCGGGCCTCGCGACGATCGCGCTCGGTCCGCTCGCCGCGGCCGACGCGAGCGCCGTCGTCGACCTCGTGATCGGCGACCGGACGCTCGCGCCCGCCGTGCGCGAACGCATCGAGACCCGCGCCGGCGGCAATCCGTCCCGGCTCATACTCGGCGCGCTCCTCGCCGGTGCGGTCGAGACCGAGCTCGCGAACGAAGCCGCGACCGTCGAGCGCGGCAGCGACGCCGAGCGCCGGCGCGTGACCGTGTTGTTCGCCGACATCACCGGCTTCACCCGCATGTCGGAGCAGCTGCCGCCCGCCGAGGCGTACCGCGCCGTGAGCGGCTGCCTGCAGATCCTGCACGAGGTCGCGGTCGAGTACGGCGGCTCGGTCGACAAGTACCTCGGCGATTGCATCCTCGCCGTCTTCGGTGCGCCGATCGCGCTCGAGGACGCGCCGCGCGCCGCCGTGAACGCCGCGATCGAGATGCGGCGGCGCGTCCGCGAGTACAACGCGACGGCGCAGTTGCCGTCGCCGCTCGACATCCACGTCGGCATCAACACCGGGTTGAGCGTCGCCGGCGACGTGAGCGGACCGTTGCTCCGCGAGTTCACGCTCATGGGCGACGCCGTGAGCATCGCCTCCAAGCTGAAGGACGTGGCGCCCGCCGGCCACGTGTGGGTCGGGCCCGAGACGCATCGCGCGACCCAATCCGACTTCGAGTACGAGCCGGCGCCGCCAGAGAAGAACGCGGGCCCGTCATGGGACTTGCGGTCGGAGCAGGTGCAAGTGTACCGCACGCGTCTCGGCCGCGGCGAGACGATCTTCGCAGAGCTCGTCGGGCGCGACGGCGAGCTCGCGACACTGCGGCGCATCCTGGCGCGTCTCGCGGCCGGGCAGGGCGGCGTCGCCGGCGTGGTCGGCGACGCCGGGCTCGGCAAATCGCGCTTGCTGACCGAGCTCGCCGCGAGCGTCGAGGGGCACGCCGTCCGCTGGGCGGAAGGCCGCTCGGTGGCACTCGGCCGCAACCTGCGCTTCCATCCGTTCGTCGACCTGCTGCGCTCGCTGCTCGGCGGCGGTGCCCAGGCGCATTCGGAGACGTGGGAGGGCCTCGCGACCGCCGTTGCCCCGTTCCTCGGTGCCGAGACCGCGGAGCTGCTGCCGTCACTCGCGATGATCGCGGGCGCGCCGCTGCCGCCGGCCGAAGCCGAGCGCATGGCCGAGGTCCGCCCGGAGATCATCGATCGCCTCTACTTGCACGCGATCCGCACCCTCTTTCGCGGCGTCGCGCGCGAGCAACCCCTGGTGCTCTTCTTCGAGGATCTCTACTGGGCCGATCGCGCCTCGATCGAGCTGCTCGCGGAGCTCCTGCCGCTTGCCGCCGACGCGCCGGTGCTCTTCCTCTTCGCCGCCCGCCCCGGGTTTCCGGAGACGACAGGCCGCATCGCGACGGCGGCCGAGCAGGCGCTCGCCGGCGACCGCGTGCTCCGTATCGACCTCCAGCCGCTCGACGCCGCCGGAACGACGAAGCTCCTGGGCACGCTGTTCCGCCATGGGGCGCTGCCACGCGCGTCGCGCGAGCGCATCGCCGAGCGTGCCGGCGGGAATCCCCTGTACGTGGAGGAGCTCCTGCGGTCGCTCATCGAGCAGGGCGCGGTCGAGATCACGGGCGATGGCCTCCGCGCGACCGCCGCGATCGAGTCGATGGTCGTACCGGCGACCGTTCAGGAGGTAATCCTCTCGCGTGTCGATCACCTGCGGCCGCGGCCGAAACAGGTGCTGCAGATCGCGGCCGTCGTCGGCCAGCGCGTGGCCGAGCCGGTCCTCGCCGACCTCGTGGCCGAGCCCGCGACGTTGCCGGCGGTCCTCGACGACCTGGTCGAGACGCAGCTCCTTTCGAGCGAGCTCCGCGGCACCGACCGCACGTTCGTCTTCAAGCACCGCCTCATCCAGGACGTCACGTACGAGTCGATCCTCGAGACCCGCCGCGCCGAGCTGCACTCGCAGGTCGGACGCGTGATCGAGCAACGCATGACGGGCGCGCCCGGCTTCCACGGGATGCTCGCGTACCACTACTCGCTCGGGAACGACCTGGTGCGCGCCGAGGAGGAGCTGTTTCTCGCCGGCGACGATGCCGCCCGCGCCGGTGCGCCGGTCGAGGCGCTCGAGATGTTGCAGGAGTCGTCGCGGCTCTACCTCGCGCGCCATCCCGGCGGCGGCGATCCTCAGAAGCGCGTTGCGCTCCACAAGCGGCTCGCCGGCGCCTACCTCCATCGCGGCCAGATGGAGGAGTCGACGCGCAACTTCGACGAGGCGCTGGCGCTGCTCGGCGAAGAGAATCCGACGTCACGCGCTGGGATCGTGCTGGCCCTCGCGAAGACGATGATCCCCGTGTGCCTCGACCTGTACCTCCGCGGCGCGGCGCGCCGGCCGGCGGCGACCGAGCGCGACCTCGAGACCATCAATCTCATGTTCGACCGCGCCCGCACCCAGACGACGGCCGACCCCGCGCGGTTCCTTCTCCAGGGGATCGCGACCCTCGGGAGGCTGCGCCGCGTCGACCCGGCGACCGTGCCGGGTGCCGGCATGATGTACGCGGGCAACGTCGGCCTCTTCGCGTACGGCGGCCTCTCCTTCGACGTGGCGCGCCGCTTCCTCGCGGTCGCAAACCGCTACGCCGACCCCGCGAATCTCACCGAGGTCTTCCTCGTCCGGATGATGAGCTTCACGTACCACTTCCTCGCCGGCGACTGGGACGACGTGCACGAGATCCCGCTCGACGTCGTCGACGACGCGGTCCGCCGCGGCCAGCTCTGGGACGTCGCCCATCACGTCGGCCTCGAGGCGATCAAGCACACGGCGCAGGGGCGGTGGCGCGAGACGGACGCGCAGATCGACTGGATGGCCGATCTCGCACAGTCGTACGCGTACGATCTCGCGAGCGTGTACGTGCACGCGTGCCCCGCGTACCTCTACGCCGAGCGCCGCCAGCTCGATGCCGCCCTCGCCGCGAGCCAGGCGTATCTCGACGCCTACGACGAGGTGCTGCTGAACCTCCACGCGCTCGGCACGAAGGCCAAAGTGCAGGTGCTCGCGGGGGACCTGTCGGGCGCGCGCGGGACCATCGCCGATGCCGAGAAGCCGCTCTCCAAGGGCCCGATTCCGCCCTGGCACTTCGGCGCGGTCGCGCGCGCGCGGCTCGCGCTCGCGGTCAGCGAGGCGGAGCCGGGGCAGGGCGGCCGCATCGTGCTGCATCAGTCGCGGAAGGCGCGGCGCGACGCTCTCTGGGCGGCGGCGCGCTTCGCGTGGTTCCGCCCCGAGATCTGGCAGTCGGTCGGCCAGCTGTATTGGCTCGGCGGGAAGCGGCGCCAGGCGCTGCAATGGTTCGGGCGTGCCCTCGACGAGGCCGAGCGGCTCGGCATGCGACCGGAGGCGGCGCGCGTCCGGCGCGAAATCGGCCGGCGTCTCGTCGACGCCGGAAGCGCGACGACCTTCCGAGCGCTCGACGCCCGCACGCTGTTGGACGAAGCGCGGCGCGCATTCGAGGAGCTCGATCTCCGCTGGGACATCGCCCGCTTGAACCTCATCCAGAGCGCGCCTGCCGTGCCGCGCGTCCGCCAGGCCGCCCGGCACGGCGCCTGAGCGCCAGCGTGCCGCGCGTCAGGCGCGGTGGATGCGCGTCATGTGCGACCACGTCTCGAGCATCACGCCGATCGGCTGCAGGAACTCCGAGAAGCGCCGTTCGTCGGCGGCGTCGAAGGGCTTGCCGTCGCCACGGTTCAGGAGCTGGGCGACGGCGAAGACGTTGCCCTGCGCGTCGCGCAGCGGTACGCACAGGATCGAGCGCGTGCGAAAGCCGGTGCGCCGGTCCATCTCCGGGTTGAAACGGGGGTCGGCGTAGGCGTCGTCGATGCGCACGACGTCGCCGGAGCGCGCGGCATGACCGGCGATGCCGGTGCCCATCGGGATGCGGAGCTCGGTCACCGAGTCGTCGGCCTCCCGCGCGACCGTCATCCAGAGCTCGTCGCGTTCGCGGTCGACGAGGAAGAGGCTCGCGCGCTCGGCGTCGAGAATGGTGCCGAGCTTGCGCGTGAACGCGCGGAGCGCCCGGTCGAGCATGCTGCGGAACGCCCCGTCGGTCGCGAGCGCGGTGCTTTCGAGGAAGCGGCGCGATTCGTTCGTGACGCTCTGCAAGAGCGCGGTGAACTCGGCGGGCGCGAGATCCTCGACGAAATCGACGGCCGTCTTGCGCTGATCCTCCGCGAGGAGCCGCATCATGTGCCGGTTGTTGGCGATGACGGCGTCGGTGAAGGTCTGCAGGCGCCCGTCCTCCAGGTGCAGGATGCGATCGGCGACGTCGAGGATGCGGTTGTCGTGGGTCACGAGCATGATGGTCGCGCCCTTTGCACGGGCGAGGCCCCGCATGAGGTCGATGACCTCGCGCCCGGACTGCTTGTCGAGCGCCGCCGTCGGCTCGTCGGCGAGGACGATGCGCGGCTCGGTGACGAGGGCGCGCGCGACCGCGACGCGCTGGCGCTGCCCGCCCGAGAGCTTGCTCGGGTGCTTGTGGAGGTGCTCGCCGAGCCCGACCGCTTCCAGCATGGCCTTGGCGCGGGCGCGGACGGCGCGCCGGCTCTCGCGGGATTGCATCAAGACCGCCATCTCGACGTTCTGCAGCGCCGTCAGCGCGTCGATCAGGTTGTGCGACTGGAAGATGAAGCCGATCTGCTTCCGGATCGTTTCGAGGACCCGCTTCCGCGCGCCGCGGAGCTCGTGGCCGAGGACGGTGAGCGAGCCGTCCTGTGCGGCGCGGAGCGCGCCCGCGAGCGTGAGCAGCGTCGTCTTCCCGCCGCCCGACGGGCCGGTCACGATGACGATCTCGCCTTCGTGGATGTCGGTCGTGACGTCGAAGAGGATCTGCTTCTTGAGGCTCCCCGAGCCGTAGGAATGGTTGAGGCCGCGGATCGCGACCGGCGCGGCCGTCGCCATCCGTCAGAAGACCTCTGCGGGGTCGAGCTTGCGGACCCGGCGGAGGGCCAGAAAGCCCGAGAACGCGCACATCGCGAACGTCGCGCCGAGGACGGCGAGCGCGCGCTCGGGGGTGAGCTCCATCGGCAGCTTCGTCGCGTGGCGCGTGACCTCGTAGAGCCGGACCGTCGCGAGCGCGCCGAGCGCGAAGCCGAGCACGGCGAGGATCATCGCCTGCTGGATGACGACGCGGGAAATGTAGCCGTTCGAGTAGCCGATCGCGCGGAGCGTCGCGTACTCCGCGAGGTGGTCGGACACGTCCGAGAAGAGGATCTGGTAGACGATGACGGTCCCGACGACGAGGCCGATGATCGAGCCGAAGGTGAAGACGAACCCGATCGGGGTCGCTCGGTTCCAGTAGGCGAGCTCGCGCTCGGCGAAGTCGGCGCGGGTCATCACGAGCACGTCCTCGGGGAGGAGCGCGCGCAGGCGATCGCGCACGCCGGCGGGATCGACCCCCGGTGCTACGTGCACGAGCCCGAGGTTGACCTGGTTCTTCGGCCGGGTGGGGAAGATGCGGAGGAAGTTTGCGCCGCTCGTGAGGATGCTCGCGTCGATGCCGAACGACGTCCCCATGACGAACATCCCGCCGACCCGGATCCGCCGGTCGTTGACCTCCGTCTCGACCGCTTCGCCCGCATCGAAGCGGTCGGCGATCGGTCCGTACTCCTTCCGCGAATCGCGGTCGAAGAGCACGACGTCCTGCAGCTTGATGACGTGCTTGCCCTCGGCGAGACCGGGTGCGTCCAGCGCGTCGTCCTCGGGGTCGATCCCGACGACGTACACGATGCCGGTCGCGTGGTTGTCGGGGTTCTTCCAGACGGCACGGCCGAGGTAGACCGGGCTCACGCCCGCGACGCCGTCGACCGCGAGTGCCTGATAGAGCCGGCGATCGGAGAAGTTTTCCGGCGAGACGATGTACTGGCTGTCGTACGCGAAGATCGCGACGTCGTATTGGAAGTGCTTCGGGTAGCGGAGCGCGCTTTCGAAGAGCGAGGCGCGAAAGCCGAGCTGCATCAGGATCAGCATGACGGCGAACGCGATGCCGGCGAGCGCCACGGCGAAGCGGACCTTGCGATGCCAGAGCTGGAGCCATCCCAGCGGAATGGGATGGAAGAGGCGCATGCTACGAGCGGCCCGCGGGAAGGATCACGACCTCGACCTGGACGAGCGTCAAATTGGCGACCGGCGCGCTCTCGTCCAGACGGATCTCGACCTCGACGACGCGCGCGTCCTTCCGCGCTGCGGGGTCGGTGCCGAGCGCGTCCTGCTTCTGGATCTTCGGACGGATGCGTTCGACGACCCCGCCGATCGTCTTCGCAAAGACCGGGCTCGACACCTGGGCGCGCTGCCCGACGGCCACCCGGCCGATGTCGGTCTCGTAGACCTCGGCGATCGCGAACATGGCGTGCGTGGCGCCGAGATCGAGGATGCCGTTCGGGCCGACTTTCTCGCCGGCCCGCGTGTGGACGTCGAGCACCTGGCCGTCCATGGGCGCGCGCACCTCGGTGAGCTTCCGGTCACACTCCGCGCGCTCGCGCTGTGCCTCGAGCACGGCGACCTTCGTGCGCCATTCGTCGCGGCGCGAGTCACTCTCGACCTGACTCCGGCTGAGCTGGAGGCTGCGGTCGTACTCCCGGCGGGCGTTCCCGAGCTCCGCCTCCTTTTCCTTCACGACCGCCGCCTGCAGGTCGGCGGTATCGAGCACGGCGAGGAGCTGCCCCTTGGTCACGCGATCGCCGCGGTCGACGAGCAGGTCGCGGACGACGACCGACGGCAGGGAAGGGCCGGCGATGTGGCGAACGCCGTCCTCGGGCTCGAGGCGCCCGAGCGCCGAGACCCCGAGCAGTGCCGCCGCGGTCGGTGCCTCGCGGGCGACGCCGGCCGGAGGCTCCTGGGCGCTACCGGGAACGCCGCCGCCCAGGGTGACGACGAGGATGCCGCCGACCCCGACGACCCATGTGAGCAGCGGCAGCGTCACTCGTCCCGACGCCGTCATCTCCGCGAGCCTCGTCCGCATGCCATGGGCGCGATTGTGTAGCGCGATCCTTCGTGGGCGGTCAATTTTGGGCCTCGTCGCGCGCCGGTCGGCTGCGATGCATTCCAGCCGACCGACGGTGCGGGCGACGTGGCTAGTCGGTTTTCTTGGTCGCCACGTGGCTGAAGCACTGTCCGCCGATCGTCACCGTGAGCCCCGTGTCGGCGGCCGGCATCTCGGCGGCCGCCGCCGTGAACCAGTGCTTGGTCTTCACTTGCAGCTGGAACATGCCGGGCTGCTTCGGCGCGAGGCTCTTGAGGTAGACCTTCTGCACGCCGTCCGCCTTGGCCTTGAACTGCCACTTGGTGCCCGACTGTCCGAGGGCCGGCAGCGCGGTGAAGGTCTCGATCGCGATTGGGTGTGACGTGTCGTCGTCGAGACGCACGGTGACGGGCTCGCTCCCGTAGCCCGCGAGGGCGATGCTCATCTTCACCGTCAGCTTCCCGCTGTCCTTCTTGGCGACGATCATGACCTTAGCCTTCGGGTCCGTGACCACGTTGGTGCAGCACGTACAATTGCTGCTGCACGGTGTCGTGCAGGCCGGCGCGGTCGATCCGTCGCAATCCTCACCGCCCTCCGTGACGCCATTACCGCACGTCTCGAGGTCGCACGCGTCGCCGACGTCGTCGCCGTCGGTATCGTCTTGATCCCCGTTCGGCGTGTACACGCAGTTGTCGATGTGGTCGGGGACCCCGTCGTCGTCGGTGTCGGGGCTCGCCGGCGCCGTCGCCGTCTGCGAGCACGTGCTTCCGGGCGGACAGTCGGCGGACGTGACGCAGGTACGGTGCTCGCGCTTGCACGTACCCGCATCGCAGTACGCGCCGTTGTCGCACTCGGCACTGACGGCGCAGGTCGTGCCGGCGAACGTCTCGACGCACGTCCCGACGCTGGGGTAGACCGTGTCCTGCAGGGGGTCCCTGTCGGCGCCACCGGGGCCGACGGTTCCGATCACCTTCCGCACGCCGGTCGTGAAGTCGAAGCTGTGGATCACGAGATCCGTCGCATCGCCGTCGACGTTGAGGTCGGTGCCGGGGCCCGGGGATGCGTTCCCCGCGCAACTGCCGACGGGGACGCTGCCGCCTTGCTCGCATTCGAGCGTGAGGAAGCGGACGGACGACGTGCTCACCCGGTAGGGCAAGCGAGGATCGCAGAGGTCGAAGGTGCAGGGCCTGACCGCGGTATGGGTACGATGGAGGCAGCTCGAAGGATAGCTCGTCACGAGGCATCCCGCGTTCGCGATGTCGAAGGCCTCGAGCTCGTCGTCGAGCTGATCGCCGTCGTCGTCGAGGTCGGTGCCCTGCGCCGCCTCGGGTGTGCGAAACGCGATGTAGTTCTGGCCGCAGACGAAGTCCTCGGCCGCACGTCCGGTGTTGATGACGTTGCCGTTGGCGGGATTGTAGAGCTGCAGTACGCGGTCGTCCTGCAGACCGTCGCCGTTCAAGACCGTGCTCTGCTGCGCCTCGGAGGTGAGGAAGGCGAGGACGGGGCCACAGACCTGCACGGAGTCGGCGTACTGCAGCGTGTCGGTCCAACTGCCGCCGCCGACGGGATGCCATTGCACTCTGCCGGTGTCGTCGATCGCCGCGATGACCGTGTCGGACATCGCGATCGCCGTCGCGGCGAGCCCGAGGTTCTGGACGCCGCCGCTGCCGGGCCAGTACTGGACCACGCGATCGGCGGTGTCGACGTCGGGAGCATTGAGCGATCCGCCGGGGCACGCGCCCGTGCCCGTCGCCGATTCCGGCCGCAAGAAGACCGCCTTGCCGCTCGACACCACGACCTCGTCGGCGGGACAGAGCAGCGTCGGCGTGCCTGTCGCGCTGTCGAGGGCCTCGAGGACGACGTCGTCCAAAGCGCCGTCGGCGAAGAGATCGCTGCCGGCGTCGGCCGGGTCGGGGCCGCGGACGAACAAGTCGCCGGCGCCGTTCGTATCGCCAGGCACCAGATTTGTGGCTGAGCTGTAGAACAGGATGCTGCGACCGTCGGCGGACAAACTCGGAAGCTGGGACTCAGCGAGGACTATCGAAGAAGCGCCGTCGCCTTGTGCGCCGTTCGACGACACGCTCACCCGCTGCGTGACTCCGCCCAGCCGGTCGCGCACGAAGACGTCGAAGACGCCGTTGGTGTCGCCCGGCACGAGCGCACCCACGGCGCTCCACGCGACGTAGCGACCGTCCGCGGACATCGACGCACCCGATGACAGCATGCCGTTGTTCTGGGTGCCGTCGGATGCGACGCTCACCCGCTCGTTCGCGTGCGTCAGCCGATCGTGCACCCAAAATAGTCCGCCGCTCGTATCGCCGGGCACGAGGTTGGTTCCTCCACCCTGGAACAGGACGTAGCGGCCGTCGGCGGAGATCGCCGTCTGCTCGGCTGTCTCGGCGTTCGTCTGCGTCCCATCGTTCGCCACGCTGACACGTTGGGTCGTGCCGGTGAGCCGGTCGTGAACGAAGGTGTCCGAGAAGCCGTTCGTGTCGTTCAGGACGAGGTTCGACGCATGGCTGACGAAAGCGACGAAGCGGCCGTCGGCGGAGATCGCGGCGGCGATGTTCGGGCCGTCGTTGTTGGCCTCGTCGCCCGTGGAGGAAACGTTTACGCGTGTCGTCGAGGTCGCGCCCATCCCGGCCTCGTCGAAGACGCCGTTCGCGTCGAGGTCCCGGTCGTGCACGTAGAAATCGACGAAGCCCGTCGTCTTGTCGGGGACCATCTCGGGGGCAGCGCTCCGAAAGAGGACGAAGCGGCCGTCGATGGACATCCCGCCATCCGTGCTCGCCAGGCTTCCTTGGGATCCATCCGTCGCGACGCTGACCCGTACCGTCGCCGTGTTCCCGGGGCCTGCTTCGTCGTAGATGCCGTTGCCGTCGAGGTCGCGGTCGCGGACGTAGATGTCGCTCACGGAGTTGGTGTCCTCGGGAACGAACGCTCCAGGGCTCTCGAACGCCACGAATCGCCCGTCCGCGGAGACGACCCCGCCTTCGAACGAGGAGCTCGCTACCTGCGAGCCGTCGGATTTCACGCTGACGATCGCGTTGGTGCCGGTCACGCGGTCGCGGACGAACACATCGCCCATCGAATTCATGTCCCCGGTGACGATTTGGAAAGAGCCGCTGGAAAAGACGACCCAACGGCCGTCGGCCGAGATCGACGGGAAAAGGGAGTTGCCGCCGGATATCTGGGCACCACCGATCCCGAGGCTTACCCGCTCGGTCTTCTGGTCTGCCTGCCCGGGCTCGGGCCGGCGGTAGAAGACCAGGCCGTTCGAGACCGCGAGAGCTTTGCCGTCGATGACTGGCGCCGTGTCGACGACGCGCGTCGGCGCGAGCGCTGCCGTCACCTCGCCGCCGCCGAGCTCGAAGACCCGCAACACCCCGTCGAAGACGTTGGCGTTGCCGGTCGTGTCGCACTCGCCCTCCGCCGGCTCGGATTCGAGGAAGGCGAGCACGTCGTCTTCGATCGCGAGCGCGGGGTAGACGAACGGGGCGCTCCGCGTGCGCACGATCGCGCGCGCCTCCGGGGAGCCGGAGATGCCGCACCCCGCCGGCGCGCCGAGCGCCTGCGATTGCCCGGTGACGCGGTCGCGGAGCGTCACGACCGTGTCGACGGCATCGAGGTCGCCGTTCCGATCCGTCAGGTCGGACGCCTCGTTCACCGAGAACGCGAAGAGCTCCGGGGTGCCGTCGGTCAGGCTCTCGAGCGCGACCGGGGTCTCCGCCTCGTAGGCGTACGAGACGCAGATGTTGGTCATGCCGGCGCAGTCGGCATTCGCGGTGCACGCCTGGTGCGGCGGAAGCTGGCACATGCCGGGCGTCGCGCGAGCGAGCGTCAGGGGTCCGCCGCTCGCCACGAAGGGGCGGAAGTCGGCATAGAGCGCGCCGCACCGGCCGCCGCCGGTACACTGCGCGTCGCTCGTGCAGACGGTATCCGGGACGCTGCCGCCGACGCACGTCGTCGGGCACGTGCCGCCGCCGGCGCAGTCGCGATCGATGGTGCACGCCGCGCCGGCGGTGCTGCCGCCGGCGCAGCGGCCGTTCCGGCGCGCGTTGCGGAGGATCGTGTACGGGGCGTCCGTCGATCCGAAGAGGCTCACGACGTTCGGGGTGACGATGCTGGGGTCGGCCTTGGGCTCGAAGATCGGTGGGAGGCGTGCGCCTTCGGGGGTATAGGAGCCGAGCGACGCCGCCGTCGGGCGGGCGAACGCGAGCGGCGAGCGGAACGTCGTCCGCACGATGCGCGGCACCGGGGCGCCGCCGAGGCGGACGAGCACGCCGCGCCAGTCGGCCGGCATCAGGATGTTGCCGTCCGCGTCGACGGTCGACTTGAGGTTCGTCAGCGTCGCCGTGCAGGGCGGCGAGTCGAGGAAGCACGCGGCCTGCACGTCGTTCGGCGGCGGCAGCGCCGTGAAGTGGGAGAACGTCTCATTTGGGCTCGTCCCGCAGGTGCCGTCGGCGTCGAACAGCTCGTCGATGCAGGCACGCGTGCCGAGCGGCGCCGCCGCGCACGACGTCGTCGCGAGCTGGCAGGGTAGGGGGTCGGTCGTGCGCGAAACCGCGATCCTCACCGGCCCGGCGAGCGTCGTATCGTCGTCCTCGCCGCCGAGCAGAGCGTCGGTGTCGGGGAACCGGAACGAGAGGCGCGGCTCGCCGTTTCGCTCCACGAGCGCGAGGCTCGTGGGGGCGCCGAATGCATTCGCTCGCACGCACGTCACCGCGCCGACTCCGACGCCGGGCGTCGCTTCGCACGCTTGGGTTTTCGTCGCCATGAAGTCGCAGTCGTCGGTCGTCAGGAAGACGACGCGCGATTGGCCGCCCGTCGGCGTGAACACGAGTGTCACGATGTGCTCGGACGCGGTCGGTAGCAGACCCTGCGACGCTACGTTGCAGCGGTTCGGGTCGACGCCGATCTCGACGAAGTCGCCTGGCGCCGCGTACGGCTTGCTCGCGGAGCCGAGGCTGCTCCTGAAGGTCGGGTTCGCCGACGGGATCAGGTTGCATCCGGCGTGCGAGCGCACAGCGGATACGATCACGAGCAGGCTTGCCGCGAAGAGCGAGAGGAGTGAGCGCATAGGTCAATGTACTCCGTGCGTTGGTTCTGGGATGCGGATGGGGCTCGCTGAGAGAGAGCGATCTACTCGCCGCGACCGTAGAACTCCAGGGAACAATTGTGAATTCCGCGATGCCGCAGATCGTTGCGCCACAATGGTGCACATTGCGCGCACGGTCGCGCTCAGGACGCCGAGCCTCACCCATGACCAGCGCGTCGCCCTCATGACGTACCGGCTGGCCTAATACCTGATGGCGCACCAGTTGGACCCTCGACTGATCTACGCCGACCGATTGGAGCACGAGCCGCTCGACAATCTGTCGCCGCGTGACGTTCACGTCGTGTCGGGATCCACCGAGACCGGCGAGATCCTTGCGTACATCACCCTCGAGGCCACCCGCGACGTCGCGGCGAACAAGACGCTGCTGTCGCGCGATCGACCGCTCTTCCCCGTGGAAACCGTCTTCGGGCGGGGCATCCTCAATCGGCTGAGTATTCTCCCGACCCTCCCGCTCGAGCGCGGTGCTCGGCACGTTTCTCGAGCGGATCACGTTCGAGGAAAATGCGACCGTGGTCCGTCAGGGCGAGGCCGGCGACGACGTGTTCCTGATCGAGCACGGATCGGCGGACGTGAAGCTCGCCACTCCCGACGGCCGCTACCTGAAGGTGCGCGAGCTCGGTCCGCGCGACTACTTCGGAGAGATCGCCCTGATCGCCGGCGGCGAGCGTACCGCCGACGTGATCGCGACGACGCCGCTCACGGTGCTCCGGCTGTCGCGCGCGGCCCACGAGCACTATCTCGGCCGCGTCGTCGAGGTCGAGCGCGATCTCACGAAGACGGCGCTCACGCGGAGCCACGCAACGCTGCAGACCCACAAGCCGAACCCACAATGATTCCCCGCATCGTGGGCTGCCTCGTGATGCCGGCCCTGATGTTCTTTCCGCCGACGATGCTCGCCGGATGGCCCTGGTTCTGGCACCCGGCACCGTTGGCCGGCTTCGCGTTGGGCGTGCTGACGTTGGGGTCGCAGCCGCCGCTTTCGCCGACCGCGCTGATCACGGATCCAAGCGACCGGCAATCGGCACTCCTGATCCTGCTCGCGGTAATGGCTGCGAACTACGTGTCGGTCATCCAGTTCTCGCTCCGCGAGCCGGTGACGCCGGCGCCGAGCTCACCGTGGGTGATCGCCGGCATCGTGATCGCCAGCGCGGGTTTGGTCTTCCGGCTCTGGGCCATCCGGACGCTCGGCCGCTTTTTCACCTCCGGCGTGATGGTACAGGAAGGGCAACAGGTGCTGACGACCGGCCCGTACCGGTGGGTGCGACATCCGTCGTACACCGGGAGCATCCTGACCGTGCTCGGCACCGCCGTTGCGCTCGGCAGTCCGCTCGGCATGGTGCTCGCCCTCGGCCTCTTGGTCCCCGTCTACCTCTACCGCGTCCGCGTCGAGGAGCGGACGATGCTCGCCGGCCTCGGCGACGCCTATGCGGCGTACCGCGCGCGCACGCCGGCGCTCATCCCCCGCGCCCCCACGATGGGGTGATCGTCGGTCGACGAGTGCGGGGCGTTCGAGTGGGCAGCGCCGGCGCGTGATCGACGCCGTGCGCAGCGCCGACGGGGTTCCATGACGGTTCCCGCATAGGTCGGGTTGCGGGCATCGCCGGCTCCGAGCTACACGCCGACGATGCGCTTGCCGTATCCGCTCCTCTGCGCGCTCCTCGGCTTCGTGCTCGGCTGGATCCCGATGGTCCTGCACGGACCGATCCCCGAGAAGTTCGATCTCTACTACCTGCGGGGCGAGATCGCGGTATGGAGCTGGTACGCGGCGCGGCTCCTGGTCGGCGTATGGGTCGGCATCACGTACTGGCCGGCGCGATGGTATCTGCGCGGCGCACTCTGCGGGTTCCTGGCGATGCTGCCACCCGGGATCATGTCGCTCTCGGTCCCGACCTGCGGCCCCGTCTGCATGTTCTGGAACGAGACGACCGCGATAGCGCTCGGCGTCATCATCGCGGGAGTCGCGTATTGGCTGACGGGCAGGGAACATGCGCTCGACGCCGGCGAGCGCGCCTCGCCCCCGTCAGCGCCAGTCGAAGCTCCGACCCAGAAAGCGCTCTAGGCGCTTGTTGTGGGGTCGGAAGAACGCGGCGAGCTCGGAGCGCACTCCGGCATTCATCGCAGGGTAGTGCCCGACGTTCTCTTTCCGATGACGCGGCACGCGCCACGGTCGGACGCCGAGGAATCGAAACACCTCGTTGAACGCGGCGGTCGGGTCGGCGAATAGCTGGTCGCAGTCGAGCACGAAGACCCTATCGCTCGGGAACAGCGTCATCCAGCGCTCGATCGTGTCGAGATACCGGCCCTTCCGCAAGTACGCGAACGTGCCGGCACGCGGCAGCGGAGCATCCAACTCCGCTGTCACGATGTCAGCCCATGATCGTTCGTCCTCGCCCGTTCTCCGCCGCATTTGGTACAGAGAGAACACCATCCGGATCGGGTTTCTCACGAGGATGATCAGCTTCGTCTCCGGGCATGCCCGAGACAGCCGTTCGGGCGCCTCGTCGTGATCGAGATATTGCGGGCTCGCCTCGCCGGTCACGAAATCCTGATCGTCGGCGATCGCGGGGAAATGTGCTCGATACCAATCGAGCCCGTAGTGGAAGTCCCGTTCCCAGAAGCGAATCTCCTTCTTGATGGCGGGCAGCACCTGGGGATGCCGGGTAAGAAGCCGATAGAAGAACGTCGTGCCGCATTTGGCCTGTCCGATGGCGATGAAGTGGGGAGGCGCGCCGCGGGCGTCAACCGCCGATGGGCGGAAATGCGGGTGCGACTCGGCGAGTTGCTTCCGACTCGCCGTGCGAAAGCTCGCGATGGCTTCCGGGATGCGTTCGTCGTGGGTGAGGGTCTCACCGAGATGCAGGTAGGGCTGATACGCGTCGGGCATCAGGTCGATGGCATGACGCGATGCGGCCGCCGCCTGTTCGAAGCGCTCGAGCTCGAGAAGCAGTTGGATCCTGTCGACGTGCGCCCAGGAAAGCCGGGGATCGTGGGCGATCGCCTGCGCGAAGCACGCGATGGCTCGTTCGGGCCGACCTTGGTGCCGACCGACGACTCCGAGATTGTAATGGGCCCACGAGAGCGTGGCGTCCAGCGCGATCGTCCGTTGCAACGCCGTGCTCGCCTCCGTGAAGCGCCGGCAGGCCAGCAACGCTTTGCCGAGATCGTAGTGGTGCCAGGGCGAGGTCGGAACCAACGCGACGGCCCGGCGGAACATGGTGGCGGCGGCCTCGAACGATCCCGCAGCAAACAGCGATGCGCCGATCTTCGACAGCACGCGGCCGAGGGAGGATCGCAGCCTCCCACCCAGATCCCCCCGCAGCACGTCAGTCGACCAGCTCGGGCGGGATCCGGGCGGCGATCGTCGCGTGGAACGCCGGGAGCTTCGACCAGTGCAGGCCCGGGCGGAGGTGGTGCGCCGTGTGGTAGCCGAGGTGCAGCGTCCGGAGGTTGTAGCGGCGGTCGGTCACCGTGCGTGAGGCGTGGAGCGGATCGTCGTGCTCGAGGCCGGCGTGCTGGTGGTACGTCGCCTGCGCGTGGTGGTGGTGGGCGACCGGCAGCGGCAGCACCCACACCTGGAGCGCGTTCACGGGATCGATCCCGAACGCGAGCCCGAGGAGGGCCGCGCAGACCGCAGCCATGCGGCGGAATTTCCGGAACACAGCGGGATGGCGCCGGCCGATCCGCCACACCGTCGGATACATGGCGACGCAGAGCTTCGACGCGAACTCCCACGGGCCCATGACGCTGCCGTCGGCGCGGCGCCAGCGGTTCGAGTCGACGGCCTGATCGCGGTAGTGGCGGTGGTGTCCGATGTTGTGGTGGAGCGTGTAGCCGTACGGCAGCATGCCGAGCTGGAAGAACATCGCGATCTCGAAGAGGCGGTTCGCGAGCGGCCGGTGGAAGGTGCGGCGGTGGTGGTGGTTGTGGCACATGCCTGCGAAGTTCAGCTGGAACGGGAAGAGCAGGGCGACCGCGACCAGCACCCGTCCCGGCGCGTCGATGCACGTGAAAATCGTGAGCTGCGCGACCGTCACCGCCGCGATCGCCGCGACCGGGAGCGCGTCGATCGGCTCGCGGACGACGCGCGCCAGCAGGCGCGATCCGGCGATCCGGTCGATGACTGACGCGGCGATCACGGTGCCCGACGAGTAGCGAGGCCGGCCCGCGCCGGCAAGCGCATGCCGTCCACGGCGGCTCGTGGTACACGCTCGCGCCATGCGCCTCCCCGCCGCGCTGGCTCTGACGACCCTAGCGGGAATCGCATACGGCCTCGCGTTCCCTCCGGTCGGATGGTGGCCGCTCGCCTGGGTTGCGCTCGTCCCGTTCCTGGTCGCCGTGCGGGACACGTCGGCCCGACGCGCCGTCGGCCTCGGGGTCTGGCTCGGGATCGTCGCATCCTACGGGGTCGGAACGTGGATGCCGGACGCGGTCGTCAGTTACTACCAGCAATCGATCCTCGTCGGTGCACTGATGTTCCTCGCCTGCGCGCTCTGGCAGGCGGCGTGGCAGTACGCGCTCTTCGCGCTCGTCGTTCGGCACCTCGGCGTGGGGCTCGGGGCCTGGACGCCGCTCGCGGTCGCGGCGGCGTGGGTCGCGGCCGAGGTCGCGCGCGTGGTG